>JAQIJC010000001.1:2065000-2365000 GCA_036946405.1 Sphingomonas phyllosphaerae | reverse complement strand
CCGCTGCGGTCGGTAATCGCGACGCCGTCCGGGCTCGCCTCCGCCATGACCCGCAGCAATTCCCAGTCATAACTGACCAGAACCGCCGCGTCGGTGGCGCGTCGCAGCCGCACGACCGCTGCGCCCGCGCCTGCCAGCACCAAAGCCGCCGCGAGGAAGCCGCCCGCGACCAGCGCATCGCCCACCAGCCACAGGATCAGCGCGGCCGCGGCCATCCCGGCGACGCCGGCGATCGCCAGCGCGGCGACTCCGCCGTCGAGCCACCGGCGTTCCTTCTCGATCGTGGCGAGCCGCATCACCGTCGGTCAGCCGATCACCAGATCCGCACCCGCGCATCGGGCGCGAGATACAGTTTCTGGCCGGGCTGCGGATTATAGGCCGAGTACCATGGATCCATGTTGCGCACGATATTGCCGCGCTGCTCCGACGGCGCGTGCGGGTCGGTGAGCAGGCGCTGGCGCAGGTTCGCCTCGCGATAGTTGCGCCGCCACACCTGCGCCCAGCCGAGATAGAAGCGCTGGTCGCCGGTGAAGCCATCAATCACCGGCGCGGGCTTGCCGCCAAGCGTCGCGACATAGGCATCGTGCGCGGCGGCGAGACCGGCGAGGTCGGCCGAATTCTCGCCAAGCGTCAGCTCACCCTTCACATGCATCCCCGGCAGCGGCTCATAGGCGTCATATTGCCGGGCCAGCCGCTCGCTGAGCGCCTTGAACTTTTGGACATCGCCATCGGTCCACCATTGCGTCAGCCGCCCCTTGCTGTCGTACTTGGCACCCTGATCGTCGAAATGATGGCTGATCTCGTGCCCGATCACCGCACCGATCCCGCCGTAGTTGACCGCCGGGTCGGCCTTTGGATCGAAGAACGGCGGCTGGAGGATCGCCGCCGGGAAGGTGATTGCGACCAGCCCGAAATTGGCCTGCGCATTCACCGTCATCGGCGCCATGCCCCATTCCCAGCGATAGATCGGCTTGCCGAGCTTGGTGACGTTATAGTCATGCCGCCACTGGTTGGCGCGCAACATGTTGCCGAACGCGTCATTGGCGCGAACCTCGAGGTTCGAATAATCGCGCCATTGGTCCGGATAGCCGATCCGCGGCGTGAAGGCGGCCAGCTTGGCCAGCGCCTTCTGCTTGGTTTCGGGCGCCATCCAGTCGAGCTTCTCGACGCGGTGGCCGAGCGCGGCGAGCACGTTCCTGACCATCTCGTCCGCCGCCGCCTTGGTTTCGGGCGGAAAATAGCGCGCGACATAGACCTTGCCGACCTCGTCGGTCAGCGCCTCCGAGGTGAAGCTGACGCCACGCTTCCAGCGCTCGCGCTGCTGCGGCGTGCCGCTCAGCACCGTACCGTTGAACGCGAAGCTCTCGGCATCGATCGCCTTGGGCAGCACGTCGGCGAAACCGTCGAGGCTGCGCACCAGCAACTGGTCGCGCAGCACCGCGATCGGCGTGGCGGCGATCAGCCTGGCGGTGCCGGTGATCGCGGTCGGCTGCGCGACGATCAGCGTCGGCGCGCTCGCCTTCTCGGCCTTGAGGAAGGTCGCGAAGTCGAAGCCCGGCGCGCTCTGGCGCAATTGCTCCAGCGTCATCTTGTTGTACGTCTTGTCGGCGTCGCGGCTGTCGATGCGCGTCCAGTGGACACGCGCCAGCTCGGTCTCGAACGCCACCAACGCGGCGGCGCGCGCCTCGCCGTTCGGCTCGCCCGCCAGCGTCAGCAGCTTCGCAAGGTGCGCCTGATAGGCGGCCTTGGTCTGCATCAGCTTGGCGTCGGTCGACAGATAATAATCACGGTCGGGCATCCCCAGCCCGTTCTGCATCAAATTGACCGCATAGGTGTCCGGGTCCTTGTCGTCCTGCCCGACGTACAGGCCGAACGGAATGTCGACGCCGTTGCGGTCGGCCTCGGCGAGCAGCGCGGGATAGCCGGCCTTGTCGACCTTGCGGATCTTCGCCAGCCACGGCTGAATCGGTCTCAGCCCTGCGCTTTCGATGCCGGCGGTGTCGAGAAAAGCCGCATAGGCGGTGCCGATCTTCGAGCGCGGATCGCCCTTCGCGCCTTCGAGGATCGTGCGGGTCCGTTCGCGCGACAGGTCCTGCAGCACGTTGAACGCGCCGTAGTTCGACTCGTCGGCGGGGATCGCGGTGTTCTTCGCCCAGGTGCCGTTGACGAAGCCGTAGAAATCGTCGCCCGGCTGCACGCCCCGGTCCATCCCCGCGGCGTCGAACCCGAAGGTGCCATAGGTGGGGCGATCGGCGGCAGCGGCTGGCGTGGCCGTGGGCTGTTGCGCGGCTTGAGCGAGCAGGGCCGCGGGGACGAGCGCCAGAAGCGACGAAACGGTGATGGTGACCAAACGCATTTACCAGGCATCCTTCGGGAAAGCCGCTGAATGCCGGGTTTGTAACCAGCCGTGACCGCCTGCGCTAGTTACCGTGGTGACGGTGTCGCCACTTGCGCGCGATCCACAGCCGCCACAACAATGCCGTCAAACCGTAACCGAGCAGCGCGCCGATCACCGAGCAGACGACCATCCCGACCGCCGTCGCCGGCCCGACGTCCTGCAACAGCCAGTCGATCCAGCCCGGCGCCGCCTGCACCGCATCGCCCAGCGGCTGCCCGGGCACCGAGCGATCGAGGTGCAGCAACCAGTCGCCGACCTTGTAATACATCACGAACAGCAATGGCGTGGTCAGCGGATTGGTGAAGAAGGTGGTGAGCGCCGCCGCCGGCACGTTGGCACGCAGCGGCAGCGCGAGCACCGCCGAGGCCGGGATCTGCCCGAGCGGGATCAGGATGCCGGTGAACATCCCCAGCGCCACCCCGCGCGGCACCGATCGACGCGTGAAGCGCCACAGCTCGGGCGCGAGCACGCGATGCGCGACCGGCCGCAGCACGCGGCTGTTCGCCATCGACTCGCGTGTCGGCAGGTTGCGGCGGCTCCACGCCGCGAGACGTTCCCACAGGGTCACGGGCCGGGTCGCCATGGTCAGCCGTGATCGCGCAGGATGCGCCCGGCCTCGCGCTTCCAGTCGCGTTCCTTGATATGTTCCCGCTTGTCATGCGCTTTGCGGCCCCTGGCGAGTGCCAGTTCCACCTTCGCGCGTCCTTGCCCGTTGAAGTAGACGGTCAGCGGAACCAGCGTCATGCCCTCCCGCGCGACCGCACCGTGCAGCTTGTTTATCTCGCGCTCGTGAAGCAGCAGTTTACGCGGGCGCTTGGGTTCGTGGTTGAAGCGATTGCCGTGGCTGAATTCGGGAATGTTCGAATTGACCAGCCACACCTCGTCGCCCTTCACCTCGGCATAGCTCTCCGCGATCGAGCCTTCGCCGAAGCGCAGCGACTTCACCTCGGTGCCGGTGAGCACGATCCCCGCCTCATAGGTGGTGTCGACCGCATAATCGAAGCGGGCGCGGCGGTTCTCGGCGACGATCTTCTTCTTGTCGAAGGTGGCGGGTTTGGGACGCGACATGCGCGCGATGTAGGCGCGACCGGCGTGAGGGGCAAACGGCTAGCGCCGAGATTTTCCGAGCGGGATCTTGAGCCGGATCATCGCGCGGTTGCTCTGCACGCCGCCGACCGTCGCGGCCTCGGCCTCCGCCGCCAACGCAGCGCGACCGCCGAGAATGCCGGTTTCGGCTTTCGGGATGGCCGCGGCATCCGGGTCGTAGCGATCGGAGAGCGGGCGAAGGCGGTAGCGTTCAGGATCGGGACGCCGACCGCAGACGACCACGTCGTTGCCGGTCGGCGCGCGGCACGGGTCGGGCGCCACAGGCTTGTCGAGCAGCGGGCCGGCGACGGCGGACTGGAGGATCAACCAGAACGCCGTCATTTGTTATCGCCGGAAAGAGTTTGTCATTGCGAGCGCAGCGAAGCAATCCAGTGCCGGACCAAGACACCCTGGATTGCTTTGCTGCGCTCGCAATGACGGAAGTGTCATGTCAGAGCCCCGCGCGCTCCAGACCGGCGTCCACCGCCGCGCGGCTCGCCTCGGACGGCCAGGTCATCGGCAGGCGCAAGCCATCCGGGAAACCGGAGCGAACCCTAGTCATCGCGTACTTGACCGGGCCGGGCGAGGCGTCGGTGAACAACGACGTATGAAGCGCGAACAGCCGGTCGTGGAGGTCACGCGCGGTGGCATAATCGCCGGCGGCACAGGCGCGCTGGAAATCGGCACACAGCCGCGGCGCGACATTGGCGGTCACCGAGATGCACCCCGTCCCGCCATTGGCGTTGAAGGCGAGCCCGAGGTCGTCATTCCCCGACAGCTGGCAGAAGTCCGCTCCCAGCCCGGTGCGGTGCTGCGTCACGCGGGTCAGCACGCCCGAAGCGTCCTTGACCGCGACGAACACCTTCGGAAAGGCCGCGACGATGCGGATCAGCGTGTCCGGCTGGATATCGGTGACGGTTCGCGCGGGCACGTTGTACAGAACGATCGGCAGCGGCGCGGCGGCGGCGAGCGCCTCGAAATGGCGATAGATGCCTTCCTGCGACGGACGATTGTAATAAGGTGGCACCATCAGCGCGGCATCCGCCCCCGCCTCGCGCGCGGCGTGCAGGTTCGCGGCGGCGACGCGCGTGTCGTTCGATCCCGCCCCGGCGATCACCGGCACGCGGCCCTTCGCCTGATCGACGCAGACGCGGACGATCGCGAACTGCTCCTCCTTGGTCAGCGTCGCCGCCTCGCCGGTGGTGCCACACGGCACGAGCGCGGACGAACCCTCGGCGATCTGCCACTCGACCAGATCGCGGTACGCCGACTCGACGAAATCGCCCTGCGCATCGAACGGCGTGACCAATGCCGGGATGGAACCTGAGAACATGAGACGAATTTGCTCCTGACACGCGTTTGGGGGACGCCGTTCAGCGCAGATACGGCTAGGGCTGCTATGCTGTCCACCACGGGCGTCGGTCAAAAACAGTGAAGGCGGGTGCGTTGATCCTTTTCGTTGCAGCAGCAGGAACCCTGGCGGTCGTCGCCGGGCAATATGGCGCGGTGCCCGCGACCCAGCCGGCGCAGCCGCCGGTCGCGACGGCCCCGCTCCCCGGCATGGCGCAGCCGGTCGCGCAGTGGAAGGCACTGCAGCAGACCGACGCCTTGCCGTTCGACAGCTATTTCTCGTTCATCAGCGCCCACCCCGGCTGGCCGGGCGAGGCCGGGTTCCGGCGCACGCTGGAGCGCAAGGCCGCGACCGACCCGAACACGCCGGTGACCAGCATCGCGGCGTTCTGCCGCCGTTGGAAGCCGTTGACGGCGGCCGGCTGGATCGCCTGCGCGCGCGCCTATCAGGCGACCGGCGCGACGGTGGACGCGCAGGTGGCGGCGCGCACCGGCTGGCGGCTCGGCAACCTGTCGCCGCAGGACGAATCGACCGTGCTGACCCAGTTCGCCAGCGCGCTGTCCCCCGCCGACCATGACGCGCGCCTCGACGCCTTGCTGTGGCAGGGCGCGACGAGCAGCGCGCAGCGGATGCTGGCTTATACCAGCGCGGCGGCACGCCCGCTGTTCACCGCACGGCTGGCGTTCCGCAGCAATGCGGAGAACGCCTCGGCCCTCGCCGCCAGCTATGACGCGATCGGCGCCAGCGATGCCGGTTACATTGCCGACAAGGCGATGTGGCTGCGCAACTCGGGCGCGAGCCCCAGCGCGCGCGGCTGGCTGGCGCGCACCCGCAGCGGCATGACGCGGCCCGGCAATGTCGAGAAATTCTACGAGGCGTTGCTGGTCAACGCGCGTGCGGCGGCGGCGGACGGCCAATGGCAGACCGCCTATGACATCGCGCGGCAGATCGACGACGCCTATCCGGCGGGCACCGACGTCTCGACCAAGCCCTATGGCGAGCGCGACGATTACACCTCGCTGGCGTGGCTGGCAGGTCAGGCGGCGCTCAAGCTCGGCCGCCCCGCCGATGCGCGCGCGATGTTCGAACGCTACGGGCTCGGCAGCCAGTCGCCGCAAACCCGCGCCAAGGGGCTGTACTGGGCGGCGCGCACCGCCGAGCAGGCGCGCCAGCCCGACGCCAACGCCTTGTTCGAACGCACCGCCGGCTATCGCGACCAATATTACGGGCAATTGGCGATCGAGCATCTCCGCCGCCCGCTGACCGCGCCCCCCGCCCCGCCGACGCCGGTGATCGCCGCGACCGCACGCTCGGCTTTCTACGGGCGCGAGGTAGTGCGCGCGGCGCAGTTCCTCGGACAGGCCGGGCAATATCAGGACCAGACCGCGTTCGTGAAGCAGATCGCCGCCGACGCGACCAGCGACACCGACCATTATCTCGCCGACGAATTGTCGCGCGCGCTCGGCCGCCCCGATCTCGGCGTGCTGCTGGGACGCAGCGCGATGCAGAACGGGTTGACCGAATATAGCGCCAACGGCTTCCCGACCGTCGCGGTGCCGAGCGGATACGAGGCGGAATGGCCGATGATCCACGCGGTCGCACGACAGGAGAGCCAGTTCGACCGCATGGCGCGCAGCCCGGTCGGCGCGAGCGGGCTGATGCAGCTGATGCCCGGCACCGCGCGCGAACAGGCCGGCAAGCTCGGGCTCGGCTACGATCCGGTGCGGCTGACCAGCGATACCAATTACAACATCCAGCTCGGCTCGAGCTATTTCCAGCGGATCTTCGCACTCTACGGCAGCTACCCACTGGCGATCGCCGCCTATAACGCCGGGCCGGGGAACGTGAACAAGTGGCTGCGCGCCAACGGCGATCCGCGCACCGGCGCGGTCGACGCGGTCGACTGGGTCGAGGCGATCCCCTACGGCGAAACGCGCAACTACGTGCAGCGGGTGCTGGAGAATGCGGTCGTCTACGACCTGATGAACCCGGCGCGCGCCAAGAGCCGCGGACCGAACAATCTCAGCTGGTATCTCGGGCGGTCGCGCGGCGGATGACCGATCGACCCAATTACATGACGCCCGCCGGCTATGCGAAGCTGCGCGCCGAATATGAGCAGCTCTTCGCCACCGATCGCCCGGCACTGGTCGAGACGATCAGCTGGGCGGCGGGCAATGGCGACCGCTCCGAGAACGGCGACTATATCTACGGCCGCAAGAAGCTGCGCGAGATCGATCGGCGGCTCGGCTGGCTGTCGAAGCGGATGAAGGCCGCCAGGGTCGTCGATCCCGCGCAGCAGCAGGACCGCACCCGCGTGTGGTTCGGCGCGTCGGTGACGATCGCGGACGAGGACGACAACGAACGCGTGCTGACGCTGGTCGGCGACGACGAGGCCGAGGCGGGCGCCGGTCGCGTCGGCTGGAACGCGCCGCTCGCGCGCGCCTTGCGCGGCGCGGCGGTCGGCGACCTGCGGCGGGTCATGCTGCCGGCGGGCGAGCGGGAGTATGAGATTGTGGCGATCGGCTATCCCGAGCCGGAACGAAGGTGACGTCGCTGCGCCCGCCGACAAAGATTCGTCATTCCCGCGCAGGCGGGAATCCAGAACCTATGACCTTCCGACTCCATCGACGAACCCGCGCGTCTGGATTTCCGCCTGCGCGGAAATGACGACGTGGAGGAGAATCACGACGACATTGACCCAGCCCGTCCCGCAGTCGATGCAGCGGAGATGGCTGCCGACGACAATCCCAATCGCAACATCGCGCTGCTGATCGACGCCGACAATGCGTCGTGGCAGGCGCTCGACCCCGTGCTAACCGCGCTCGCCGAGTTCGGGCGCGTCAACGTGCGCCGCGTCTACGGCAATTGGTCCAAGGAAGGGCTGAAGGGCTGGCGCGACATGAGCGTCAAGCACGGCATCGAACCGCAGCAGCAGTTCGACCTGACGCGCGGCAAGAACGCGACCGACATGAAGATGACGATCGACGCGATGGACCTGCTCCACCGCGGGCGCGTCGATGCGTTCGGGATCATGTCGTCCGACAGCGACTTCATGCCGCTCGCCACCCGCATCCGGCAGGACGGGCTCGACGTCTATGGCTTCGGCAACAGCAACACGCCGGCGGGTTTCCGCAACGCCTGCACGCGCTTCATCGACGTCAACGCGCTGATGGAAACGACCAAGCCGAAGCGCGCGCGGCGCGTCGAGGTCCCGATCGGCGAGTCGGTACCGCCGCCGATCGGCGTGCCGGCGAGTGCATCGCCCCCTGCCCCCGCCCCGGCGGCGACGCGGCCGGCGGACGATCCCGAATTGCTGCAATTGCTTCACGACGCCTATGACTCGCTGAAGCCCGATGCCAAGGGCTTCGTGCGGCTGTCGGCGCTGGGGCAGCGCGCCGCCAACCGGTCGAGCTTCGACGTGCGCAATTATGGCTACAAGCGGCTGTCCGACCTGGTCGATGCGATCGGGTCGATTGATGTCGATCGCCGCGAAAATCACGTGCTGGTACGTTGGAAGGATTGATGATGCGGCTTTCTCTTGCGCTGGCGCTGGCCGCGACGATCGCCACTCCGTTGCTGGCCGAGAATGCCGCGCCGCAGCGGTTGTCCGATGACGTGCGTGTGCTGGCCTCTCCGGAATATGGCGGGCGCGCGCCGGGGACGGCGGGGGAGAAGAAGACGCTCGACTGGCTGGTCGCGCGCTTCACGGCATTGGAGCTCCAGCCCGGCGGGCCGGACGGACAATGGCTGCAGAAGGTGCCGCTGATCCATACCCGCGTCGCGCCCGACGCCCGGATGACGATCGGGCGCACGACGCTGACGCAGGGCAAGGAGATTGCGGTCACGACGGTGCGCGATGCCGCGACGATCGCGATCAAGGACTCGCCGATGGTGTTCGTCGGCTATGGCGTGTCCGCGCCGGAGGCCAGCTGGGACGATTTCAAGGGCATCGACCTGCGCGGCAAGACCTTGGTCTTCCTCGTCAACGATCCCGATTTCGAAGCGGCGGCCGGCGACGACGCCAAGGGCAAGTTCGGCGACCGTCGCATGACCTATTACGGGCGCTGGACCTACAAGTTCGAGGAAGCCGCGCGACGCGGGGCGGCGGCGGCGCTGATCGTTCACGATACCGGCGGCGCGGGCTATCCATGGTCAACAGTCAACGCCTCAAACGGCGAGAATTACGACATCGTCCGTGCGGCGAGCGATCGCCGCGTGCCGTTACAGGGCTGGATCGACCATGACATGGCCGACCGGCTGTTCGCCGACGCCGGGCTCGATCTCGCGAAGCTGCGCGTGGCGGCGCGGTCGAAGGCATTCCGGCCGGTCGCGATGACGCCGCGCTTCTCGGCGGCGGCGACGGTCGCGGTCGAGCGGATCGAGAGTGCCAACGTACTGGCGAAGATCCCCGGCACGAAGCGCCCCGACGAAACCGTGATGTTTGCGGCGCATTGGGACGCTTACGGCGAAGGACCGGCGGATGCCGCGGGCAAGACGTTGCGCCCTGGCGCCAACGACGATGCGCTGGGCACGGCCGGCGTGGTCGAGCTGGCGCGGCTGTTCAAGGCGGCGCCGGCGCCGGACCGGACGTTGGTGTTCGCGCTGTGGACCGGCGAGGAGCGTGGGCTGCTGGGCTCCGAACATTATGCCGCGCATCCGGTTTACCCGCTCGCCAGGACCGCGGCGAACCTGACGCTCGACATCCTCCAGACCGCCGGCCCGGCGAAGGACGTGGTGCTGGTCGGTCAGGGGCAATCGTCGCTCGACGGATTGCTGGCGGACGCGGCGCGCGCACAGGGGCGCACGGTGACGCCGGAGACGTTCAGCGAGCGCGGGCTGTTCTACCGCGCCGATCATTTCTCGGTGGTGCGGCGCGGGGTGCCCTCGCTGCTGCTGATGGCGCTGGGCGGCGCGGCCGACCTGCGCGACGGCGGGCGTGCGGGCGGGCAGAAGTGGCTCGACGAGTACATGGCCTGCTACCACAAGACCTGCGACGCTTGGGATGCCGGGTGGAAGCTGGACGGCGCAGCGGCGGACGTCGACCTGTTCCACGCGATGGGGGCGCGGCTGTCGAAGGCGGGCGTGTGGCCGACGTGGAGCGCGGGCAGCGAGTTTCTCGCGCTGCGCGACAAGAGCGCGGGGGAGCGGAAGTAGCCGCGGCTTGTCGCAAGACAATTCGATGATAATCTACCCACGATGACGGTGCAGGAACGCCTCCGCCCCGGGAAATACCGACTGACGGTCGAGGACTATCTTCGATTGGCAGCGGACGGAACGTTCGGCGATCGACGGACCGAATTGATCGAGGGGGACATCTGGATCATGAGTCCGGCGTACACGCCGCATGCCCGGATACAGGCCGCACTTGCGTTGGCGATCGGGCACGCCTTGCGGCGCGATCCCGGGCTGATGCTGCTGATCGCGCCGTCGGTCAAACTGTTCGACGACACGATGCCCGAGCCAGACCTTGTGGTGGCAGCCGACCATGGCGACGGTATGTTGCCGGGTGAGAAGGTCCGTCTGGTAATCGAGGTCGCCGATAGCACGCTTGCTAGCGATCTGACGCTGAAACGGGCGCTTTACGCCCGTGCCGGGATCGCCGAATATTGGACCGTCGACGTCAAGGGCGGCGTTATCCACCAGCTATGGCAACCGTCGGGTGAGGACTATGCCGAACGTCGCGTCGTGCGGTTCGGCGACGTCCTTACCGCCTCGACTTTACCCTGGCTAACCGTGGCGACGACTGACCTTTAGGGCGGTTGTTCGCCAACCCGGCGAGAAGCGGAAACTGCTCCGGCTCACGTCCGGAGCCCCACCATCATGACCATGGGCGCAAGCAAGCCGGACGGAGCGCCCCTGCGCCCCGCCCTGCCCCGATCAGCGCGTCAGCTTCTTGTACGCCAGCCGCGTCGGGCGGTCGGCGGCGTCGCCGAGCCGGCGGCGCTTGTCTTCCTCGTAGCTTTCGTAATTGCCCTCGAACCACTCGACGTGGCTGTCGCCCTCGAACGCGAGGATATGCGTGCACAGCCGATCGAGGAAGAAGCGATCGTGGCTGATGACCACCGCACAGCCCGCGAACGTCTCCAGCGCCTCTTCCAACGCGCGCAGCGTCTCGACGTCGAGGTCGTTGGTCGGTTCGTCGAGCAGCAGGACGTTGCCGCCCTCCTTCAGCATCTTGGCCATGTGGACGCGGTTGCGCTCACCGCCCGAGAGCTGGCCGACCTTCTTCTGCTGGTCCGGCCCGCGGAAGTTGAACGCGCCGACATAGGCGCGCGTCCCCATCTCCTGCTTGCCGAAACGGAAGACTTCCAGCTCGTCGGAGATTTCCTGCCAGACGTTCTTGTTCGGATCGAGGTCGTCGCGGCTCTGGTCGACATAGCCGAGCTTGACCGTCGAGCCGACCTCGATCGTCCCCGCATCCGGCGATTCCTGCCCGGTGATGAGCTTGAACAGCGTCGACTTGCCCGCGCCGTTCGGCCCGATCACGCCGACGATCCCGCCCGGCGGCAGCGTGAAGTCGAGGTTGTCGAACAGCAATTTGTCGCCGTACGCCTTGGTCAGCCCCTTGGCCTCGATCACCTTGCCGCCCAGTCGCGAGGGAAGCTGGATCAGGATCGCGGCCTTGCCGGCGACGCGATTCTCCTGCTTCTCCATCAGCTCGTCGAATGCGCGGATACGGGCCTTGCTCTTGGTCTGGCGCGCCTTGGGCGTCTGGCGCATCCACGCCAGCTCGTCGGCGATCGCCTTCTGCTTGCCGGCTTCCTCGCGCTCTTCCTGCTCGAGCCGCTTCGCCTTCTTCTCGAGATAGCCCGAATAGTTCGACTCGTAGGTGTAATAGCGCCCGCGATCCAGCTCGAGCACCCAGTTCACGACATTGTCGAGGAAGTAGCGATCGTGGGTGACGAGAATGACGTTGCCGGTATATTCCTTGAGGTAGTTCTCCAGCCACGACACGCTTTCGGCGTCGAGGTGGTTGGTCGGCTCGTCGAGCAGCAGGATGTCGGGCTTCTCCAGCAACAGCTTGCACAGCGCGACGCGGCGCTTCTCACCGCCGGACAGGTTGGTGACCGCGGAGTCGCCGGGCGGGCAGCGGAGCGCCTCCATCGCCTGTTCGAGCTGGCTGTCGAGTGCCCAGCCGTCGACCGCGTCGATCCTCGCCTGAAGATCGCCCATCTCCTCCATCAGCGCGTCGAAATCGGTGTCGTCCTGCGGATCGCCCATCTCCGCCGAGATCGCGTTGAAGCGATCGACGAGGTCTGCGACCGGGCGCACGCCGTCCTTGACGTTGCCCATCACGTCCTTGGTCGGATCGAGCAGCGGCTCCTGCGCGAGATAGCCGACGCGAATGCCGTCCGCCGCCCAGGCCTCGCCGACGAAATCGGGGTCCATGCCGGCCATGATCTTCATCAGCGTCGACTTGCCCGAGCCGTTCGGCCCGATGATCGCGATCTTGGCCGACGGCAGGAACTGCAGGTGAATGTTGTTGAGGACGGGCTTGTTCGCGCCCGGGAAGGTCTTGGTCAGACCCTTCATGACATAGGTATACTGGACGGCCATCTGGCGCGCGGCTCCGTAAAAGAGAGGGTGCGGCGAAAAAATCGTTGGCGCGCATGTAAGCGCAGCCCGCGCCGTTGGCAAACCGCAGCGCGCCGGTTACGCCGCGCTCCATGAAGCATCTTCGCCCGCTGACGCTCGCCCTGCTCCTCGCCACCCCCGCCGCCGCGCAGCGCAGCGCGCCGCCGACGCCGCCCGCGGTCGATCCACAGGTCGCCGCGCTGCGTGATGCCGCGCTGAAGGACGACGTCGCCTATGACATCGTCGAGGGGCTGACGACTGAGGTCGGGCAGCGACTGGCGGGCACCGAGGCTGAGGCGCGCGCGCGCGACTGGGCAGTCAGGAAGCTGACCGCGCTCGGCTTCAGCAACGTTCGCGCCGAGCCGTACCGGATGCCGGTATGGGTGCGCGGCGACGAAACCGCCGAGATCGTCGCGCCGGTGCCGCAGAAGCTGGCGCTCGCCGCGCTCGGCAATTCGGCGAGCACCGGCCCGCGCGGGGTGACCGCCGAGCTGGTGGTCTTCCCCTCCTACACCGAATTCGCCAACGCCCCCGCCGCCGCGATCCGCGACAAGATCGTCTATATCGGCAATGCGATGCAGCCGACGCAGGACGGGTCGAGCTATGGCAGCAGCGGCACCGCGCGCTTCACCGGGCCGGCGACGGCATCGCAGAGGGGCGCCGCGGCGATCGTGATCCGCTCGATCGGCACCGACACGCACCGGCTGCCGCATACCGGCACCACCACCTTCCCCGCAGGCGTCAAGCCGATCCCGGCCGCCGCGCTCTCCGCGCCCGACGCGATGCTGATTGAGCGGCTGGCAAAGCGCGGGCAGCCGATCCGCCTCAAGCTGCTGCTGACCCCGAAGATGATCGGCGAGCGCGAATCGGGCAACGTCATCGCCGAGGTGCCGGGCACCGATCCCGCGGCCGGCGTGGTGCTGGTCGGCGGGCATCTCGACAGCTGGGATCTCGGCACCGGCGCGATCGACGACGCGAGCGGCATCGCGATCACCGCCGCTGCCGCGAAGCGGATCATGGACAGCGGACAGCGTCCGCGCCGCACGATCCGCGTCGTGTGGTTCGGCGCCGAGGAAGTCGGCGGCTTCGGCGGTGCCGCCTATGCCAAACGGCATGGGACCGAACGCCATGCCACCGCCTCCGAAAGCGATTTCGGCGCCGATCGCGTCTGGCGGTTCGAGACGCAGCTGCCCGACTCCGCCAGCGCGGTGACCGCGCGGCTGGCCAGCGCCCTCGCCCCGCTCGGCATCGTCGCCGGCAGCGGGCGCGCGGGCGATGGCACCGATATCGCACCGACGATCGCGACCGGCGTGGCCGGTGTCGACCTCAACCAGTCCGGGCAGCGCTATTTCGATACGCACCACACGCCCGACGACACGCTCGACCGCGTCGATCCCGAACAATTGCGCCAGAATGTCGCGGCTTGGACGACGATGCTCGCGATCGTCGCCAACGCACCCGAAGAGATCGGCGCAGTACCGCGACCGTGAAAGGCGCGTGAAAAGGGAGCCTGAACGGGTCACCATTCGTCGCAAGCTTTCGCCAAGGTGAATTTTGCTTATTGACCCCCCCGGTTGGTAGGGTATTGCGAGCGTTCGCGACGGCGCTGGGGTCGGGCGCGAGTTTTTTTATGTAATGCTTGGGAGCATTCCGATGAAGAAGATCCTGCTCGTTGCCGCCGCCGCTGGCCTGATGTCGGTCGCTGCCTGCTCGAAGTCGCCTGAAGCTTCGGCGGTCGAGAACAACGCCGACATGATGGCGGACAACATGGACGCGATGGCGGCCAACGTTGCCGACATGTCGAACACCACCGCGAACCCGTTCGCCGAGGACAACGCCGAGGCGGTTGCCGAGAACATCCACTCGGCCGCGGACAACGTTCGTGACGCCGGCGAGGACGCCGCGAAGAACATGTAATCGACGGGAGCCGTGCCGGTGGTCATGCGGAAGCGCCTTCCCCTGCTCGCGATCGCGCTTTGCGGCGTGACGGCGTGCAGCGACCGATCCGGCACGGCTTCGATCGGTAACAATGCCGAGGCGATGGCCGATGCGCTGGAGCGCAAGGCCAACGATCTCGATGCGATGGCTGAAGCCACCGCCAACGACAGCGCCGCCGCCATGCTGGAAGGTGCTGCCGACAATCTCGCGGATCAGGCGGACAATGTCCGCGACATGGCCGAGGATGGTACTGCGAAGCGCTGAGCGCTTGGTGGTTTGGCGAAGGTGATCCCGTTGCGAGGCGCCCCCGGGCGCCTCTTCTTTTTGCGAGGGAGCGATCCGACGCTTGCACGCGGCGGATGCCCGGCCTAGGCCGATCCCCTCACCCGCGTCGGGGAGTGGCGCAGTCTGGTAGCGCGCCTGCTTTGGGAGCAGGATGTCGCAGGTTCGAATCCTGTCTCCCCGACCATCCGCATCTAAGTCGCTGATTTCACGTCGCCTAACTGGCGATCGAGAACCGTTGTACCCACGGCTGTACCCCTTGGGGGTGACGGAATGGGATTACGGACCCTGCAGCTACGTGGCGGCACTGTCATTAGCGACGCAAGATCGCGGTGGCGGGCATCCACGTGCCCCTGTGCTTTTCCCTTCGAACGGGAATTATAAACATGGGCGGTGTATGGCCGATCGCCTGAAGGTGGCGGTCTAGGGGGTGCGCATCGCCTATGGCCGATCGACGGGGATGAGGCGGATCAACTGAAGAAGGTGTTCAGCGATGCGCTGCGCAGGCAGACACAGCGCATCCTGGAAGATCAGGCGGGCACCACCGCGCCAGCCGATGATCACGCGTCGATCAACACCCTCTACCGCGATGCACGACCGCGCCGATGCGGACGGCGTCCAAACCGAGCCATGCCGCCATCCGCTCGAGCTCGACCTCAAGCCGGGGCAGCGTATCGGCGGGCGCTCCCGGTTCCAGCGTGATGCGGTGCGCGAGCAGCAGCCCGGCCTGCCGATCCGCCTTGAGATCGACCCGGGCGACCAGCGCCTCGTCCATCAGGAAGGGCAGCACGTAATAGCCGTGCGTGCGCCGATCCTGCGGCACATAGATTTCGATGCGATAGTGGAAGCCGAACAGGCGTTCGGCGCGGGCCCGCTCCCAGATCAACGGGTCGAACGGCGCGAGCAAGGCAGCGCTGCACACCCGACGCGCCATGGTCGCGTCGCGATGCATCCATGCCTTCTGACTCCAGCTCTCGACCCGGACCGGCACCAGCACGCCATGCTCCGCCAGATCGGCGATGGCGTGATCGGCTTCGGCGGGCTTCAACCGGAAATAGTCGCGCAGATCACTGGCGGTAGCGACGCCCAGCGCACGGGCACTCCGTTCGATCAAGGCGCGTTGCGCCGCCTCAACCGATGGCGTTGGGAGCGCCAGTACCGCTGGCGGAATGACCCGTTCGGTCAGGTCGTACAGGCGCGCGAAGCTGCCCCGCCGGGTCGCGGTGGTGATCTGCCCGGACCAGAACAGCCATTCGAGCGCGTGCTTGACGTGGCTCCATTCCCACCATCCACTGCGGCTGGCCCCGTTCTCGAAGTCGGCCGCCGCCAGCGGGCCTTCGCCGGTGATGCGTTCGAGCACGGCATCCGCCTCGGCCCGGCGCTCGGTCGCGAACCGCCGCAGCGCCTGATAGCCGATCTCGCCACGCTCGGCCCGCGCCATGCGCCAGCGGAGCAGCGGGTGGAGGTCGAGCGGCAGCAGCGATGCCTCATGCGCCCAATATTCGAACATGCGCCGCTGGCGTTTCGGCCCCCACGCATCGCCCTCCAGAAACGCACGGTCATAGCTGCCGAGACGTGAGAATGCCGGCAGATAGTGCGCCCGCGTCAGCACGTTGACGCTATCGATCTGGAACAGGTTAAGCCGCTCGGCGGTGCTGCGCAGGTGGCGAACGGACGGACGGTCGGGACGCGCGCGACCAAAGCCCTGAGCTGCCAAGGCGATCCTGCGGGCTTCGCGGAGGGAAACGCTCATAGTGGGGAGAAGGACTGTAATTGGGCGGCCGTCAATCCAGCGGGCCGGCAGCGTGTGAGCCCCTGCCCTGCATGGCGTTTTGAAGGATCGTCTGCCAAATTCCGCCCGGACGCCGCGTGTGTCCGCCGAGGAGGAAGCATTGAAGATCGGGGTTATTGCCGACGCCCATGGAAATCTGGCCGCTCTGGAGGCCGTCCAGGACGCGATGACCGCCGCCGCGCCGGACCTGATCGTCAATCTGGGGGACCTTGTGTCCGGCCCGTTCGATCCGGCGGGAAGTGCTGAGCTTCAGATGCGTTCCGGCTATCACACCATCGCAGGGAACCACGAACGGCAGTTGCAGGATGACAGCCAAGGAGCCTTCGACGTTCTGGCGCGGCCGCTCCTGACCCAAGAGCATTGGGCATGGATCGAGCGCCTGCCCGCGACGCTCACGCTTTGCGACGGCGACGTCTTCGCCTGCCATGGCAGCCCGGCCGGCGGAGATCTGGAATATCTGCTCGAGGACGTGACATCGGGCCGCGCGACGCTGGATGCTGACGTCGTCATCCGGCCGCGCTTGCAGGGGATCGGGTCGGCCAGTCTGGTGCTGTGCGGGCACACGCATACGCCGCGCATGGTGGCGGTCGATGGCGTGCTGATCGTCAATCCCGGTAGTGTCGGGATGCCGTGCTACCGGGATCGGGGCGCGACCCCACACGTCATGGAGGCGGGCAGCCCGCTGGCGCGCTACGCCATCGTCGAACGTCGTCACGCCGGATGGGCCGCCCAACTGCACGGCGTACCCTATGACTATGAGATCGCGGCGCGTCAGGCGGAGGCTTTCGGCTTTTCGGCCTTTGCCCATACCGCCCGGACCGGTCGTATCCCGCCCGGCTGATCCGCCGCCTGTTCGAACGCTAGGTCGGAGCGGTGAGACGGTCGAGAAGCCATCCCACCGATCCTGCGACCGTCAGGCGCGATAGCCGCCTTGGCGCTCCAGCATCCAGCCAGGATATTCCGCTGGCAGCTTGGTCACCGCATCGAGCGCGGCGAGATCGTCCGCGTCGAGCGAAAGCTGGGTCGCCGCGATATTGTCGGTAAGCTGGTCGACCCGCTTGGCCCCGACGATCACGCTCGTCACCACCGGCTGCTGGAGCAGCCAGGCGAGCGCGACCTGCGCGACGGTGCAGCCCTTCGCCTCGGCGATGCGGCGCATCTCCGGGATCACCATCGAACCACGGGTACGATCGACCGGCGGAAAGTCGAAGTTGGCGCGCCGGCCATCCGCCGCCTGACCTTCGCCATCGTACTTGCCCGACAGATAGCCGCCCGCCAGCGGACTCCACACCATCAGCCCGATCTTCTCGGACCGCAGCATCGGGACGATATCTCGCTCCAGATCGCGCCCGACCAGCGTGTAATAGGCCTGGAGCGACAGGATCGGCGCAAGCCGCCGCGCCTCGGCGATGCCGACCGCCTTCACCACCTGCCACGCCGCCCAGTTGGACAGGCCGAGATAGCGGACGTGACCATGGCGGACGAGCGTGTCGAGCGCCTCCAGCGTCTCCTCGATCGGCGTGGCAGGGTCGAAGCCGTGGATCTGGTAGAGGTCAATATGATCGAGCCCCAGCCGCGAGAGGCTCTGCTTGCACTGGCTGAGGATGTGGCCGCGCGAGGCGCCGCGCGCATTGGGTCCGTCGCCCATCGGTCCCAGCACCTTAGTCGCGATCACGACATCATCGCGAGCGACGCCGATATTCTTGAGCGACTGGCCGAGGATGCGCTCGCTCTCGCCGCCGGCATAGACATTGGCGGTGTCGATGAAGTTGATGCCCGCATCGAGCGCGGTCCGGACCAACGCATCGGCTTCGTCCTGGCGAAGCTGGCCGATCTGGCCCCAGATGCCCTCGCTGCCGCCGAAGGTCATGGTGCCCAGGCAAAGTTCGGACACGAACAGGCCGCTATGGCCAAGCTGGCGCATACGCATGGGATGATACTCCTGGTGGAATGGATGAGCCGGAGATACGCCGCGAACGTTCGGCGCCGCGACGCCGATCCGATCAAAGTCCTGCCCGATCCTATCAAAGTAACGCGGCCGCCGGTGCTTTCTGCGCGCGGCGAAGCTACGATCTCTGCCATGACGACGCTATCAGACCTTGCCCGACTGATCGAGCGCCATTGGTTCGCCCATGGTCGCGAAACGCCGATCCCGGGCCTGCTCATCACTCGCGCGGAGGAGCCGACCGGCATTATCCGCACGGTCTATCGGCCGTCCTTCTGCCTCGTTGTGCAGGGCGCGAAGATGTCGATGCTGGGGCCGATGCCCTATCATTATGCCGAGGGCCAATGCCTGCTCGCCTCGGTCCACCTGCCAGTCACGTCACGCATCGTGCGGGCGAGCGCCGACGCGCCCTATCTGGCACTATCGCTGGCGATCGAGCCGGTGACCGTGGCTGAACTGGTGGCGGAGCAGGCAAGCGCGCCGGGGCCGGCCCCCGCGTTCAACGCGCTGGCGACCAGCGACCATGACCCGGCGCTGCGCGATCCTCTCAGGCGGCTGCTCGATCTGCTCGACCATCCGGCCGACCAGGCGGTGCTCGCTCCCCTGATCCGGCGCGAGATCGTCTGGCGGCTGCTCGGCGGCACGCTGGGGCCGGCGTTGCGCCAGATGGGTCTGGTCGACACCCAAGCCGCGCGCATCGGGCGCGCGACGGCGTTCATCCGCGATCATTATGCCGAGACGCTGCGCGTGGCCGACCTCGCCGCGCTGGCGGGCATGAGCGTCCCCGGCTTCCACCGCCATTTCTAGGCGGTGACGACGATGACGCCGGTGCAGTTCCAGAAGCAGGTCCGCTTGCAGGAAGCACGCCGCCGCCTGGTCGCCGCCGAGGAGGTCGCGAGCGTCGGCTTCGCGATCGGTTACGAAAGCCTGTCGCAGTTCAGCCGCGACTATCGCCGCCTGTTCGGGGCACCGCCGGGGCGCGATGCGGCAGCGATGCGCGCGCAACTGGTGCCGGAGCCGGCTCTCCCCTGATACTTGACTCCGTCAAGTAAACTGATCCAGCATGGTGGACATGGAAGATGCAGACGTCACCGCCATCCGCCGGTTCAACCGCTTCTACACCCAGACGATCGGCGCGCTCGATGCACGTTTCCTCGGCACCGAGGCGAGCCTGCCCGAAGCCCGCTTGCTGTTCGAGATCGCCACGCGCGAACCCGTCACCGCCAGTGGGTTGCAGGATGCGCTGGGCATCGACGCGGGCTATCTCAGCCGCCTGGTCGCACGCTTCGAGAAGCGCGGCTGGATCGTGCGCGTGCGCCGCGACAATGACGCCCGTGCGCGTGACCTGCGGCTGACCGAGGCCGGACGTGACGCTTTCGCCATCATCGACCACCGCCAGAGTCATGCCGTCGGCGATCTGCTCGCGGCGGTCGACGGACAAGCGCGGCGCGATTTGGTCGAAGCCCTGACGCGCGCGCGGCTGCTGCTGGATCCCGCATCGGGTGGGCCGTTCGTGATCCGGCCCTTCCGCACCGGCGAGCCCGCGCTGATCGCCGCGCGCCAGTCGCTCCTCTATGCGGAGAGCCATGGTTGGGGTCGCGAGCTGGAGGTGATCGAAAGCGAGGTGACGGCGGCGTTCCTGCGCGACTTCAACCCCGAGCGCGAGCAATGCTGGGTCGCCGAAATCGATGGGGTGATGGCAGGCGCGGTGTTCGTGACGGACGAAGGGGACAGCGTCGCCCGGCTGCGTCTCCTCCATGTCGAACCCTTTGCCCGCCGCCGGGGCATCGGCGATGCGATGGTCGGCGCTTGCGTCACCTTCGCACGGGAAACGGGCTATCGCGCGGTGACGCTATGGACCCACACCGTGCTGGAATCCGCGCGCCGCCTCTATGCCGCGCATGGTTTCGTGTGTGTCGAGACGGCGATGCATGAGCGGTTCGGCATTCCACTTCAGGGCGAGACCTGGCGGCTGGAGTTGGCGGCGTGACCGGCGGCCTGACAATCCGCCTTGCGACCGAAGCCGACCTCGCGGCGCTGCGCGACCTGATGACGTTGTCGATCGATTGCGGACAGGCGGCGGTGCTGACCCCGGCGCAGATCGTCGCCAGCCGGGCGGTGATGGGGCTCGACACGCAATTGGTGCGCGACGGCACGTACTTCGTCGTCGAGGATCATGGCGTGCCGGTCGGCTGCGGCGGATGGAGTCGGCGTGCGACCCTCTATGGTGGCGACCATAGCGCCAAGTTACGCGACCCGGCGCTGCTCGATCCGGCCAGGGACGCTGCCCGCATCCGCGCCATGTACACCCACCCGGACCAAGTCCGGCGGGGGATCGGCCGGATGATCCTCGACCGCTGCGAACAGGCAGCACGGGCTGAGGGGTTCGCCGCCGTAGAACTGATGGGCACGGCTGGCGGCGTGCCGCTCTACGCGGCCTGCGGTTACGTGCTGGTCGAGCGCGCCGATACCCATGTCGACGAAGTCGTCGTACCGCTGACCCGGATGCGCAAGCGGCTGTGACCCAAGGTTTACGTCGCCCGCCCGTCAGGCCGGGCAGGCCTTGACGCTCGGCCGACGCTGGAACGCCAGCAGCATCGCCAGCGCCACCGCCGCCATCGCCGCGCCCGCCAGCGATACGGCGGGCAAGCCCAGCCCGGCCCCGATCACACCCCCGCCGAGCGCCGCGCCGATCGCGTTGCCGAGGTTGAAGGCACCGATATTCATCGCGGAGGCGAGGTTCGGCGCGTCCGCGGCCGCATCCATCACCCACATCTGCAAGGGCGGCACGATTGCGAAGCTGGCGATGCCCCAGACCAGGATGGCGAAGGCGGCGGTCACCGGCCATGGCATCAGCACCGTGAACGCAAGCAGCGTCAGCGCCATGATCGCCAGCATCGTCAGCAGCGCCCGGTCGACCGAACGGTCCGCCAGCCGCCCGCCGACGCCATTGCCGATCGTCGCGCCGACACCGAACAGCATCAGCATCGCGGTGACATAGCCGGTCGAACCATGCGTCACATCGCGCAGGATCGGCACGATATAAGTGAACATGGTGAAGACACCGCCAAAGCCGATCGTGGTCAGGGCCAGCGCCATCACCACCGGCCCGCGCGTCAGCACCCGCAGCTCGGCGCGCATGTCCCTCCCCGGCCGCGGGGCCGATCTCAACGATGCCGAGCAGCAGATCGCCGACCAGGGCGCACCGCGCGGACGGCTGCGGATCAGTGCGGCGCTGGCGCATGGCCGGTTGTGCGTCGTGCCGCTGTTCGGCGACTTCGCGCGCGCCTATCCGCACATCCTGATCGATATCGCGCTGACCGACACGCTGGTCGACATCGCTGGCGGACAGGCCGATGTCGCGATCCGCTTCGGCCCCCTCGCCGATAGCGGACTCACCGCCCGCAAATTGTCCGAGGCGCGGCGCGTGATCGTGGCGTCGCCCGACTATCTGGCGCGGGCGGGCATGCCGACGGTGCCGGAGGACCTGCACGCGCGCAATTGCCTCAACTTCAACTTTCGCCGCGCCGAGCCGATCTGGCCGTTCCGCCGCGACGGCCGGGATTTCGCACTGTCTGTGGACGGCGGCATCGTCGCCAATAATGGCGAGACGCTGGGTCAGCTCGCCGCTGCCGGGGTTGGCATCACGCGGGTCGGCCGCTTCAGCGTCGCGGCCGAGATCGCGGACGGGCGGCTCGTGCTGCTGCTGGAAGAATACAATCCAGGCGACGTCGAGCTGATCCACGCGGTCTTCGTCGAGGGCTCCACCACCCCTGCACGAGTGCGGGTGTTCGTCGACTTTCTGGTCGAGCGCTTAGCCAGCCGGTTCGAGTAGCGGGCACGACACGGTCTTTTCCAGAAAGGCGTACAGTCGATCATCGTCGCTCATGGCGACGTTGAAGCGCATGTGATCCCGCCAGCCTCCCGTGGTGCTGAACACCGGGCCCGGCGCCAGGACGATCCCTTCGGCGATCGCCCTGCGCGCAAGATCGACGGCATCGACCCCATTTGGTAATCGCGCCCAAAGAAAGATCCCTGCCGCCGGATCGGTCCACGGCTCGATACCGACAGCCCGCAGACGTTTCGCCACCCGGGCCGTCGCTCGGGCCAGCCGGGTCCGGACACCGTCGACGTGGCAACGCTAGCCATCCGACGATCCCGGCGACGCCCGACATGCGCCACGCTCGCTGTGCGTCCGAACCGCTCCCGGACGCGACCGCGTGCCCTGCCCCGCCCCGCCCCGGCGCGACACCCGATCGGGCCATCAGCCGGGCGCAAGACGCGAAGAACCCGACCAGCCGGAAGGCTGACCGGGTTCTTCCGTCGCGACATCGGACGGCCGCTGCGGAAACGACTTACAGCATCGCGCGCGCGTAATTCCCACTCCGCCGACGCGAGCGGGCGGTGTAGCCGATCACCCCGAATCCGGCGACCAGCATCATCCAAGTGGCCGGCTCGGGCACGGCTGCGGTGCTCGCGGTCTCGAATCGGAATCCCGACGGGTTGATGTTGGCGTTCTGCCCCGGCGCATTGTTCGAGATCACAAACGTCAGGGTGTTCAACCCGGCGGTCAGCCCCGAAATGCTGCCCGACGAGAACGAGCGGTACGAGTTCGACAACACCGCGCCGACCTCGACGCCGTTCAGAAGCACGCGCGACAGTTTGTCGTCGGCGGCGAAGTTGAAGTTCAGCACGTCGTCGGCCGCGGCGCTGAACGTGTTGCTATACGAATACCAGCCGGGGCTGCTCGCCGCATTGGCTGCGGTCGAAACCCACTTCGACATGCTGTCGCCGACGAGCCAGTTCTTGACGTTCGCGGTCACCACCACGGCGGTCTTCGCGCCATCGGTCGACAGCGCCTGCGCGTTGCTCGGGCTGTTCAACGTGTCGCCCAGGAAATTGACCGTCCAGTTCGAATCGACCCCAGTGTTCCCGATCGTCGGCATCGCCAGCGCAGGTGCCGCGACGAACGATGTCGCCGCCGCGATAGTCAAAACGAATGAACGCATACTCTATCCTCCACATCTCTCCGCAAAACCCCCGACTTCGGGTTGCAGCACCATCGGGATAGACCGCGACTCGCTGAATTGGGACGTTTTTCTTCGTTCCACAACGAGATATCAAAGCAGGGAACCAACCCGGATCATGCCGGTTTATCTACCCCTTCGCGGATCGGCACGGTGAACGTTCAGTCATCGCGCCAACGCAGCGCGAGCGACCTCGACCGTCGGAACAGCATGATCATCCCGCCGACGATCCGTATTGCGGCCAAGGCGGACCTCGCGGTGCTCATGACGTCAAATTGATCCGCCATTGCGAGCCTAGCGAAGCGATCCAGAGCGTCCTGGTCCGGCCCGGGTTTGCTTCGCTAGGCTCGCAATGACGAACCGTCATATGCAACGTCACGTCATCACACTCCAAGGCGCAGCTTGGGTGTGACGCACCGAAACTTGGTCAATCACCATCGTCACCCCGGATTTGTTCCGGGGCTACCGCCCCGCAAGAGCAACCGCCTTTGTGCTGGCGGACGGGTGGATGCCAGAACGAGGCCGGCATGATGTCCCCCGTTTCGAAGCGGCCGCAACCGGATCTAGGCCGGCACGCCCGGCATCTGCTCCTCGTCCCCCGCGACCACCTTGGCCTGCTTTTTGGCGAGGCGCTTGGCGCGCCGCTCCGCCTCGGCGTCGGCCGCGACGTTCTCGGCCAGTCCCAGCCCCAGCCCCAGCAAGACGAAGATCAGGTGCTGGACCGGATACATGACGAACGCCCACTCATATTTCAGGTGCAGCCCGGCCGTCAGCAGCGACATGCCGATCCCGATCAGATACTCGCCCCGCTTGTCCTTTCGGTTCCTGAACGCGGTCCGAAGGATCGTCACGATGCCGCTGCCGATGAAGAACACCAGCAGGATCGTGCTCACCATCCCGGTCTCGGCGGTGATGAGCAGGTAGCTGTCATGCACGTTGGTCGAGCGGCTGCCCGATGTCGCATTGACCCCGGCGCGCGACGCGTAATTGCCGATGTTGGTGATGACGACATAGCAATTGGCCCCGACCCCGGCCGGATAATCCCTGATCATCATCCACGCCGCCTTTTTGAACGCGGCGCGCTCGGCATTGCTGCTCTCGACGTTGTTCGAATGCGCGCGCTTGCTGATCGTCGCGATCGCGACCGGCGTGATGATGACCGCCGCCACGGTCGCCAGCGCGAGGATCTGGCGCTTTTGCGGTGTCCAGCGCCAGATGCTCGACAGCACCAGCAGCGCGCCCATGCCCGCGGCACCGAAGGCGAGCGTCGCGCGCGACGCCGTCAGCACATCGATGCCGAGCGCCATGACCGGGCCGAGCTTCGCATACCAGCCACGGGTCTTTGCCATCGCCAGCGACAGCGCAGGAATGCCGACGAGATTGGTCACCAGACCGAGCAGGTTCTGCGCGCCCATGCTCCCGGTCGCCTGCAACACCCCCGAGAAATGCTGTTGCAGCGCGAGGACGAACTGGATGCACAAGGCCGCCACGCCGCCGGCGACGATCGCCTTGAACGCGTGCGGATTGCTCGACAGCCGTCGCGCTGCGAGCAGGATCAGCAGCATCCGGACGAGCTGCGCCGCATAGCCGAGCGCCGCCAGCTTGTCGATCGCCCAGCCCGCGCTCGCTGCGGCGATGACGATATAGGCGATGAACAGCCAGACCCACGGCACGCGCTTCTTGCGACGCGGCGTGGCGACGAGCACCGCGATCGCCAGTGCATCGACGATCGAAACCTCGATCCCCTTCGTGTGCCCGGGCCAGTAGGGAAACGAAACCGGCGCGACATAGAGGTGAAGCGGCGCGAGCAGGAACGGCAGCGCGCCCAGCGCGAACATGATCGCCGGCTGGTAACGCGGTTGGCGGGCATAGGTGACCAGCAGGGGGCACAGGCCCATCAGGAGTAAGAGAAAGACCCACTTCAAGGCGACGCGACTCCAGCACTCGACGGGCGCCACGGCGCGACGACCCCGCCGTCGCCGTCATCGTCGGTCACCATGGAGTGGCCGATACAGGCCCGAAAGCCCGATACAACCGAAAACTCCACCGCCGGCGTCATGGCGCCAACAGGCAGAATATCCGGTTAACGGGGCGGCGGCGATCCATCCGGCGCCGGTCGGCCGGCACGGCCGGCGTGGATCGTGCCACGCCGACCGCCATGAAGGTCAGATCACGCCGGCCTTCATCTGCTTGACCGCATGATCGGCCGCGCGCGCTGTCATCGCCATGAAGGTCAGCGATGGGTTGACGCACGATACCGACGCCATCTGCGCGCCGTCGGTGACGAACAGGTTCGCGGCGTCATGCGCCTGGTTCCAGCCGTTGAGCACCGAGCTGTTGGGATCGCGCCCCATCCGTGCGCCGCCCATCTCGTGGATCGCCTCACCCGGAACATGCTTGCCGCGGCCACCGGTGACGTTGACCAGCCCGGCGCGGCGCAGCATCAGCTGCCCCTGCTCCAGCGCGTCGTCCATCATCTTGATCTCATTGTCGCGGAACGTCACGTCGAAGCGCAGCAACGGGGTGCCGAAACGATCGGTCTTGCCGAAGTTCAGCATCACCTTGTTGTCGTCATAGGGCAGGCACTCGCCGAACGCGCCCATCGAGAAGCGCCACGGACCGTATTCGCGCATCCCGTGCTTCATGTCGGCGCCGAAGCCCTCGACCATCGCAGGCTGACGGAACGCCTGTCCCTGATAGCCATAGCCGCGCTTGAACGGCAGCTGCTCGGACACGAGGTTGCGGAAGCGCGGGACATAGACCCCGCCGGGCCGCCGGCCATATTCGATCAGGTCGGTCATGCCGGGAATCTCGCCCTGCACGCCGACGCGGAAGATATGGTCCATCACCTGGCTGCCCAGCGCGCCGTTCGAATGGAACCAGCTCCGCTCGCTGTCCTTCGGGCGCGAGTTGAGCAGGACATGGAGCGAGCTCATCGCCGAGGCGCACAGGAACACCATCCGTGCCTGCACGACTTCGGCGCGGCCGGTCTTGGCGTCGACCATCCGCACGCCGGTGACGCGCTTCTTCGCCGGATCGTATTCGAGGTTGGTCACCCACGTATCCGACCGCAGCGTCAATCGCCCCGTCGCGCGCGCCGCCGGCAACGTCACAGCCTGCGTCGAGAAATACGCGCCGAAGCTGCACCCATGGCTGCACTGCGAGCGCTTCTGGCAGCGCGTGCGGTTCTGCTCGGGCTTGTCCTCGGTAATGTTGCTCAGGCGCGCGTTGATGAGCTTGCGGCCGGGGAACTCGCCTTCCAGCCGACCCTTCAGCCACTTCTCCGCCACGTTCATCGGGAACGGCGGCATGAACTCGCTGTCGGGCAGATAGTCGAGGTTCTCCTTGCCCCCCGACACGCCGATATATTTCTCGACATAGCTGTACCACGGCGCGACGTCGTCATAGCGGATCGGCCAGTCGACCCCGACGCCCTCGCGCTTGTTCGCCTCGTAATCGGTCGGCGCCCAGCGGAAGCTCCACCGCCCCCAAGTCAGCGACTTGCCGCCGACCACCGATGGCCGCACCCAGTTGAACTTGTTCGGGGCGTCATAGTCATAGGGGTTGAGCCGGTCGTTGATGAAAAACGGCTGCGTGCTCGGCGATACCCAGCCGTTGAGCGCGAAATAATCGCGCTTGGCCAGCGCGGCGGGCATCTTGTCGCGCGCCGGAATCTCATAGGCGGGCTTGCCGTCGAACGGATAATCCTCGCCATGTTCGACCATCCGGCCGCGATCGACCATCAGGACGCGCAGGCCCTTTTCGGTAAGCTCCTTCGCCGCCCAGCCGCCGCTGATGCCGGAGCCGATGACGATTGCGTCGAAACGATCTGTTGCTGCCATGATCTGTATGCCCGCCATAGGAAGGTTCGGGAGGAAAGGCGGCGTCCGGCCGGACGCCCGCGTCGGTCAGGCCGAGAAGATGCGCTTGACCTTCGCATAGGGGTAGGCGCCGTCATATTCGCCGGGCACCGGCAAATATTCGCGCTCCTGCGTGATCCCGACCTCGGACGTGTAATAGCCGGTGATTACCAGCTGCTTGAACGCCGGGAAGAAGTCCGTCGCGCTTGGCAGCTTGTCGTTCATCGCCAGCGTCAGCAACGCGTCCTGCTGCGCCGCGCTCGCCTTCACCGCCGGCACGCGGTAATCCGCCATGCTCCGCGCATCGATCGCGGCAAGCCCGCCGAGGATCGTCGCCCGATCGTCGTCGACTGCCCAGTCGCCCATCATGTGCTCGATATAGTCGGGGACACCCGCGGTGATCGCGCCCGGTGTATCGGTGGTCGGCATCACCCGCTCGCTGAGCGCTGCCACCAAAGCGCGTTGCGCGGCGGTGAAGACCGGCGCGGGCGGCCCGGTATTGATGACGGGATCGGGCTGGTAAGCGACCGCCCGCGCGAGCGGCGCGAACGCGCTCGCTCCAAACGCCGCGACCATCGCGGCCAGCGTCTCGCGCCGGCCGATCATCGCGACGCCTCGCGCCCGCGACATGCGTGAGCCTGGCTCATATCTCTCCCCAACCCGCAATTTGTTAGCGCAATCTTTTCACGCTCCGGCCGCCCCGTCAATGCGGCGAACGTCTGAGCCAGATCAGCGGCACACGCCGTCGTTAACCTTATTTCAGCAAGCATTTGTCATTGACGAGCTACACCCGGCTCGTTCGCGGGCGCTACATCCCGACAGGCCGGTCGCTCCCGACCCGCCATCTGCCCGATCCGGGAAGGAGGTTCTTGATGACGACACGCGGCCTATCGGCATGGTTCGGCTTGGGTTCCAGCCTCCTGGCGATCCTCGTCGCGGTCGAGCGCCCGCACTGGTTCGGTCTGACCTCCAGCGCCCAGGCACCGACCACCACCGCAGCGGCGGCCGCGCCCGACGCGCGCACCGCCCCGTGGCTCATCAAGCGCGACGTCGTCCGGGCACGCTGACCCGGCCGGTCACTGTCCCGCCGCGCGTTGCTGTGCGGCGCGTTCGGTCAGCGTCTTCAACGTCTCGTCGAACCGCCCTTCCCGCTCGGCCTGCCGCAGGAACTGCACCTCATCAACAAGGATTTCGCGCGGGGTCGGCTGCTGCAGGAACTGCGCGGCGACGGCATCGGCGAACGCCTCCAGCGGCATATAGCCCGGTCGCTGCGCCTGTCCCGGCGTCAGGTCGGTCTGCACCCCCGGCGGCGCCAGCTCGATCACCTCGACCTTGCCCTCCAGCTGCGTGCGCAGCGACACCGTGTATGAATGGATTGCCGCCTTCGTCGCCGAATAGGTCGGCGCAGCGACCAGCGGCACATAGGCCAGTCCGGAAGTAACGGTGACGATGGCGGCATCGGGCTGTGCGACGAGATGGTCGGTCAGGGCATTGGTCAGCCGGATCGGGCCGAGGATGTTGATCTCCACCGTCGCCTCGGCATCGCGCAGGTCGCGGCGTGCGGTCAGGTCTTCGAACTTCATGATCCCGGCGTTGTTGAACAGCACGTTCAGCGCCGGAAAGTCGGCCACGATCGCCGCGGCGAACGCCTCGACAGCCTTCACGTCCTCGACATCGAGCGTCCGGACATGGATGCGCTCGCGACCCGCCGCAGCCTTCTCCAGCGCCTCGCGCCGCCGCCCGGCGATGATGACGGTATCGCCGCGATCGTGGAAGCGGTGCGCCAGCGCCTCGCCGATACCGCTGCCGCCGCCCGTCATCAGGATCGTATTGCCACTGGTCTTCATCGTCGCTCGCTCCGCCTGCACCGGCGCGCCACGCGACCGGCGGACGGCATAACGTCATGAAGATAAGGGTTGTTTCCATCCGCCACGCGGCTCGCCGCGCCGTGGAGCCGGGTCGACGACCGGGTGCGGCCGCCCTTCCTCATCCCGGATCATCAGGCTAGGTCGCGCGTTGATTTTGCCCGAGCATCACCGGAAACAATGACCGATCCCTCCCCGACCATGGCCGACGATCTTCCACCGGAGCTTGGCTTCCTGGCCGGGGGTGGTGCGGCGACGGCGTTGATCCTCGCGCGCGACTGGCGCGATCACCCGCTCGGTCCGCCGCAGAGTTGGCCGTCAACCTTCAAGACCGCGCTCAGCCTGCTGCTTAACTCGCCCGAATCGATGATCCTGTGCTGGGATGCGGACGAGCTGTTCTTCTTCTTCAACGAAACCTATTTCCCGCTGCTCGGCCCGCGGCTCGACTGGGCGATGGGCACCCCGATGCGCGAGGTCTGGGCGGATGCGTGGGAACAGGCGCGCCCGATCGTCGATGATGCCTTTGCGGGGCGAAGCCAGCGGTTCGTCGACCTGCCGTGGAAACTCGCCACCGATCGCGGCGCGGCGGATACGTGGTGGAGCTTCTCCTATTCGCGCGTCCTCGACGATCATGGCGGCAGGGCCGGGCTGTTCATCTTCACCAACGAGACGACGCAGCGCGTGCTCGCGGACCGCGCGCTGTCGGAAAGCCGTGCCGAGCTGGTCCGCCTCAACGCCGATCTCGCCCGCCAGGTGGCGGAACGCACCGCCGAGCGCGACCGGATGTGGAACGCGTCGCCCGATCTGATGGTCGTGGTCGCGCCGGACGGGCGCTATCGCTCGGTCAATCCGGCATGGACCGACATCCTCGGCTACAGCGCGCAGGAGTTGATCGGGATCGACGCGGTATCGCTGGTCCACCCCGACGATCTGCCCGCTGCGGTCGAGGCGCTCGCCGCGGCGCAGGCCGGTACGATGCCGACGTTCGAAACCCGCTTCCGCCACCGCGACGGCAGCTATCGCTGGCTGCAATGGGTCGCCGCGCCCGGCGAAACCGAAGTGTTCGCGGTCGGCCGCCACATTACCGACGCAAAGGAAGCGGCAGAGCAGCTCAGGCGCACCACCGAACAGCTCAGCCAGGCGCAGAAGATGGAGGCGATCGGACAGCTGACCGGCGGGGTCGCGCACGATTTCAACAATCTGCTGACGATCATTCGCGGATCGGTCGAGCTGCTGCGTCGCCCCGCCCTGTCGCTGGAGAAACGTGATCGCTACATCGAGGCGATCGGCAACACCGCGGCGCGCGCCGCCAAGCTGACCGGGCAATTGCTCGCCTTCGCCCGGCGCCAGGCGCTGACCCCGGAGTTGCTCGACATCGGCGCCGCGGTCGGCGAGATCGCCGAGATGGTGCAGACGCTGATCGGCGCGCGCGTCATGCTGCACGTCGATGCGCCATCGACCCCGTGCCTCGCAGAGGTCGATCGCAGCCAGTTCGAAACCGCGCTGGTCAATCTCGCGATCAACGCGCGGGATGCGATGGATGGTCAGGGTACGCTGCGGATCACCGTGTCGCCGGCCGTGGAGATTCCGTCACTGCGCGGGCATCACGGGATCAGCGGCGATTTCCTGTCCGTGGCGGTGATCGACGATGGCGCGGGCATCGCGCCCGAGGCACTGCCGCACATCTTCGAACCGTTCTTCACCACGAAGGGCGTCGGCCGGGGCACCGGGCTGGGGCTGAGCCAGGTGATCGGCTTCGCCAAGCAATCCGGCGGCGACGTCAGCGTCGCCAGCGAGCCCGGTCGCGGCACCACCTTCGCCCTCTATCTGCCACGCGTCGCCGAGGGACGCGCCGCCGCCACCCGGATCGAGGACGATGGTCCCGCCGATGGTCAGGGCGCCTATGTGCTGCTGATCGAGGACAATGAGGAGGTCGGACGGTTCGCCACCACCGCGCTCAACGAACTCGGCTATCGCAGCCTGCTCGCCACGAACGCGATCGATGCGCTGGCGCTGCTCGAAACCGACGCCGCGCGCTTCGATGTCGTCTTTTCCGATGTCGTGATGCCGGGAATGAACGGCGTCGAATGTGCGACGCGCATCCGTGCGAACCATCCCGCCCTGCCGATCGTGCTGACCAGCGGCTATGCGCATGTGCTTGCCGAGAACTGGCAGCATGGCTTCGAGCTGCTCCACAAACCGTATTCGATGGAGCAATTGTCGCGCGTGCTGCGTCGCGCCGTCGCGCGCGGCACGCGCTTTCGGCGCGAATAAGGAACCCTTGCCCTCACCTCGCGTCTCGCACCCAACGAAGGAGACGGCGTGGGCGAGACGGACAAAAAGGGGTGGCGCGACAATATCGTGCTGTTCGGCGCGCTCGCCGCCAATCTGGGGATCGCAGTGGCCAAGTTCGTCGCGGCGGCGATCACCGGTTCGTCGTCGATGCTGACCGAGGGCGTGCACTCGGTCGTCGACAGCGGCAATCAGGTGCTGTTGCTCTACGGACAGCGCCGCGCACGACGGCCCGCCGATGCCGCCCATCCGTTCGGCTACGGACGCGAGCTGTATTTCTGGGCGTTCGTCGTGGCGATCCTGATCTTCGCGATCGGCGCGGGCGTCTCGATCTACGAGGGCTATCTCCACATCATCGAGCCCGAGCCGCTTACCGACCCGCTGGTCAACTATATCGTGCTTGGTGTCGCTATGCTGATGGAGGGTGCCTCCTGGACGATCGCAATGCGCGAATTCAACCAGACGCGTGGGGACATGGGCTGGTGGCAGGCGATCCACGAATCGAAGGACCCCGCCGGCTTCATGGTGCTGTTCGAGGATAGCGCGGCATTGATCGGGCTGGTCGTGGCGGCGATCGGCGTGTGGTGCAGCCATTATCTCGACGATCCGCGGCTCGACGGTGTCGCCTCGATCGTGATCGGCGCGATCCTCGCCGCGGTGGCGGTGCTGCTGGCGCGCGAGGCGAAGGGGTTGCTGATCGGCGAGCGCGCCGATCCGGCGGTGATCGCCCGCGCGCGCGCGATCGTGGCGGCGCATCCGGAGATCGTCGCGGTCAACCACGTCCGCACGGTGCATACCGCGCCCGAGATGGTGTTCGCGGCGATCAGCGCCGATTTCGACGACGACCTGTCGATGGGCGCCGCCGAAACGCTGATCGAGACGATCGAAACCGAACTGCGCACCGCCTTGCCGCAACTCAAGTCGATCTACATCCGCCCGGAAAAGCGCGACGACGCCGTGACGTTCTGACTCCCCTCCCCTTCAGGGGAGGGGCTGGGGGTGGGGCAGTGTCTCACCAAGACCAGCGCTCATGCCTCAGGCTCGCCCCGGAACATGATGAGTCGCGTCTACCCGTCATCGCAAGCGCCCCGAAGCAATCCAGAGCGTCCTGGCGGTGGTCCCGGACAGCTTCGCTACGCTGCCAACGACGATGCGGCAAACGTGATGTCATCACGCTCCAAACCGCATCTCTCACACTCCGACCGATCCCGCTCGCCGCGCCGCCGCGAACAACCGCGCAAACGCCGCCGCGTCGATCGCGCCGACCGCGAGCAAAGATCCCGCGAGATAGCCCGGCGTGCCCGGCAGCGCGATCGATGCCGCCTCCGCCGCGTGCCGCGCGAGCTGCGCGTCGATCTCCGCCGCGTGCGCCGCCAGGTCGGCGACGACGCGCGTCCAGTCACCACCCGCCGCGGCCACCGCCTTGCGCAGGTGCGCCGTGTCGAGCGGACCTGCCTCGGTCATCAGCATGTGGTGCAGCCTCGGGTAAATGCCCTGCCGCGCGGCGCCCAGCGCCACCCGCGCCGCACGCTGCGACGGCGCACCGAAGATCGGCCAGTCCTTGAACAGCATCCGCACGTCGCCATCCCTCGCCACCGCCGCGGTCAGCGCGGCGTACCCATGGCGACACGCCGGGCAGCGGTAATCGCTGAACACCGCCATCCGCAGCGACGCCGCCGCTGACCCGGTCGCCGGCGCGCGCGGATCGTCGAGGATTTCCGCCACCGCGCCTGACGCACGCACGTCGCGCCCGACCGGCGCGCTGCGCGCCAGCACGCGCCCGACCGCCCAGCCGCCGACACCCGCCGCGCCCAGCGTCAGCAGCGCGCGGCGGTCGATGCGCCGTGGGTGGTGTGCGGCCGGCTTCATGGGCGCGAATGGTCGCGCAAGCCGCGCTCCCGGACAAGCCCACGAAGCGTTCCGGGCCGTCCCGACACCACGCCGCGCTTATGGCGCCGCGGCGATGCCGTAGAAATCGAGCGCATGGCCACCGAAAATCCCCTCGGCGGCTTCGGGACAATGCCGCTCCACATAGGCGGCGATCACGTCGTGCACCGCACCGTAATCGGCCGCGAGCAGGGACACCGGCCAGTCCGATCCCCACATCAGCCGCTCCGGCCCGAACGACGCGAAGACATGGTCGAGATAGCGTTCGAGATCGTCCGGCGTCCAGCGCGCGTGGTCGGCCTCGGTGACCAGCCCCGACACCTTGCACATGACGCCCGGGCAGGCCGCGACCGCCGCCAGCCGCTCGGCCCACGGCTGCCACCCGCGCGTTGCGATCGCGGGCTTGGCGGCGTGGTCGAGCACGAAGCGCCCTTCCCCGACCCGGTCGAGGAACGCCGGCACCGTCGCGAGCTGCCGATGATCGACGAGCAGGTCGTAGCTGAGTCCCTGCGCCGCCACGGCGCGCACCCCGCGGACGAAGGCGTCGCCCAGCAGGAAGTCGGCATCGGGCTCGTCCTGCACGATATGGCGGTAACCGACCAGCGACGGCGCGATGCTGACCGCCAGCCGCTCGGCGATATCGTCGGCGCGCAGGTCGATCCAGCCGACCACGCCGACGATCGCGGCACAACGCGCCACCGCAGCCAGCAGCATCTGCGTTTCCTGGGGCACCTGCCGCGCCTGCACCGCAATGGCGCCTGCTATTTTCCGCGATGCGAGCGCACCGGCGAGCGCATCGGTGTCATAATCGCGCGCGATCGCGCTACCGGGATCGATCCAGCCGAACGCCGCCGGATCGTAGCGCCACAGGTGGTGATGCGCATCGATGCGCGGTGTCCGGGTCATCGCCTGTCCTTCATGCCGCGGGATGATGCCCCAGCGTCAATGAGATACGCGCCGCGGCCGCCTGCAACAGCCCGTCGACCGCGTCCAGCTTCACCCGCTGCGATCCGTCGATCAGTTCGAGGTACGGCACGGTCAGCGCTCCCACGATCTCACCACTGAACGCGAACACCGGATAACTAACGTCGGTAACTCCGTGGGTTACCGGGCTTTGCCGCCGGTCGAACCCTTGCCGCCGGACAGTCGCAAGCCGCTCCTCGAGCCAGTCCGGATCGACCGGCTGGCCCTGCGTCGCCGCCGCCGCCGCGACGATCCGCGCCACGCGCTGCGGTGACGAAAAGGCGAGCAGCACCTGCCCCGAACAGCTGCGGATCATGTCGATCGCCGCGCCGAGCCGCAGCGAAAAGCCCCGCATTCCAGGATTTTCCTCACGCGCGATCACCAGCCCATAGGCGCCGTTCGGCACCACGAAATGGCACGATTGCTCGGTCTCCGCGGCGAGCTGCTGCATCTCCGGGGTCGCAGCACGCGTCAGATTTTGCGCCGGCGTGGCGCGATAGGCAAGGTCGAGGATCTTGTACGACACGGTATAGCGATCGTTGACCGGCGACCGTTGCAGATACCCGATCTGCTCCATCACCACGACGATCCGGAACAACTCGCCCACCGAGCGGCCGAGCGCCGCCGCCATGTCGGTCACCAGCGCACCCTGCGGATAGGCGGAGAGCAGGTCGAGGATTTCGAACGCCTTTTCCAGCGCAGGCGCGGCATAGGTGGTCTGCTTAGGTCGCACGTCGGCCTGTTTGCGCCCCACCGGCATCAGCCCTGTGCGCGGGCGCGGACCGCATAGGTCAGCACCACGAGGAAGCACGCTGCCGGGACCAGCATCGCCGCAGCGATCCCGGCGCGGTCCGAGACGAAGCCGATCACCCCGGTCAGCACTGCGCCGCCGATGATCGCCATGATGATCAGCGACGAACCGAGCCGGCGCAGCGGTCCGAGCGTCTCCACCCCAAGCGCGAAGATCGTCGGAAACTGGATCGACATGAAAAAGCTGGTCGCCACCAAGGCGTAAAGACCGATCGTCCCACCGACCAGCGCCGCGGTGGTGGCGAGCAACGCGGACACGCCCGCGAAGGTCGCGAGCAGCCGCGCCGGCGCGATCCACGTCATCAGCGTCGTGCCGACGAACCGCCCGCCCGCGAACAGCAGCAGCGAAACGAACAGCATGTCCGCTCCCTGCCGCTCGTTCCAGCCGAGCGCACCCTGCGCATAGCGGATCGTATAGCTCCACAACCCGACCTGCGCGCCGACGTAGAAGAATTGCGCGATCACCGCCCCGATCAGCCGTGGATGACGCAACAGGTCGGCGAAGCGCTGCGTCTTCGCCGCTTCGGGCACGTCCCGCGCCGCGGTATTGCGCGGAAAAGCGGTGAGCGCGGCGGCGAAGGCGAACAGCAGCACGATTGCCGCAATCGCCAGATATGGGGTCGCGACCGCCTGCACCTCGTTGCGATAGAAGGCTTCGCGTGCCGCGGCGTTCATCCCGGCGAGCGTCGCCTCGTCATGCTCGATCCCCGACAGGATGAAGTTGCGCCCGATCAGGATACCGGTGATCGCGCCGAAGGGATTGGCGGCCTGCGCCCAGTTGAGCCGCCGCGTCGCGGTCGAAGGATCGCCCAGCTCGGTCATCAGCGGATTGGCCGAGGTCTCGAGGAACGCCAGCCCGGCCGCGATCACGAACAAGGCGAACAGGAACAATTGATAGGCGCTGATCGCCGCGGCTGGATAGAAGAGCAACGCACCGACGCCGTAGAGCAGCAGGCCGGTGACGATCGCCGCCTTGTACCCGAACCGCCGCAGCACGATCGACGCCGGAATCGCGAACACGAAATAGCCGAGATAGAACACCTGCTGTACGAAACTGGTGCCGAAATCCGACAGCGTGAACGCCTTCTTGAACTGCGCGATCAGGATATCGTTGAGGTTGTTCGCCATCCCCCACAGGAAGAACAGCGAGGTGGTGATGACGAGCGCCGGCACCCAGCGCCCTGCCCCGCCGGGCGCGGGTGCGCTGGCGGCACGGGGATGATCCTCCAGCGGGGGGGAGCCTTGCCACGCCATGTGCCGTCATCCTCTTTTATTTTCGCCGAGCCGGGTCGTTGCGCCCGGGGTTCGTCAGAACGTTACGATCGCCTTCAGAACATGGTCCGCCTCGGCGATCAACTGCGGCATGCGCACGGGCAGGTCGTCGGCGTCGACGCTGTGGGTGTTTAGCGCGTCGGTCGGAATGTCGCCGCTGCGGATCGCGGCGAGCACACGTGCGAAGTCGCACGACAAGGCATTGCGGCTGGCGATCAGCGTCGTCTCGCGGCGGTGGAATTCGGGATCGGCGAAGATCAGGTCGTCGGGGACGACGCTGACCAGCACGTAACTGCCCCCGTTCGCGACATAGTGGAGTCCGGCGCGCATCGCCTGGATGTTGCCCGTCGCGTCGAACACGCAGTCGAAGAAGTCGCCGTCGGTGCGCGCCGCCAGCGCGTCGCGGATCGTGTCGTCGACCGTCACCACATCCTCGAACCCCAGCCGGGTGCGCGCATAGTCGAGACGCGACACGCGCGTGTCGATGATCGTCACCTGCGCGCCGTCGAGCCGCGCGAACAGCGACACCGCAATCCCGATCGGCCCGGCACCTGCGACCAGCACCCGGCCGCCCGCCGACAGCCCGGCGCGTGCCACCGCATGCGCACCGATCGCGAGAAACTCGACCATCGCCGCCTGTTCGAGCGTCAGGTCGTCGGCGGGGATCACCGCGCGTTCGGGCACCGCAATCACGTCCTGCATCCCGCCGTCGGTATGGACGCCGAGCACCGCGATCCGCGCGCAGCAATTGGGCTTGCCCTTGCGACATGCCACACATGTGCCGCACGCCAGATACGGATTGATCGTCACCCGCTGACCGACGCGCAGCGCCGATCCCTCCGGCACCGCCGCGATCTCGCCCGCCAATTCGTGCCCCATCACGCGCGGGTAGGAGAGGAACGGCTGATTGCCCGCGAAGATATGATAGTCGGTGCCGCACAGACCGACGCGCCGCATCCGTATCAGGACCTCACCCACTGCCGCGACCGGCGCCTCCCGCTCGACGCGTTCGAGCGCAAATGGCTCGCGGCACACAATCGCGCGCATCGGTAAAGTCCTCTTCCTACTTCGCTTTCATATATGAGACCTTATTTACCGACAGGCAACATGCGCCTGCGTCATTGATCGACCGGCGGCGAAAGCGGGCCAGCTCCTATCCCATCCGCTCGCGCACGACCTGCTCCAGCACGGTCAGCGGCATTGCGCCCAGCGTCAGCACGCGGTGAAAGTCCTTCGGATCCCATTTCGCGCCCGCCTTGCGCTTCGCCTCGTCGCGCAGCCGCGTCCAGACGGTGTGGCCGATCTTGTAGCTGCACGCCTGCCCGGGCCAGACGGTGTAGCGGTCGATCTCGCCCTGGCTCCGTCCGCGCGCGATCCCGGTGGCGGCGATCAGGTAATCGGTCGCCTTCTCGCGGCTCCAGCGCTTGGCGTGCATCCCCGAGTCGACCACCAGCCGCGTCGCGCGGAACAGCAAGGATTGCAAATAGCCGACCTGCCCGAGCGGATCGCCGTCGTACATCCCCATCTCGTCGGCAAGCTGCTCCGAATAAAGCGCCCAGCCCTCCGAATAGCCCGAGTAGAAGCCGCGCCGCCGGATCAGCGGAATGTCCTGGCTTTCCAGCGCCGACATCACCTGCAGATGATGCCCCGGCACCGCCTCGTGATAGCTGAGCGTCGCCAGCCCGAACTTCGGCCGGTCGAACGTATCGCGCAGGTTGATGAAGTAGATCGCCGGCCGCGACCCGTCGAGCGATGCCGACTGATAATAGCCCCCCGGCGCCCCGGCCTGGATCGCCTCGGGCACGCGACGCACCTCGACTGGCGCGCGTGGCAGGATCGCGAATTGCTCGGGCAGCCGCTTCGTCATCGCCGCGACCTGTGCGCGGAGCTGTTCGAGCAGCGCCTCGCGCCCCGGATCGGTGTTCGGGTACAGCTGGTCGGGACGCTTGTTGAGCGCGACCAGCCGCTCGCCGACCGTGCCCTGCGCCATGCCCTGTTTTCGCAGGATGCCGTCGATCCGCGCGCCGATCTCCGCGACCTGCGCGAGCCCGAGCCGGTGAATCTCGTCGCCGGTCATGTCGGTCGTCGTCGCCGCGCTCGCCGCCGCCGCATAATAGGCTTCGCCATCGGGCAGCCGCCATACGCCGGCATCGTGCACCGCGCGCCCGCGCAGCTCGGTCACCAGCGCGCGCTGACGGTCGAGCGCGGGGAAGACGCGTTCGGTCATCAGCTTCGTCACCGCCGCGGCGCGATCGGCGGGCAGGTTCGCCGCCTTCAGCTTGGCGGCGAGATCGGTGGCCGGGCCGGTCGCATCGGCGGCCTTGTCGCGCACCGCGGCGAGCTGCTTCAGCGTCGTGTCGAGGATGTAGTCGGGCGCGAACACGCCCTTGCGCGCATCGGCGCGCTGGCGTTCGGTTTCCGCGTCGATCACCGGCCCCCAGGCGGCGACGCGCGCGACATAGGCGTCGGCGTCGGCGGCGTCGCGCACGCGGTGCTGGTTGGCGAGGAAATCGGGCACGTCGCGGTATGCGCCGGTCAATTGCGTCAGCACGTAAGGCGCGTAGCGACCTGCGCTCGCGCCATAATCATAGCGTTCGCCCGCCAGCATCCGGTCGAGGCTGTAGGCGACGATGTCATAGTCGAGCCGCGCCGCGTCGCCGAGCGCGTCGCGCGGGATCGCGCGCAGTGCCGCACGTTCGGCGCGCGCACGGGCGAAGTCGCGCTGCTCCCCGGCGCGGCTCGCATCCGACAGCCGCGACTTGAGCAACGCACGCGCACCGGTATCGAGCCCCAGCGAGGTCGCCTGCTCGGGACTTTCGTCGAGCCGCGCGTAGAAGAAGCGATCGAGCAACGCGCGCAGCTCCGCGTCGCGCGCCCCGGTCTTGGCGGCCGCAGCGGGCGCGCCCGGCAGGACGGCGAGCGCGGCGGTGGCGCTGGCGGAGGCGAGGAACTGGCGACGACGCATGCGAACTCCCGATCTGGTTATGGCAGCCAGACTGACGTTCGCACCCGGCTTTGTCGAGCATCGGCAGCCACTTGACCGGCAATCCGCATTTTTCGGGTCACGAAGGGCGACAAACCACATTTCGCCTGCGTACAGTCCCTTCCATGGCGATCGGACTGCACAACGAAGGCTTCTCGGACGCATTGGTGGTGCTGGGTGCCGCAGGGCTGGTGATCCCGGCGTTCGCACGTTTCCGGATCAGCCCGGTGATCGGCTTCATCCTCGTCGGCGCGCTGGTCGGCCCCGCCGGGCTCGGCGCACTCGTGCCGCGCGCGCCGTGGCTCTATTACTTCACGATCTCCGACCCGGAATCGATCGAGCCGTTCGCCGAGTTCGGCATCGTGCTGCTGCTATTTTCGATCGGACTGGAGCTGTCGTTCCGACGACTATGGGCGATGCGGCAATTGGTGTTCGGCACCGGACCCGCGGCGCTGGTCGGCTGTGCCGCGCTGGTCGGGGTCGCCTTGCACCTGATGGGGCAGAGCTGGGGCGGCTCGGCCGGGCTTGGGCTCGCGCTCGCGCTGTCGTCGACCGCGTTGGTGCTGCCTTTGGTCGGGACGACCAGCCCGGTCGGACGCGGTGCCTTCGCGATCCTGCTGTTCCAGGACCTCGCGCTTGTCCCGATCATCTTCGCACTGGGGGCGATGGCGCCGACCGCCAGCGACGAGGGCTGGGTCGGGATCGCCGGGGTGGCGCTGCGCGGCGGGCTGACCGTGGTCGCGATGTACGTCGGCGGTCGGCTGGTGCTGCCGCGGCTGTTCGCACAGGCGGCGCGCACCAAGAGCCCTGAGCTGTTCCTCGCCGCCTCTTTGCTGGTCGTGATCGTCGCCAGCGTCGCGACCACTGCGGCGGGGCTGTCGCCGATCGTCGGCGCGCTGCTCGCCGGGCTGCTGATCGCCGAAACCGAATACCACACCGAGGTCGAGGTAATGACCGCGCCGTTCAAGGGGCTCGCGCTCGGCGTGTTCCTCATCACGGTCGGCATGAGCCTCGATCTCGGCGCGATCGCGCGCAACTGGATGCCGCTGCTCGCCGCGGTGCTCGGCGTCGTTACGGTCAAGGCGGTGGTCACCTATCTGCTGCTGCGCGTCGCCAATGCGCGCCCCGGTATCGCTGCGGAAACGGGGATGCTGATGGGCAGCCCGTCGGAAACGACGCTGATCGTGCTTGCTACCGCGGCGCAGGCGCAGCTCATCACCGCCGCCACCGCCAGCTTCTGGCAGACCGTCACCGCGATCGGGCTGACGATCACACCCTTGCTGGCGCTGCTCGGCCGCCTGATCGCGCGACGGATCGAGAAGCGCGACGGCTTGCGCCCCGATACGCTCGATCACGTCGAGGGGCAGCGTGCGGTGGTGTTCGGGTTCGGCCGTGTCGGGCGGATGGTCGCCGACATGCTGGCACGCCACGAACAACGCTATGTCGCGGTCGAGGCCGACATCGACGCGGTGACGCAGGCGCGCGCCGGCGGCTACCCGATCATCTTCGGCGACGTCGCGCGCGCCGAATTGCTCGATCGTCTCGATCTGGCGAGCGCGCGCGTGCTGATCCTGACGATGGACGATCCAGTATTGACGGTGCGACTGACAAAGCGATTGCGCGCCGCTTTCCCGGCGTTGCCGATCATCGCCCGCGCGCGCGACACCGCGCATGCCGCCGAACTCTACAAGGCCGGGGTGACCGACGCGGTCCCGGAAACGCTCGAAAGCTCGCTGCAATTGTCGGAGGCGGTGCTCGTCGATCTCGGCGTCGCGATGGGGCCGGTGATCGCCTCGATCCACGAAAAGCGTGAGGAATTGCGCGAGACGATCCGCCGCACCGCGATGCTGGAGCGGCAACCGCGGATCCGGCGCATCCGGCGCAGCGACGAAATCCGACCCGCTTGAGGACAAACGGTCGCGATTTTGCCGCACATCGCGGCTAGCGGGCGGATCATGAACCCGTCCGACCTGCGTGTCGCCTTCGTCAGCGGCAATTACAATTACGTGCGCGACGGCGCGAACCAGGCGCAGAACCTGCTGGTCGGCTACCTCCTCGATCAGGGGGTGCAGGTACGCGTCTACTCGCCGACCACGCCGACCCCGGCGTTCGAAGCGCGTGGCACGGTTGTCGACGTCCCCGCGATCCCGATGCCGGGCGGGCGCGGCGAGTATAAGCTGGGGCGCGGACTTCCCGCCAGGCCACGCCGCGACATGGAAGCGTTCGACCCGCATCTGGTGCATGTCTCGGCGCCCGAGTTCCTGGGCCATGCGGCGGTCACCTGGGCGCGACGGCGCGGCGTACCGGTGGTCGCGACGGTCCACACCCGCTTCGAAACCTATTTTCAATATTACGGCCTGTCGTTGGTCCAGCCGCTGATCGTCGCGATCCTGCGCCGCTTCTACAATCGCGCCGACCGCGTGCTGGTGCCGACGCCATCGATGGCGCAGGTGGTGCGCGACCTGGGAGTCACCTCGCCGATCTCGATCTGGGGTCGCGGGGTCAACCATCGCCGCTTTCACCCCGATGCGCGCGATCTCGCCTGGCGACGGTCGCTGGGGATCGCGGATGACGAGGTGACGATCGGCTTTCTCGGCCGGCTGGTACTCGAAAAGGGGCTCGGCGTGTTCGCTGACGTGCTCGCCCGGCTCGACGCGCTCGGCGTTCGTCACCGCGTACTGGTGGTCGGCAAGGGACCGGCGCGCGACTGGTTCGCCGAGCGCGTCCCGCAGGCAGCGTTCGCCGGCTTCCAAAGCGGCGACGATCTCGGCCGCGCGGTCGCGTCGATGGACCTGCTGTTCAATCCCAGCGTCACCGAGACCTGGGGACAGGTGACCTCGGAGGCGATGGCAGCCGGCGTCCCGGTGGTGGCAGCACGCGCGACCGGCGCGGTCGACCTGCTGGAGGACGGGCGCACCGGCTTCCTCGTACCGCCGGAGGACCTCGACGGCTATGCCGCCGCGATCGCGCGGTTGATCTCCGACCCGCTGTTGCGGGCGGCGATGGGACGGGCCGCACACGACCGCGCGCAAGACTTCCGCTGGGACACCGCCAATGGTGCGGTGTTGCAGGCGTATCAAGAGGTGCTTTCGTCTCCCCGGACGTGATTGCTCCCAACCGTTCGTGCTCAGCCTGTCGAAGCGCGTGCTCCGCAACACGCCCTTCGACAAGCTGAGGGCAGACGGTCGGGAGGCGGGGCTTACATCACACCGCCCGCCAGTCGAAGGTCAGCGGCGCCTCGCGAAACGCGAAGCGGTCAAGGTGGCTCGCCACCACCTCCTCCATCCGCGCCACCACGCCCTCTTCCGGCACCGCCAGCCGCACGTCGAGCGTCTCGCTGTCGGCACGCAGCTCGAGCGTCGCGCCATTCGGAAAGGCGATCGTCGCCGCCTGTTCGGAGAAGCTGACCTCCATCTTGTGGCTCCAATGCTTGGCGAGCTGCTGGAGATAGCGGCTCGCCGAATGCGTCGGCACGCGCGCCACGCGCACCGTCACTTCAGCCGCTCCACCTTCTGCGCCACCTCGTCGATCAGCGCGGCGATCTCGTGGAGCAATTCCGGCGAGGCGTCATCGCGCTTCACGCGATCCATGACCGCGTGGCGGAGGTTGTGCATCGCGCGGCGGACCGGCGCGCCCTCACCTTCGCCCTGCGCGCGCTGTGCCGCTAGCGCCTCCAGCCGCGCCATCAACGTCGCGACCACCTCTGCCTGTTCGTCGAGATGCGCACGCCCGGCGTCGGTGACGGCGAAGCGCTTGCGCGACCCCTCGCTGGCCTGCTCCGCGATCAACTCCATTTCGTCGAGCAAGGTCAGCGTCGGATAGACTACCCCCGGGCTCGGCGCATAGGCACCGCCGGTCAACGTCTCGATCGCCTTGATGAGTTCATAGCCATGGCGCGGCGTGTCGGCGATCAGCTTGAGGAGCACCAGCCGCAGCTCCGAGCCATCGAACATCCGCCGGCTGCGCCCGCCGCCTCCGCCGCCGCCACGACGATGCTCACCGTCGTTGAGGCGCTCGATCCAGTGGAAGAACCGCTCGGGATCGAACCCGCCACCGCCGCCGCGCGGTCCGAAATGATGATGGCGGCCGCGGCCACCGTGCGAAAAACCGAACATCCGATCGACTCCATTCTGTGTCATGATGCAGCAAGATATATCTTGAAGCATTTAGCACAAGAGCATCCAAGATATATTTTCGCTTTCTCGCATGACGCGGCCCCGCGCGCACCTTACATGAGCGTACATGGCCGACCTGTTTGCCGGGTTCGATCCCGTCGATCCCCCCAGCCCCGCTCCGTCCGACGCCCATGCCCCGCTCGCCGACCAGCTGCGCCCGCGCGCGCTCGCCGACGTGATCGGCCAGCGCCACCTGCTCGGCCCCGACGCGCCGCTGGCGATGATGATCCGCTCACGGCGGCTGTCGTCGTTCGTGCTGTGGGGGCCGCCGGGCGTCGGCAAGACGACGATCGCGCGGCTGATCGCGGCCGAGGCGGGCTATGCCTTCGTCCAGCTCTCCGCGGTGTCGACCGGGATCGCCGATCTGCGCCGCACGCTCGCCACCGCGCGCGACCTGCGCGCCGCCGGCAAGTCGACCGCCTTGTTCATCGACGAGCTGCACCGCTTCTCGCGCCCGGTGCAGGATGCGCTGCTGCCCGCGGTCGAGGACGGCACGATCGTGCTGATCGGCGCGACCACCGAGAACCCGAGCTTCAGCCTCGTCGCGGCCTTGCTGTCGCGCGCCAAGGTCTTCACGCTCGACCGGCTGTCCGCCGCCGACCTCGACACCGTTATCACGCGTGGCGAAGCGCAGCAGGGACGGACATTGCCGCTCGATCCCGATGCGCGCGCCGCGCTGATTGCAATGGCCGATGGTGACGCGCGCTATCTGCTCGGCCTCTGCGAGACGCTGTTCCTGATCGAGTCCGACGTGTCGATCGACACCGCCGCGCTGGCGGCGATCGTCCAGAAGCGCGCGCCGCTCTACGATCGCGGGCAGGAAGAACATTTCAACCTGCTGAGCTGCTTCCACAAGAGCCTGCGCGGCAGCGACGCCGATGCCGCGCTTTATTGGGCGGCGCGGATGGTGCGCGGCGGCGAGGATGCCGGGGTGATCTTCCGCCGGCTCTGCTGCGCGGCGTCGGAAGATGTCGGCATGGCCGATCCGCAGGCGCTGGTGCAGGTGATGACCGCCTGGCAGGCGTTCGAGCGCGTCGGGATGCCGGAAGGCAGGCTGTTCCTCGCACAGGCGATCAATTACGTCGCGACCGCGCCGAAGTCGAATGCCTCCTACGTCGCGTTCGATCGCGCGAGCGCGCTGGCACGCGACACCGGCTCGCTGCCGCCGCCGAAGCATATCCTCAACGCGCCGACGAAGCTGATGAAGGAACTCGGCTATCACGAGGGCTATCGCTACGACCACGATTACCCCGATGCCTATGCCGCCCAGGATTTCTTTCCGGCGGAGATCGGCGACGACCATCGCTTCTACGAGCCCAGCGAGCGCGGCTACGAGCGCGAGATCCGCAAGCGGCTCGCCTTCTGGACGACCGCGCGCGACCGACGCGCGGATTGAACGCGCAAGCGATTGCGTCACGACAAGAAGCAGATAAGCCGCGGCGCGTGAATCGCATCCGTCTTGTCGCCGCAACCCTGCAATCGCCGGGCCGAAATCACTGCACAGGCGTTGAGCGCGGGTAATGCGTGTCACGCCCCATATCGCCGCGATCGGCACCGCCGTGCCCGAACACGACATCCACACCGCCTTCGTCGACTGGGCCGCGCAGCGCTTGCCCGATCGCGAGGCGCGCGTGTTCGCGCGCATGGCGGCGCGCGCCGGGATCGCGCAGCGCTGGTCGGTGCTCCCCGCCGAGCAGGGCTCGCCGGTCGGCGCCACCGGCTTCTACGCCGCCGAGCCGCATCCCGGCACCGGCGCGCGCATGGCGCTCTATGCGAAGGCGGCACCTGCATTGGCGCTGGCGGCGATCGCCGACCTGCGTGCACAGGTCGAGCTCGACGGCATTACGCATCTGGTGGTCGCGAGCTGCACCGGCTTCGTCGCGCCCGGCGTCGACCAGATCCTCGCGCGTGCGCTCGACCTGCCGGGCAGCGTCGAGCGCACGCTGATCGGCTTCATGGGCTGCTATGCCGCGGTCGCCGCTCTGCGGACCGCGCGGCACATCATCCGCTCCGAACCGGCGGCGCGCGTGCTGGTCGTCACCGTCGAACTTTCGACACTTCACCTTCAACCCGAACGCACGCTCGAGCCGCTGCTCGCCATGCTGCAATTTGGCGATGGCGCGGCAGCCGCTTTGGTCACCGCAACGCCGCAGGGGCTGGCGATCGGCGCGCCATTCAGCGCCACCCTGCCCGCAGCGGCCGGGCTGATCCGCTGGGACATCACCGACCACGGCTTTGCGATGCATCTGTCGGGCGAGGTGCCGGGGCGGATCGGCGCCGCGTTGCGCGACCCGGCGCTGGTCACCACGCTGACCGGCGGACGCGCGGTCGATCGCTGGGCGGTCCATGCCGGCGGCCGCTCGATCCTCGACGCGGTCGAGCACGCGCTGGCGCTGCCCGCGGACGCGCTGAAGGACTCCCGCGCGGTGCTCGCCGCCAACGGCAACATGTCGTCGGCGACGCTGATGTTCGTGCTGGCGCGCGTTCTGGCTGGTCGGCCAGTCGAGCATGGCATCGCGCTCGCCTTTGGTCCCGGCCTCGCCGCCGAAGGGCTGGCGTTTGAAAGCGCGGCGTGATGCTCGACCAGCGCGCCACCGCCGAGGAACTGATGGACGCCGATGACCTGCCGGCGGACGTCTATACCGCGGTCGTTGCCGATCTGGCGCGGGTCAATGTCGTGACGATGGCGGCGCGACCGACGCTGGCATTCCTCGAGCGTCTGACGAAGCCCGGCGAGCGCTACCGGCTGCTCGATGTTGGCTATGGCGACGGCGACATGCTGCGGCGGATCGCGCGCTGGGGCGAACGACGCGGGGTCGGCTTCGATCTGGTCGGCGTCGACCTCAACCCGCGCAGCGAGGCCGCGGCGCGCGCGCATACACCGGCGGACCTCGCGATCGACTGGCGCACCGGCGACTATGCCGATCTCGCCGGCGACGGCTGGGATTTCATCATCTCCAGCCTCGTCGCGCACCATATGACGCAGCAGCAGTTGGTCTCCTTCCTGCGCTTCATGGCGCACGAAGCGCGCGTTGGCTGGCTGCTCAACGACCTGCACCGCCACGGCTTCGCCTATCACGGCTGGCCGCTGCTCGCCGCGCTGTTCGGCTGGCATCCGATCGTGCGGCATGACGGACGGCTGTCGATCGCGCGCAGCTACCGCCCCGATGAATGGCCGTCGTTGCTCAATGAAGCCAAGGTGAGCGACGCCCGCGTGTTCCGCACCTTTCCGTTCCGGCTATGCGTCGCGAGCCGCTGATCCTCGGCGGCGGCCCGGCGGGCAGCGCCGCGGCGATCACGCTGGCACGGGGCGGCGCGCGACCGCTGGTGATCGAGCGTACACGCGACACCGGCGACGCACTGTGTGGCGGGTTCCTGAGCTGGCGGACGCTGGAGACGCTCGCGCGGCTCGGCATCGCCGCCGATGCGCTCAACCGTGCGCGGGTGACACGGGTGCGCATCTTCGCGCGCGCCCGGATGGTCGAAACGGCGCTCCCCGCCCCCGCGATCGGCGTGTCGCGCGCGCGTCTCGACGCGCTGTTGCTGGCGCAGGCGGAGGCGCGCGGCGCCGCCATCGAACGCGGCGTCGTCGCGCGCGCGATCGAGGATGGGGCGCTCCGCACCGGAGATGGCGCACGGCTGGCGAGCGACGCGCTGTTCCTCGCCAGCGGCAAGCATGACGTGCGCGGCGCAGCCCGCCCCGCCGCGGCGCGTGGGTCCGATCCGACGCTCGGCCTGCGCACCCGCCGCCGGGGTGCCGCCGTCGCACGATACGTTGGGGATGCGATCGAGCTGCACCTGTTCGACCGCGGCTATGCCGGCATCGTGCTACAGGAGGATGGCAGCGCCAACATTTGTCTCGCCATCCGCCGCTCGCGACTGACCGAGGCGGGCAGCGCCGATGCCCTTCTCGCCGCGCTGGCCAAGGAGCTGCCCGCGTTCGGCGATCGGCTCGCGGGCGACGCCACCGCAATCGAGGCGATCGCCAACGTGCCCTATGGCTGGCGGGCACATGACGGGACGGACGGCTGTTACCGGCTCGGCGATCAGGCCGCGGTAATCCCATCACTGGCGGGCGAAGGCATGGGCATCGCGCTGGCGAGCGGCGTGTCGGCGGCGCAGGCATGGCTGGCCGCCGAGCCGTCTACGGCATGGCAGAGGCGCTTCGCCCGCCAGGCAGCCCGCCCCGTTACGATCGCCACCACGATCCGCGCCGCGGCCGAATGCCCCTCGATGATCGCGCCGTTGCTCCCGATCGCGGTCTGCCTCGGCCTGATCGGCGCGGCAGCCGCCGCGACGCGGATAGCACCGGCCTGAGCCGGCTCTCCGCATCACCCCGCCGTCATCCCGGACTTGATCCGGGATCCCGCTTCTTCCTTCCATCGCCTGGCCGCGGGGCTCTGGATCACGTCCACTGTGACAGGGCTGGGGGTGTTTGGTTAGAAAGCCAGCGATCCAACGAAAAAAGGCGCGGCGGTCGCCCGCCACGCCTCTTGGCAATACCCCAACGGGGCCGGACCGATTACTCGGCCGCGGCGGCCGGGCGCGTGTCGCGACGCTCGGCGATACGCGCCGACTTGCCGGTGCGGCCACGCAGGTAATACAGCTTGGCGCGACGCACCGCGCCCTTGCGCACCACCTCGATCGAATCGACGTTCGGCGAATACAGCGGGAAGACGCGCTCCACGCCCTCGCCGAAGCTGATCTTGCGGACGGTGAACGACGAGCCCATGCCCTTGTTCGAGCGCGCGATGCACACGCCCTCGTAATTCTGGACGCGGGTGCGCTCACCCTCGACCACCTTTACGCCGACCTTCAGCGTGTCGCCGGGGCGGAAATCAGGGATCTTCTTGGTTTCGTTGAACTTGGCGATCTGCTCGGCTTCGAGCGTCTGGATCAGGTTCATGGTCAGTCCTCAGTCCGTTGCCGCGCGCCAGAGGGCGAGCCGACCCGAGCGCCCTCATGACGCTCCCAAAGGTCTGGCCGCCGTAGCCGTGTGTCGATCTCCGCCTGGCGTTGCCGCCAGGCCGCGATCTTCGCATGATCCCCCGATCGCAGCACTTCGGGGATCGTGCGCCCCTCCCATTCGACCGGTCGGGTATAATGCGGATATTCGAGGAGGCCGCTTTCGAAGCTTTCCTCGACTCCGCTGGAAGCCGCGCCCATTACGCCGGGAAGCAGCCGAACGCAAGCGTCGAGCAGCACCAGCGTCGCCATCTCGCCGCCGGACAGGATATAGTCGCCGATCGAGACCTGTTCGATCCCGCGTGCCTCCAGCAGCCGCTCATCGAAGCCCTCGAACCGCCCGCACAGGATCACCGCGCCCGGCCCCGCCGCCAGCTCGCGTACCCGCGCCTGCCGGAGCGGCGTACCCCGCGGCGTCATCGCGAGCAGCGGCCGGCCATCGGCCTGCGCATCGACCGCGCGCGCGAGGATATCGGCGCGCAGCACCATCCCCGCCCCGCCCCCCGCCGGCGTGTCGTCGACGGTGCGGTGCCGGTCGGTGGTGAAGTCGCGAATATTGACCGCGTCGAGCGACCATTTCCCCTCCACCAGCGCCCGCCCGGCGAGCGAGGTGCCGAGCGGGCCGGGAAACATCTCGGGATAGAGCGTCAGGATCGTGGCGCGGAAGGTCATCGACGTCCCAATGAAGTGACGATGCCGGCCGCCGCCGCCGCACCGAGGAGAAACGCACCGGCCGCATAGGCCAGCCCGAAGATCGCGAATGCCATCGCCATCCCGCACGCATCGACGCCGCACCGCGCCGGCGGGGACAGTGCGGCGTCGACGAACAACCCGATACACAGCAGCGCGCCGAGCAGCGGCAGCGGCACGGACGCGGTCAGGATGACCCGGCGCCGCGACCAGCCGCGGTCGAGGCGCACCAGCAACACGCCGGCCAGCACCGCCGCTAACGCCGCGGGGAAGCCGACCAGCCACAGCAGGTCGCTTGCAGTCATCACGGCTGGGTCCAGTTCTCGATCCTGAGATCGGGAATGTCGGCGAAGTCGCGTTCGTTGTTCGTGACGAGGGTCAGATCGACCGACAGCGCGTGCGCTGCGATCAGCATGTCGAAACTGCGCCGCCGAAATTTCAGCTGCGCATAGATCCGAGCGGCCTGCAGATCGAACGGCACAATCTCGAACAATCTTGGCAGCTGATCCAGCACGATGAGGGATGGCCGCTTGCCGTTCCAGCTCCCCAGTGCGACTTCGGCGAAAGCGATCGAGGAGATTGCAATGTCGCCGGGCCGACACGCTTCGACCCGCTCGCGCAACACATCGGGGCCGCCACCGAGAAGTGCAATGACGATATTGGCGTCGAGCATGAACGTCACGCGGCCGGGTCCTCACCCCAACCCTGCCAATTCGGATCGTCCCAAACACGCGGAGAGTGATCGAATTCGCGCTCCTCCGGCGTCAACGGTTTGAGATCAGGGCAGGAACCCCAAAGTCCGGTGAGATCGATCCGCCCCTTGTCATCCACCGACTCGAACGAGAACTTGCCGGCTTCCTCGCGGACCCGGACCTCCTGCCCCGCCTCAAAGCCGAGAGCCTTGGGCAGCCGCAACGCGACAGAATTGCCAGACTTGAACACCTTGGCGCGATATTCGTTACCCATCGCCGGCCTCCTGTATGTACGGCATGTATATACGGGCAGCGAGGCGTGCAAGGCGGAGGGTTCGTGGACGATTGCATCATCATCGGCGCCGGGCCGGCCGGGTTGACCGCCGCCATCTATCTGGCGCGCTATCACCTCGACATCCGCCTGTTCGACAGCGGATCGAGCCGCGCGGCGATGATCCCGTGCACCCACAATCATGCCGGCTATCCCGACGGGATCGCCGGCAAGGACCTGCTCGCACTGATGCAGGCGCAGGCCGAAAAATATGGCGCACGACGCGAACAGGTTAAAGTGACCGGCCTCGCCCGCGACGGCGGCGACTTCGTCGTCCGCACCGATAACGGCACGCACCGCGCGCGCACCGTGCTGCTCGCCACCGGTGTCGTCAACCATCGCCCCGCGCATCTGCTCCCCGAGGTTCACGATCCGGCGCTGGCGCGCGGGCTGCTCCGCTACTGCCCGATCTGCGACGGCTATGAGGTCACGGATCGCCGCGTCGCCGTCATCGGCACCGGCGATCACGGAATGCGCGAGGCGCTGTTCCTGCGTGGCTTCACCCGCGACGTGACGCTGGTGTCGCCCGAAGCCGAACACGCGCTCGATCCGGCGTGCGCACGAGCGCTCGACGAGGCGGGAATAGTGCGGATCGAGGGACCGTGCGGCGGCTATGCGATCGAGGGCGAACAACTCGCGTTCGACACCGCGCGCGGACGGATGGCATTCGACAGCGTCTACCCGGCACTCGGCTCACGCATCCGCTCGCGGCTCGCGGTCGAGGCCGGCGCGCGCGCCAGCGACGAAGGCTGTCTCGAGGTCGACGACCACCAGCGCACCAGCGTGCCCGGCCTGTTCGCGGCGGGCGATGTCGTGAAGGGTCTCGACCAGATCAGCCACGCGATGGGCGAAGCCGGAGTGGCGGCGACCGCGATCCGCAACCTGTTGGCGGAGCGCGGGCCGATCAGGAGATAGTGAGCCGCGTCTTCCCTCCCCGTTCGTACTGAGGAGGCATTGAGCTGGCCGAAATGCCGTCTCGAAGTACATGCCCTTCGAGACGAGGCTTCGACAAGCTCAGCCTCTCCTCAGGACGAACGGCGGGAAGAAGCGAGGTTTACGGCTCGACGAAATCGGCCTCGATCACAAGCCGCACGTCATTCCATTCCGGCACCGCCGAGATCGGCACCATGAAGGTCTTGCCGTTCGCCCGCCGCACCTCGACCACGTCGCCGGCACCGAAATTCTCGACCGCCGCGACGACGCCCAGTTCCTCGCCGGTCGTCGAAACAGCAGCGAGCCCCAGCAGATCGGCGTGATAATATTCGCCCTCGCCCAGCGGCGGCAGCGCATCGCGCGGGACGGTCAGCACCGTCCCGCGCAACGCCTCCGCCGCGGTACGATCCGCGACTTCGGCGAAGCGCGCGATCGTACCGTCACGCAGCTTCACCAGATTGAGCGCGCCGTCGTTGAACGAGCGGTGCGCCGCCAGATCGTCGGCAAAGACCTTTAGCCGCACCTCCCCTGCCACGCCATGCGCGCCGGTGACCGCGGCGAGCACGATCGCGCCGGCCGGTACCTCATTCGCGGTCGGGCGAGTCGCCGTCGCCGCCGGGGGCGTCGTCGCGCCCTTCGGCGGGGTCGTTGGCGGAGACGCCTTGGTTGGTCGCGTCTTCATGGTCCTCGGGTGCGGTGCGCGGATCGGGATCGGCGGTCATCATGCGCTCTCCTGTTCGAGTGAACGGGGCCAACGCACGACGACCGCGATCGGATGCTTATTCGGCGGTCGCCTCGGCCTCGGCCGCAGGAGCTTCCGCCTCGGCCGCAGGCGCCTTGGCCGCCTCTGCCGCGGCTTCCTCGGCCGCCTTCTGCTTCTCGGCACGCTCCTCGGCGCGCTCCTTGGCCTTCTCGCCCGGCTCGGCCTTCTTCGGGTTGTTGCGCGCCGCGCGCTCCTTTACGCCGGCCGCGTCGAGGAAGCGGGCCACGCGGTCGGTCGGCTGCGCGCCCATCGCCAGCCAGTGCTTGGCGCGCTCACCGTCGAGCACGATGCGCTTCTCGTCGTCCTTCGCGAGCAGCGGGTTGTAGTTGCCAAGCTTCTCGATGAACTTGCCGTCACGCGGGCTGCGCGCATCGGCAACGACGATGCGGTAATACGGACGCTTCTTCGAGCCGCCACGCGACAGGCGAATGCTGAGTGCCATTGTTCTTCCTTGCCTTCTAATCCGTCGCCCCTGCGGAGGCAGGGGCCCATTTCTGCTTCAACGACCGGCGCCCCTCGTCAGGGAGAGACCTCAAGCCCCTGCCTCCGCAGGAGCGACGATCGCTATCTCTTGAACTTGAACCCGCCGGGCCCGCCCGGAAGGTTGCCGGGCAGCCCGGGAAACCCCGGGCCGCCACCCAATCCGCCACCGGGCCCGCCCAGCTTGCCCATCATGTCGCCCATGTCGGCGCCACCGATCGCATTGCCGAGCCCGCCGAGCCCGCCCTTGCCGAGCATCGCCATCATGCCCTTCAGACCGCCCATCTTCTTGATCTTCTTCATGGCGGTCGACATTTCGAGGTGCATCTTCAGGAGCTTGTTGACCTCCTGCACCGTGGTGCCGGAACCCTTGGCGATGCGGATCTTGCGCTTGGCGTTGATCAGCTCGGGCTTGGCGCGCTCCTTGACGGTCATCGAGCCGATCATCGCGTCGAGATGCACCAACATCTTGTCGCTGCCCGGCGTCGCGTCCATCGCGGCCTGCGCCTTCTTCATCCCCGGCAGCATCCCCGCCAGCGCGCCGAGCCCGCCCATCCGCTTCATCTGCGCGAGCTGGCTACGCAGGTCGTTCATGTCGAACTGGCCCTTGGCGAGCCGGCTCGCCATCCGCTCGGCGTCTTCCTGCTGGATCGACTCCGCCGCGCGCTCGACCAGCGAGACGACGTCGCCCATCCCGAGGATGCGCCCGGCGACCCGCGACGGGTGGAAGGCTTCGAGCTGATCCAGCTTCTCGCCGACGCCCGCGAACTTGATCGGCTTGCCGGTGACCGCGCGCATCGACAGTGCCGCGCCGCCGCGCGCATCGCCGTCCATCCGGGTCAGCACGACGCCGGTCAGCGGCACCTGCTCGGAGAAGTTGGTCGCGACGTTGACCGCGTCCTGGCCGGTCAGCGAGTCGACGACCAGCAGGATTTCCTGCGGCTTCGCGACCTCGGCGACCGCCTTCATCTCGTCCATCAGCGCCTGATCGACGTGCAGGCGGCCGGCGGTGTCGAGCATCAGCACGTCGAAGCCCTGCAGCTTCGCGGCCTGCACCGCGCGCCGCGCGATCTCGACCGGCTGCTGCCCGGCGATGATCGGCAGCGTCGCGACCTCGACCTGCGTGCCGAGCGTCGCCAACTGCTCCTGCGCCGCCGGGCGATTGACGTCGAGCGACGCCATTAGCACCTTCTTCGCGGAGCGGCCGGTCATCGAGCTGCTCGACAGCCGCTTGGCGATCTTCGCGGTGGTGGTGGTCTTGCCCGAGCCTTGCAGGCCGACCATCATCACGATCGCCGGCGGCGTGACCGCAAGGTTCAGCTCGGCGGCCTCGGGATCGTCGCCGCCCAGCATCCGCACCAGCGCGTCGTTGACGATCTTGACGACCTGCTGCCCCGGCGTGACCGAGCGAAGCACGTTCTGCCCGATCGCCTCTTCGGTGACCTCGTCGACGAACTGCCGCGCGACCGGCAGCGCCACGTCGGCTTCGAGCAGCGCGACGCGCACCTCGCGCATCGCCTGACGCACGTCGGCTTCGGTGAGCGCACCACGCCCCCGCAGCCGGTCGAAGACGCCGCCAAGACGATCGCTGAGGCTATCGAACATCGAAACTCCTTTCACCCGCCGCAAAACGCAAAATACGCCGGCGGGCGAAACCTCGCCGGCCAGCGTGCGCCACAGGAGCGCTTGATCCTTCGCGTCCCACCACGGAACTTGGGTGAGCCGATAGCCGAATGCGGTAGCGGAGGCAAGTTGGTTCGGACGTTGCCTCCCGCCCCTACCGTCATCCCCGCCTCTCCACCCAGCCGTCATCCCCGCGAAGGCGGGGATCCAGAACCTCTGACGGTCGTGACTCTTGCGAAGACCTGCGCGTCTGGATTCCCGCCTACGCGGGAATGACGGTTGGTCATCCTACCAGCCCCCACCCGCCTCCAGATACGCCCGCTCCGCCTCGGTCGTCTCGCGCCCCAGCGCCGCATTGCGCGAGGGAAACCGCCCGAAGCGCGCCAGCACCTCGGCATGATCGCGAGCGAACCGGATATTCTCCTCGATCCCCAGTGCCTCGAACATCGCGACGCTCTTCTCCTGCCCTTCCGCATTTTCGGCATGCATCAGCGGCATGTAGAGGAACACCCGTTCCTCCTTCGACAGCTCAGCATCCCACCCGCGCGCGATCGCCAGCTCCGTCAGCTCACGCGCCAGCGGATCGGCCCTGAACGCCTCCGCCTCTCCCCGGAAAAGGTTGCGCGAAAACTGGTCCAACACGATCACCGCCGCCAGCAGCGTGTGCGGATCGTCCCGCCACCCCGCCGCTCCACTCGCCAGCACCCGATCGCGCAACGCCCCGAACCGCGCGCGGATCGCCGCATCCAGCGCATCGTCCTTCGCGAAGTGCTGCTCCGTGGTCAGCCCTAACCAGAAGTCGCGCACTTCGCGCGCCGCGGAGTCGACTTCATCCCTCGTCATAACTAGATCGCCCGCCATGTCCTTCTCCACCCAGCCAGAGGTCGTGACGCTCGGCTGCCGCCTCAACATCGCCGAAAGCGCGGCGATCCGCCAGCTCGCGGGTCGCGGGCAGGTGGTGGTGAACGGCTGCGGCGTCACCAACCAGGCGGTCAAGGACACCCGCGCCGCGATCCGCCGGCTGCGCCGCGCGCGCCCCGACGCCGAGCTGATCGTCACCGGCTGCGCCTCCGACATGGACCGCGACGGCTTCGCGGCGATGCCGGAAGTCGACCGCGTGATCGGCAACGCCGCCAAGCTGCTCCCCGCCACCTGGGGCGCGCGCCCGAACGCGCCGCGCCCGCTCCCGCAGACCCGCGCGTTTGTCGGCGTCCAGAACGGCTGCGACCATCATTGCACCTTCTGCGCGATCCCGCAGGGTCGCGGCCGCAACCGCGCCGAGCCGATCGCGGCGGTGATCCCGCAGATCGCCGCGCTGGTCGAGGGAGGCCAGCGCGAGGTGGTGCTGAGCGGCGTCGATCTCGCCAGCTACGACGATCGCGGCGCGCGGCTGGGCGCGCTGGTCGAGCGGTTGCTTGCCGAGGTGCCGACGCTCGAACGCCTGCGTCTCTCCTCGCTCGATCCCGCCGCGATCGACGATCAGCTACTCGCCTTGCTCACGCAGGAGCCGCGCGTGATGCCGCACGTTCATTTGTCCGTGCAGGCCGGCGACGACATGATCCTCAAGCGGATGCGCCGCCGGCACACGCGCGGCGACGTGCTGCGGCTGGTCGAGCGGCTCAGGGCGGCGCGCGACATCGCGATCGGCGCCGACCTGATCGCCGGCTTCCCGACCGAGGACGAGGCGATGTTCGCCAACACGCGTGCCCTGATCGACGAGGCCGACATCACCCACGCACACGTCTTCCCCTATTCACCCCGCAGCGGCACCCCGGCGGCGCGGATGCCGCAGGTTGCCCCCGCCGTCGCCCGCGATCGCGCGGCGCAGCTACGCACCGCCGCCGCTGCGCGGCTCGTCCGCCGCCTCGCCGCGCAGGTCGGCACCGTCCAGCCGGTGCTGGTCGAGAGGCCCGGCGACCGCGGCCATGCGCCGGATTTCACCGCGGTGCGCCTGCCCGCCCCTTCTCCCATCGGCGGCATCGTCGCGGTAAAAATCACCGCCGCCGCCCCCGACCATCTGACCGGAATCTTCGCATGAGCACGAGCTGGCACGACAAGCTGCTGGGCGGTTTTCGCCGCACCTCCGACCGGCTGGTCGGCAACCTCGCCGGGCTGGGCGGCGCGCGGCTCGACGAGGCAACGCTCGACACCGTCGAGGAAGCGCTGATCGCCTCCGACCTCGGCCCCGCCACCGCCGCCAAGGTCCGCAACCGGCTGGCCGAGGGCACGTTCGAGCGCAACATGGAGGAACTCGGCATCCGGCTCGTCGTCGCCGAGGAGGTCGAGAAGGTGCTGCGCGACGTCGCCAAGCCGATCGGGATCGACGCCTTCCCGCGCCCGCAGGTGATCCTCGTCATCGGCGTCAACGGCTCGGGCAAGACCACTACGATCGCCAAGCTCGCGCATCTGTTCCTCGAACAGGATTATGCGGTGATGCTCGCGGCCGGCGACACGTTCCGCGCCGCCGCGATCGGCCAGCTCAAGACCTGGGCGGAGCGGATCGGCGTCCCGATCGTCACCGGGCCGGAGGGCGGCGATGCCGCCGGGATCGTCTGGGACGCAGTGAAGCAGGCGACCGCGATCGGCACCGACGTGCTGATCGTCGACACCGCCGGACGGCTCCAGAACAAGCGCGAGTTGATGGACGAGCTGGCGAAGATCCGCCGCGTGCTCGGACGCCTCAACCCCGCCGCGCCACACGACGTGCTGCTGGTGCTCGACGCGACCACCGGACAGAATGCGCTCAGCCAGATCGAGGTGTTCAAGGAGGTCGCGGGCGTCACCGGCCTCGTCATGACCAAGCTCGACGGCACCGCGCGCGGCGGCGTGCTGGTCGCCGCGGCCGAGCGCTACGGCCTGCCCATTCATGCGATCGGAGTCGGCGAGCAGATGGACGACCTGCGCCCGTTCGACGCGCGCGAGGTCAGCCGGATCATCGCCGGCATCGACGGGGGCAAGCAACGATGAGCACGCCGCAGAACGACGGCCACGGCGGCGTCCGCGCGCTGGTCGATTACGGCCCGCTCGCCTTGTTCTTCGCCGCCAACTTCCTCGTCCCCGCCGAGACGGCGCGCGGGATCGTCGCGCATTTCACCCCGATGCTCTCGACGCTCAAGCAGGTCGAGGCGCTGTTGCTCGCGCGCGTGATCCTCGCCACCGCGGTGTTCGTGCTCGCCAGCGTCGTCGCTTTGGTGATCGCGCGCGTGAAGCTCGGGCGCGTGCCGCCGATGCTGCTGATCTCGGCCGGTCTGGTGATCGTGTTCGGCGGATTGACGATGTATTTCCGTGACCCGCGCTTCATCCAGATGAAGCCGACGATCGTCTACGCCCTGCTGGCCGCGGTGCTCGGCTTCGGGGTCGCGACCGGCCGGCCGTTGCTCCAGCAATTGATGGGCAGCAGCTATCCCGGCCTGCGCGAAAGCGGCTGGCGGCGGCTGACGATCAACTGGGTGTGGTTCTTCGTGGTGATGGCGTTCCTCAACGAGGCGGTCTGGCGCGGCGCGGCGGTCGCGGTCGGCGCGCAGCGCGGCTGGGATTTGTGGGCGATCTACAAGGTGTGGGTGGTGATCCCCGCGACGATGCTGTTCGCGATCGCCAACGTACCGATGCTGATGCGCCACGGCCTGACGCTCGGCGACGACGCCCCGCCGGTCCCGCCGGAGGGATAACACCCCGTCGCCCCGGACTTGATCCGGGGCCCCGCTTCTTGCCCGCGGGTTGAAAGAAAGCGGGACCCCGGATCAAGTCCGGGGCGACGGACTCAACCCGGCGTCAACCGCGCGCCCGGCCGCTCCCCACCGCCGCGCTGGTCACCGCCGGCGTCACCCGCCACACCGTGTTCGACAGATCGTCCGCGATGAACAACGCCCGCCGCGGCGCGTCGTAGAGCACGCCCACCGGCCGACCGCGCGCCTTGCCGTCCGCCCCGATGAACCCGGTCACCAGATCGCGCGGCTCACCCGCCGGGCGCCCGCCGGCGAACGGCACCCAAACGACCTTGTAACCCGCCAGATCCTGCCGGTTCCAGCTGCCATGCTCGCCGACGAACGCGCCCTCGCTGAACGCCCCGCCCCAGCCGCCGCCGGTCACGAACGACAGCCCCAGCGCCGCGACATGCGAGCCGAGCGCATAGTCCGGCGCCACCGCGGTCGCGACCAGATCGGGTCGCTGCGGATGCGCGCGCGGATCGACGTTGCGTCCATAGTAACTGTACGGCCAGCCGTAGAAGGCCCCGTCGCGCACCTGCGTCAGATAATCGGGCACCAGCCGCGGCCCCAATTCGTCACGCTCGTTGACGACGCTCCACAAGGCATTGGTGGTCGGCTCGATCGCCAGCGCGGTGGGATTGCGGATGCCGGTCGCGATCGCGCGGTGCGCGCCGGTCTGGCGGTCGATCTCCCATACCACGGCGCGATCCTGCTCGACCTCCATCCCGCGCTCGCCGACGTTGCTGTTCGAGCCGATCCCGACGTAGAGTTTCGACCCGTCGGCACTCGCCGCCAGCGACTTGGTCCAATGATGGTTGATCCGCGACGGCAGCTCGGTCACCACCGACGCCGGCGTGGTGATGCTGGTCGCCCCCGGCACATAGGCGAAGCGCTTGAGCGCGCCCTGTTCTGCGACGAACAATTCATTGCCGACCAGCGCCATGCCATACGGCGCATCCAGCTTGTCGATGAACGTGGTGCGCAGCTCCGGCCGCCCGTCGCCATCGGCGTCGCGCAGCAACGTGATGCGGTCCCCGCCCTTGACGCTCGTCGTACCGAGGCTCTTGATATAGCCGGCGATCAGGTCCTTGGGCCGCAGCTTCGGCGCATGGCCGCCCTTGCCCTCCGCCACCAGCAGGTCGCCGTTGGGCAGCACCAGCATCTGCCGCGGCACCTTCAGGTCGGTCGCGACCGCGGTGATCGCAAAGCCCTTCGGCACGGTCGGGCGGGTATCGCCCCAGCCGGTCGGCTTGGCGATCTTCATCGCCGGGATCAGCGAGGGTTGCTGCGCAGGCAGCTGCGGGTTCGGCCCGGTCTGGCGAACATCGTCCGGCTGGCTCCCGCAGGCTGTGAGCAGAGTCAGCGTGGCGACGGTGGCGACGACGCGGCTCATCGCACCGTCTCCCGCACCACCACGCGGCGCGCGCCGAGTGCCAGCCATCCCGCCGCCAGTATCGCGCCGCTCGACACCAGCGACAGCAACAACCCGCCGACCCCAACCGATGCCCACGCGTCCTGACTATGCTGGAAGGCGTTGACCAACCCGGCCACCCACGCCAGCCCCAGCAGCAGCGGATACAGCCATGACGCACGCCGCCGCAGCGCCGCGAACACGCTCAACGCCAGCGCCGGCGCGCCGAACACGAGCGCGCCGGTGATCGCCCAGGCGGCCATGTTCGACCATTGCATCTCGGCGCTGCCCAGATAGGTCACGTCCGCCGCCAGCGCCGCCGGAAACAATGCCACGGGGAAGGCGAGCAGGATGCCGTGGAGCGGGTGGATGCGCCACGGCGCGGCGGTGGGTGCGAGCATGGGGGCCTCCGCACGCCCGAACGCGGGCGCTCGAAGCGACAATGATTTCACGCTCGCATGGTTGCCCGTCTTGCGATCGCCAGAGAATACCTCGCCCCGCCCACGCCGTTCGTGCTGAGCCTGTCGAAGCACGGGCCTCGCTGTACTGCTCGACCGAGAAAAAGCGTTTCCCTCGCCTCGCGCGGCCCTCGTTGTGATCCATCCCGCCCGAACCATCGCCCTCCGTCACCCCGGACTGGTTCCGGGGTCCACCATCCCGCAAGAGCAACGGCCTGTGTGCTGGCGGAACGGTGGATGCCGGAACAAGGCTCTCCTGAGCTTGTCGAAGGGTCCGGCATGACGGATGACGGATGACGGATGACGCTCCACTTCGCGACTCGCCCCTAGAACCGCGCGCGAACCCCCACCGTCGCGGTCCGCGGCGCGCCCGGCTGCACCCACACCGGAGCATAGCTATTCGCATACCATTGCGCGTCGAACAGATTGCTGACCGACGCGAACAGCGCCGCATCGGGCGTCAGATCGACCTCGCCGAACACGCGCGCCACCGTATGCGCGGGCAAGGTGAACGCGGTTCCGGTCTGCCCGCTCCGCTCACCGACATATTGCACCCCCGCCCCCAGCAACGCCTCGCGAGCGCCGAATGTCACATGCCTGGCGATCTGCGCGTTGGCATTGTGCCTGGGGATGTTGATGAGCGGATCGCCCGGCAGGAGCTGGAACGAGAAATTGGGATCGCGCACCCGCGACCGCGCCTCGGCATCGGTATAGGCGTAGCTCAACAACAGGTCCACGCGCCCCGGCAACTGCCCGTTGACGTCCAGCTCGATCCCGCGGCTGCGCGCCTTGCCGATCGCGACCGAGAAGCCGGGATTGGCGGTATCGGTCGCCAGCACGTTCGCCTTGTCGAGCTGATAGACTGCCAGCGTCCCGCTCAATCGGCCGCCGAGCGCCGCCAGCTTCACGCCCGCCTCGATCGATCTGCTGGTTTCGGGCTCGAAGACGTCGCCGCGCGCATCGGTGCCGATATTGGCGCGATAGCCTTCGCCATAGGCGGCATAGAGCGACAGCGGCGCGGCCACTTCATAGACGATGCCGGCCTGCGGGCTGAACCGTGCGCGGCTGCGCCGGCCTTCGGTGTTCAGCAACCGGTTGTCGACGCGCAGCAGGAAGCTGTCGACACGCCCGCCGACGCGGACCTGCAAGCGCTCGGTGAGACTGATCTGGTCCTGAACATAACCGCCCAGCGTGCGCTGCACGTCGAGCCGGTCGGTGGTCGGGGTGCCGGTCGGCACCGGCCAGCGGCCATAGACCGGGTTCCGGATATCGATCGCATAGCTCTGCCGGTCGGTGGTCGACGCAGTGACGACGGGGCCGCGGAAGCGCGTGAAATACTGGTCGGTATCAAAATGATCGATATCGCCGCCGATCAGCACCCGGTGCCGCACCCCGCCCGTCGCGAACTCCCCCGCCACTTCGGCACGGAACACGTCATGCGTCGAGGTATAGCGGCGCGTGCGGCGCTGTCGCGACAAGGTATGGCCGTCGACGAACAGCTTCTGCCGTGCGGTTGCGGTTTCGGCGTCGGACGAGGCGCCTGACAAGTCGGTGTCGCGGTGGCTCGCGCCGAGCAACAGGCTCCACCCGCCACCGAAATCGTGCTGGAGCCGCAACTGGTGACCGAAGGCGCGCGCGACCGTATCGCCGTCACTCGGCTCGCCGAGGAAGCGCGAGCGCGGCAAGGTATGGAAATCATTGTCGAGCACGACGATCCCGCGATCGAACGGCACCGCGGTCCGCGTCCACTCCATGTCGTAGATCAACCGCGTGTCGTCGCCGATCGCCAGCGCGATCGACGGCAGGAAGCCCCAGCGTCGCTGGCTGATCGTATCGCGGAACGTATCGCCGGATTCCGCATAGCCGATCAGCCGCGCGGTCAGCGTGCCGGTCAGCGCGACGTTCGCGTCTCCTTCGGCGCGCACCGTGTCGAAGCTGCGATACTGCAGCGACGCGCTGCCGAACGTCCGCCCGATCTCGGCCTGCTTGGTCACCAGATTGATCGATCCGCCCGGCTCGCCGCGCCCCAGCACCGCTCCCGCCGGCCCCTTGAGCACTTCGACGCGCTCGATCCCGGCCACGTCGCGCTGCCCGCTGAACCCGCGTCCGGCGTTGAACCCGTTGACCAGATAGCCGCTCGGCAGATTTTCGTCGCCGGCGAAGCCGCGCACCGCGAAACTGTCCCACAGCCCGCCCAGCGTGTTCTGCCGCGCGACCGAGGCGTTGAGGTCCAGCGCGTCGGTCAGCCGCAGGATGTTGTTCTCCTGCAAGGTCGCGGCATCGATCGTGGTGATCGCCTGCGGGATCTCGCGTAGCGCGAAGCTGCCGCGGTACGGCTGCCGCACGCCTTCGACCGTGACGTCGTCCCGATCGGTCGGCTCGGGATCGGCGGCGGCCGGCGTCGACGCCGTCGCGAGCATCAGCGCGAGCGGCAGACCGGCGATCATCGCGGCGGAGCGTTTCGGACGACGACGCACGATCTTCTTCCCTCCGTTGGCGGCGGCTGGTCGCTCGTATCGCTCCCGCTCTCAAAAGATCGTTAACGGCGCATCCACCATGATCCGCCGCGCATGAAAAAGGCCCGGGGATCGCCCCGGGCCTCGTTCGTCGTTGCTATTTTCGGGCTCAACCGTGCGCCGCGTCGTACCGGCGCCCCGCCTCGTCCCAGTTCACCACGTCCCACCACGCCTTCAGATAGCCGGGGCGATCGTTCATGTAGGTCAGGTAATAAGCGTGCTCCCACACGTCGTTACCCAGGATCGGCGTGCCCTTCTCCTTGGCGTCGTCCATCAACGGATTGTCCTGGTTCGGCGTCGACGTCACCTTCAACGCCCCCGACGAATCCGCGATCACCCACGCCCAACCCGAACCGAACTGGCCCGCGCCCTTGCCGTTGAAATCTTCCTTCAACTTGTCGAGCCCGCCATAAGCGTCGATCGCCTCGGCCAGCTTGCCCGATGGCTGGGTCGAGCCCTTCGGCCCCATGATCTTCCAGAAGAAGTCGTGGTTCCAGAACCCGCCGCCATTGTTGCGGATCAGCGGCGGCAGCGACGAGACGCGCGCCAGAATGTCCTCGATCGACAGCCCTTCCAGCGACGGATCGGCGGCGACGCCCTCGTTCAGCTTGGCGGTGTAGGCGGCATGATGCTTGTCGTGGTGGAAGGTCATCGTCTCCTTGGAGATCACCGGCTCCAGCGCGTCATAGGCGTAAGGCAGCGGCGGCAGTTCGAAAGCCATAAATCCTCCTCAAGGTTCGCGTCGGCAACGCGATGCGCCCCAAATGGCTCCACGACACTCGTTACGCAACCGCTCCGATCAGATCGTGCCGCCGCAGCGCGTGGCGGAGCTGGTCGTAGCTGAGGCCCAGCGCCTCGGCGGTCGCGCGCTGGTTGAAACGATGCTCGGCGAGCGACTTGGTCAGCAATTCGCGTTCGAAGAGCGCCACCCGGCTCTTGAAGTCGGACGGCCCGACCTCGCAGGCCGCGACCTCCTCGTCGTCCTGCTCTCCGGAAGGCGGTGCGGTAGGTGCAGGCGCGGGCGGCGCCGCCGGGCGCTTGCCGTTCGCGCCGGAAGGCCGATAGGGCGAGTCGAACGGATCGAACTCGATCGCGCCGACCGGCCCGGCGCGCTCCCAGCGATAGACCGCACGCTCGACGACGTTGCGCAACTCGCGGACGTTGCCTGGCCAGCGATAGTCGCGCATCGCTTCCTCCATCTCTGCCGAGAAGCCCGCCCATTCGTCGCGCCCCAGCTCCGACGACATCCGCCGCCCGAAGAAATCGGCGAGCACCGGTATGTCGCTCTTGCGCGCGCGCAGCGGCGGCAGCGTCACCACCTCGAAGCACAGCCGGTCGAGCAGGTCGGCGCGGAACGTATTGTCCTCGACCCGGTCGGGCAGATGCTCGTTGGTCGCCGCGACGATCCGCACGTCGACGCGCAGCGGACGCGACGCGCCGATCCGCGTCACCTCGCCATATTCGACCGCACGCAGCAGCCGCTCCTGCGCGCCCATTGACAAGGTGCCGAGTTCGTCGAGGAACAGCGTTCCGCCATCGGCTTCCTCGAACCGCCCCGCGCGCGCCTTGGACGCGCCGGTAAATGCCCCCGCCTCGTGGCCGAACAATTCCGCCTCGATCAGCGTCTCCGGCAGTGCCGCGCAGTTCATCGTCACCAGCGGCTGATCCCAGCGCGGACTGAGATGGTGGAGTCGCTCGGCGACCAGCTCCTTGCCGGTCCCGCGCTCGCCGATCACCAGCACCGGCCGATCGAGCGCCGCAGCGCGGCTCGCGCGCTCCAGCGCGTCGAGGAAGACGCCCGATTGACCGATCACCTGCGTACTGCGCTTCATGCACCAAGGATTGGCGCAATTCGCCAGACGATAGCAACCATCAGTTTTTGCAATTGCCGCCCGAACAAGGAAAAGTTCAGCATTTCCGCTACAAATTCGATTTGGCACGCCTCCTGCAATGCTTCTGGCGACAACGCATTCAGGGAGTTTCCACCATGACCACCACCTTCACCAGCAAGCTCGCCGCCCTCGCCCTCACCGTTCTCGTCAGCGCCACGATGGTGCTCGGCGCGGTCGGACCGGCGACGGCGCTGGCGAACACCCCCATTGTTTCCGCCCGCACGATCGCGTGAGCGGAGGACGGGGTGCGGGAACAGACCCTCCCCGTACCCCGTCCAATCCGCTAAGAAGGCGCGAATACCCAAGGAGTCCGTATCGAATGGGCATTTTCTCCCGCACTCGCGACATCGTCGCCGCCAATATGGCCGAGTTGCTCGACCGTGCGGACGATCCCGCCAAGATGGTCCGCATCATCATCGCGGAGATGGAAGACACGCTGGTCGAGGTTCGCGCCTCCGCCGCCCGCACCATCGCCGACCAGAAGGAGATGCGCCGCCACATCGCCAAGCTGGCGGAGCTGGAGGCGAGCTGGACCGAAAAGGCCGAGCTGGCGCTGTCCAAGAACCGCGAGGATCTCGCCAAGGCAGCGTTGGTCGAGCGTCGCAAGGCCGCCGACATGGGCGCACAGCTTCGCGAGGAAGTCACCGGGCTCGACGAGGCGCTACGCTCCTCCGAAGAGGATATCGCCAAGCTGCAAAACAAGTTGCGCGAGGCGCGTGCCAAGCAGAATGCGATCGCGACGCGGCTGGAGAGCGCCAACACCAAGGCGCGGCTGCGCGAGATGTGGAACGGCCCCAAGACCCACGAGGCGTTCAGCCGCTTCGAGATCCTGGAACGCCGCGCCGACGAGGCGGAGGGTCGCGCCGAGGCGATGGGCCTCACGCCGCGGTCGCTGGAGGATGAATTCAACGAGCTGCGATCGAACGACAAGATCGACGCCGAGCTCGAAGCGCTGAAGAAGCGCCTGAACAAGGAGGGTTGAGATGGATTTGACCGGCGTCATCGCCATTCTGGCATTCATGATCGGGTTGCCGTGGCTGATCCTGCACTATGTGACCAAGTGGAAGACCGCGCCCAAGATGACCGGGGAGGACGAGCAATTGCTCGACGAGATGTATAATCTCGCCCGCCGGCTTGAGGACCGCGTCAACACCGTCGAACGGATCGTCGCCGCCGACAATCCCGATTTCCGCCCTGGAGTCGCCGATTATCGCTCGGCCCCCGACTATCGCCTCGATCAACCCACGTCGCAGCGGAGGAACTGATGTCCGACAGCCGCACCAATTTCTATCTCGATCCGCAGAACGGCAAGTGGAAGGGCGTTTGCGCCGGGATCGCCGACTACATCGGGATCGAGGTCCTGTGGGTTCGCCTCGGGATCGCCGGGCTGACGATCGTCGCGCAGCAATGGTGGATCCTGCTGGCCTATATGATCGTCGCCTGGATCGTCGATCCGAAGCCGACCGGCCTCTATCAGGACCATGACGACCAGAAATTCTGGCAGGGTGTCCGCGCCAATCCGAAGCGGTCCACCGCCGAGGTCCGCGCCAAGTTCCGCGACATCGACCGCCGGCTCGCCGATATCGAATTGCACTACACCAGCCGCAATTCCTCGCTGGCCAAGGAAATCGACAGCCTGCGGTAAGCACGGCGTCAGCAAAGGGTTAGGTCATGAACATCAGTCCGCTACTCATCCCGATCTTCGCGCTGCTGATCCCGATCACCGCGATCATCGCCACGACGGTCGTCCGCCCGTGGCTGGAGATCCAGCGCCGCCGGCTCGAGATCGATGCCGAGCGCACCGCCGAGAAGGCGGCGCAATATGCGGCGCAGACCGAACGGCTCGAGGCGCGCGTGCGGGTGCTCGAACGGATCGCCACCGACAAGGGCGTGGCGCTCGCCGACGAGATCGACGCGCTGCGCACCGTGCCGGACCAGCGTCCGCTGAACTGAACCGAACGAAGACGAAAGAGGGAGGAAGTAACGTGCCGTGGTCCGTAGCAACGATGGTGGTCATGATCGTGATGATCGTCACCATCGGCAAGGTCAGCCGGGAAAAATGGCGCGCGATGGCGATCAAGGCGCAACAGCCGGACGCCTTCGTCGACGATCGCCGCTCCCCCGACGACATCCGCCAGCTCAAGGAACGCATCGCGGTTCTGGAGCGCGTCATCACCGATCAACACGGCCGCAGCGATCTGGAACGCCAGATCGAAGAGCTGCGCGACCGCTGACCTCAACGCCAGCACAGGAGAAGGCAGCCATGTCCGATCCCCAGATCACCCTCACCCTCGCCGTCGCGTCGCTTGCCGGACTGGCGATGCTGATCTTCGCCGCGCTGAACGGCTGGCGCAGCTGGCTCCAGCTGAAAAGCCAGGAGATGCGGCTCGCCAGCGCACCCGCCCCCGCCCCGGCCGCCGGCGCGCGGATCGAGATCGCCGACCTCAAGGAGCGCATCCGCAAGCTGGAGGCGATCGCCGCCGGGGTCGACCTCTGAACGGTTGCGGGCGGCGCGCCGGGGCGGTAGCGCGCCCGGCATGACCGAAGCCGCTGCCACGCTCGACGACGTCCGCGACGAATATGCCTTCCTCGAAGGCGACGACCGCTACCGCTTGCTCGTCGACCTCGGCCGCACGCTGGAGCCGATGCCGGAAGCGCTCAAGACCGATGCGACATTGGTGCGCGGCTGCTCCGCCTCGGTCTGGGTCTATCCCGCGGTCCGCGACGACGGTCGGCTCCACTTCCTCGCCGACAGCAACGCCCACATCACGAAGGGTATCATCGCGCTGGTGCTGCTGACGGTGCAGGACCGGACGCCCGCGCAAATCCTGTCGACCGATATCGAGGGCGAACTGGCCTCGTTCGACCTGAAGGCGCAGCTCAGCTCGAACCGCACGCAGGGCATTCCGAACATGATCGCCCTGATCCGCGAAACCGCGGCGCGCTACGGGGCCTGACCTCGCCCACCGTCATTCCCGCGAAGGCGGGAATCCAGACGCGCAGGTCCGTCGATAGAAGCGCAAGGTCAGAGGTTCTGGATTTCCGCCTTCGCGGGAATGACGGTGATGGTAGATGTGCGGTCGCCATCCGAAAACTCTCACCCCGCCATCGGCAGCCGCAACCGCACCAGCAACCCGCCCAGATCCTCGCTTTCCTCCAGCGTCACCGTCCCGTCGTAGATTTCGGCGACGTCGCGCACGATCGCCAGCCCCAGCCCGGTTCCCGGCTTGCCGGTATCCAGCCGTACTCCGCGGTCGAAGATACGGATGCGATCCGCCTCCGGAATCCCCATCCCGTCGTCCTCGACCTGGATCTCGACGAACCCGGCCTGCGCGCCGACGGTCACGAACACGCTGCCGCCGCCGTATTTGGCGGCATTCTCGACCAGATTGCCCATGATCTCGTCGAGGTCCTGCCGCTCGATATGCGCGACCAGATCCTTCGGCCCGCTCATGTCGATCCGGACGTGCGGATAGAGCCGCTGCACCGCGCGCTCGACCGACTCGACGCTCGGCCACACCTGTGCGCGGCTGTGCGCCGACCCGCGCCGGCCCACCGCGCGCGCGCGCGCCAGATGGTGGTCGACCTGCCGCCGCATCGTCCGCGCCTCGCGGATCACGGTATCGGCGAGATCGTCGGACTGCGCGGTCGCGGCATTCATGATGACGGTCAGCGGCGTCTTTAGCGCATGTGCGAGATTACCGGCATGACGCCGCGCCTCCTCGGCCTGCGTCTCGTTGTGCGCGACCAGCGCATTGAGTTCCTCGACCATCGGCAGCAGTTCCAGCGGCATCGCGCCGCTGATCCGGTTCGACCGCCCGGCGCGCATCTTGGCGATCTCCAGCCGCAGCCGTCGCAGCGGCAAGAGCCCGTAGAAGGTCTGGAGGGTCGCCAGCACTGCCAGCCCGACGCCCAACAGAACGAAACTGCGCACCAGCGTCCGCCGCAACACCGCGATCTGCGCCTCCAGCGCATCGCCCCGGCTTGCGACCTGAAAGCGCCAGCGGACGTTCGAGCCCGGCAGCGTCACGTCGCGCTCGATCACACGCAATTTCTCGTCGGGGAACTGACTGCTGTCGTACTTGCGGATGTCGGACCCGCTATGCGGCTTCCCATACGCCAGCTCGCGATCCCACAGCGACCGCGACGGGAACGTCTCATGCCCGGGCGCCGACACTTGCCAGTACAGTCCCGAATAGGGTTCGAGGAAGCTCTGATCGGCCGGCTGGCGGTTGAAGCGCACCTCGCCGATCGGGTCGATCTCCGCCGATGCCAGCAACGAGCGCAGCACATATTGTAACTGGTCGTCGGCATTGGCGGTCACCGCGCCGACCAGCACGCGATCGAGCGCGAACCCCCCGCCGACCAGCAGCGCGGCGATCCACGCGAACGCGATCAGGATCATCCGCCGCGAGAGCGACCCGCTCGCGCGCGGCTGGCCAACCTCGCCCTCGGTCATCGTGTCAGGCGTCCGGGTCTTCCAGGCTGTAGCCGAGCCCACGGATCGTGGTGATCACGTCCTGACCCAGCTTCTTGCGGATCCGCGTCACGAACACCTCGATCGTGTTCGAATCGCGATCGAAATCCTGATCGTAGATATGCTCGATCAACTCGGTGCGGCTGACCACCTTCCCCTTGTGGTGCAGCAGGTAGCTGAGCAGCTTATACTCCTGCGCGGTCAGCTTCACCGGCTCGCCGGCGCGCGTCACCTTGCCCGAGCGCGTGTCGAGCCGCACGTCGCCCGCGATCAACTCCGACGAAGCGTTGCCCGAGGCGCGGCGGATCAGCGCCCGCAGCCGCGCGATCAGCTCCTCGGTCTGGAACGGCTTGGCGACATAATCGTCGGCACCCGCGTCGAGCCCGGCGACCTTGTCGGACCAACTGTCGCGCGCGGTCAGCACCAGCACGGGGGTGACCTTGCCTTCCTTGCGCCAGCGGTCGAGCACGGTCAGACCGTCGATCTCGGGCAGACCGAGGTCGAGCACGATCGCATCGTAGTTTTCGGTCGAGCCGAGAAAATGCCCTTCCTCGCCGTCGGTCGCCAGATCGATGGCATAGCCCGCGCCCTCCAGCGTTGATTTCAACTGCTGCCCCAGATTGGGCTCATCCTCGACGATCAGCACGCGCATCGGTGGTGGGGCTCCTGAAGAAAACGATTGTCTGGCGATCGGGCTAGCACGAAAGCCGCCCGCTATGGAATTGCGGCTTTCACCGCGCTGAACACCTGCTCAGCGGCCGGTCCGTCCCAAAATCTGACCGGTGCGGCCATCGACATCGACCCAGATCACCGCCCCGTCGCGCAGGAACTTCAACGTGTAGATCCCGCTCGGCATTTCGAGATCGAAGCCGATATATTGCGCGTCGCGCATCGTCGGCACCACGCGCCGCTCGATCTCGGGCAGCGGCAGCAACCGCCCCTGCCGCCGCGCCTGCAACGCCACCGACCCGTCGCGCACCTGGTCGGGCAGCGGCGATGGCAGCGGCTGGGCAATCGCCGGGGCGGCCAGCCCGCACAGAAGAAGCGAAGGAAGCATTTTCACCGGTGTAGGCGTAGCGGGGGCGGCTTGAACAGCCTGTGAATGAGGAAAGCGGCGCATGTGTCCTCGGCGCAACTTGCTCCCGCCCTCGCGGTTCCCTAGGTCGCACGCCATGGCCGCACCTATATTGTCGTATGAAGACCTTGGGCTCGTTCAGGGGGCCGGGTGGCTGTTTCGCCACCTCGACCTCTATGTCGGCGAGCGCGACCGGCTGGCGCTGATCGGTCGCAACGGCGCGGGCAAGTCGACGTTGCTCAAGCTGATCGCGGGCGTCATCGACGCCGACGAGGGGCGACGGACGATCGTGCCCGGCACGAAGGTAGTGATGCTGGAGCAGGATCCCGACGTCAGCGGCTTCGCGACGCTGCGCGACTATGCGCTGGCCGGCAATGACGCGCCCGAACATTATCAGGCCGATGCGATCGCCGACCAGCTCGGCATCGATCTGTCGCGCGAGGCGTCCTCCGCCTCCGGAGGCGAACGCCGCCGCGCCGCGATCGTCCGCGCGCTGGCGATGGACCCGGACGTGCTGCTGCTCGACGAGCCGACCAACCACCTCGACATCGCCGCGATCGAATGGCTTGAGGACTGGCTGAAGCGCTTTACCGGCGCGTTCGTCGTCATCAGCCACGACCGGACCTTTCTCACGCGGCTGACCCGCCAGACCCTGTGGCTCGACCGCGGCGAGTTGCGCCGCGCCGAGGTCGGGTTCGGCGGCTTCGACGCTTGGACCGAACAGGTCTATGCTGAGGAGGAGCGCAACGCGCAGCGGCTCGACGCCAAGCTGAAGATCGAGGAGCATTGGCTGCAACGCGGCGTCACCGGTCGTCGCCGCCGCAACCAGGGCCGGCTATCGAAGCTGAAGGAGATGCGCGCCGAACGCGCCGCGATGATGGGGCCGCAGGGCGCCGCCGCGCTCCAGATGGCGAGCGACGACAACAAGACCAAGGTCGTGATCGACGTCGATCATGTCTCGAAGAGTTTCGGGGACCGCCCCATCATCCGCGACCTCAATCTGCGCGTCGCGCGCGGCGATCGGATCGGCGTCGTCGGGCGCAACGGCGCGGGCAAGACCACCCTGCTCAAGCTGCTGACCGGCGAGCTGGAGCCCGACACCGGCACCGTCAAGCGCGCGAAGACGCTCGACGGCATCTTCATCGACCAGCAGCGCAGCCTGATGGCACCACAAAAGACGGTGCGCGAGGTGCTGGCCGATGGCGGCGAGTGGATCGACGTGTTAGGATCGCGCAAGCACATCCACGGCTATCTCAAGGAATTCCTGTTCGATCCCTCGCTAACCGAGGCGAAGGTCGGCACCTTGTCGGGCGGCGAGCGCTCGCGCCTGCTGCTCGCCCGTGAATTTGCCCGCGAGTCGAACCTGTTGATCCTCGATGAGCCGACCAACGACCTCGATCTCGAAACGCTCGACCTGTTGCAGGAAGTGATCGCCGATTACGGCGGCACCGTGCTGATCGTCAGCCACGATCGCGACTTTCTCGATCGCACCGTCACGATCACGCTCGGGCTCGACGGATCGGGGCATGTCGACGTCGTCGCAGGCGGTTACGAGGATTGGGAGCGGCAGCGCCGACCGCGGGTCGAGGCGACGAAGAAGGCCGCAGCAAAGCCCGCCGCTTCCCCGCCGCCCCCCGCCCCGACACGGGTCAAGCTCAGCTACAAGGACCAGCGCGATTACGATCTGCTACCCGGGCGGATCGAGGAACTGGACGCGCGCATCGCGGCAGACGAGGCGGCGATGGCCGATCCGGGACTATACGCGCGCGATCCCGCCGCCTTCGACCGTCTGAGCCGCACCATCGCGACGCTGCGTGAGGAGAAAGATGCCGCCGAGATGCGCTGGCTGGAATTGGCCGAGATTGTAGAAAATGCTTAGAAATCAAAGAGGGAAGCTTACCCGCCCTTAACCGTTCCCGGCTATCGCTCGCCGTACGGAGGAATGCTGTGAGCGGATCGGAACCCATCGACTTCGAACAACGTCTGGCCGCGTTCGGCTATACCGAACGCAGCTATGCGACCTTCCCGGTGGTGCGGCGCGCGATCGAGCGTCACGCCCCGACCGCGCTGGTCGCGCTCTACAAGCATATCGCCAGCACGCCGGCGATCAGCCGCATGTTCCAGTCGCAGACGCGCATGGATCACGCCCGCGACAAGCAGCTCGAACATTGGCGCAAGCTCTTTTCCGGCCCGATCGATCGCAACTATGCCGCGGCCGCCTCGCACATCGGGCAGATCCACGCGCGGATCGGCCTCGCGCCGACCTGGTACATCAGCGGCTATGCGCGGATGCTGGAACATGTCCTGCCCAAGGTCATGCTCGGCCGGCTGCTCTGGCCGTTCGGCGCGCGCCGCCGCGCGCGTGCCGCCACCGCGCTCGTCAAGGCATCGCTGATCGACATGGACATCGCGCTCGCCGCCTATTTCGAGGCCGAGCAGGCGGGACGTCGCGCAGTGATCGAGCGCTGCGGGCAGGTCTTCGAACGGATGGCGCATGGCGACCTGACCGAGACGCTCGATGGCCTTCCGGCCGAATATCAGGCGCTCGCCGACAGTTTCGAGGCGATGCGCACGCAGATGTCGACGACGCTGGGCGTGGTCACCCGCTCGAGCCTCCAGATCCGCACCGGCTCAGGCGACATTCGTCAGGCGTCCGACGACCTTTCGCAGCGCACCGAGCAGCAGGCCGCCTCGCTCGAGGAAACCGCCGCCGCGATGGACGAGATCACCGCGACCGTCCGCCAGACCGCCGATGGCGCGACGCAGGCCAACCGCATCGTCGGCGAGGCGCGCGACGAGGCGGAGGAATCAGGCCAGATCGTCCGCCGCGCCGTCGAGGCGATGGGCGGCATCGAACGCTCGTCGGCGGAAATCAGCGAGATCATCACCGTCATCGACGGTATCTCGTTCCAGACCAACCTGCTCGCGCTCAATGCCGGCGTCGAGGCGGCGCGCGCCGGCGAGGCCGGCAAGGGCTTCGCGGTCGTCGCCTCCGAGGTCCGCGCGCTGGCGCAACGTTCGGCGGATGCCGCCAAGGACGTCAAGACCCGCATCCTCGCGTCGTCCGAACAGGTCGGGGTCGGCGTCGATCTCGTCAACGAAGCGGGTCAGGCGCTCCAGCGGATCATCGGCCGCATCGGCGAAATCAGCGACCTGGTCTCGCGCATCGCCACCTCGGCCAGCCAGCAATCGGTCGGGCTCGGGCAGGTGAACACCGCGGTATCGGAGATGGACAACGTCACGCAGCGCAATGCCGCGATGGTCGAACAGGCCACCGCCGCCGCGCGCACGCTCGCAGCGGAAGCCGAAACGCTCTCGCGCGAAGTGGCACGCTTCCGGCTTGGCGAGGCGGAGGGCAACCCGGTGCACCGGATGCAGCAGCGCCTCGCCGCCTGAGCGACGGGAGTAAGTCACGGCGGGGTCGATCGACCTCGCCCTTCCCAACCGATCACCGTCGCTGCTGATTTCGCTCACCTCTCACGTCGTCGCGGGCTTGGTCCGCGACGACGCTTCCTTTCGACCGACGGCTCGATACACGACCTTCGAACCGCATTCGTGCTGGGTGACATGTCAAAGTCACGGATATACTTACAATAGCTTGCTGTTTGCTCGACTTGGCTGCGGGCGAAGCGTAATCTTCTCCGCCGGGGGGATGGATCATGACGAAGCGTCGGTGGATGATCGTTGCAGGTGCGGCGGCGATCGTCGCCGCACTCTGGTTCGCCGGTCCGTTCGCCTACATGCTGTGGATGGTCTACTGGCACGGCCCGCCGGCACTTGAACGCCTGCCGGTCAGCACGCCCGTCGCTACGCTTCATTACGGCCCCGCCCCGCAGCAGTTCGAGGAACTGCGCTTGCCGAAGGGCGGCGGCCCGTTCCCGGTCGCGGTGGTCATACATGGCGGTTGCTGGGATGCGTCGATCGGCGGCACGGCGCGCGGCATCGCCGCGCTGGCCGACGCGCTGACGCAACACGGCATCGCGTCGCTGAACGTCGAATATCGCCAGCTTGGTCAGTCGGGCGGCGGCTGGCCGGGCACCTTTCGCGACGCCGGGGCGGCGATCGACACATTGCGGCCGCTCGCCAGACGCTACCCGCTTGACCTGTCACGCGTGATCGTCGTCGGCCATTCGGCAGGCGCGCTGCTGGCGACGTGGAGTGCGGTGCGGCCGCGCCTCGCACCGATGAGCGACATCTACGCCCCCACCCCGATCAGGCCCGCCGCGGTGGTGGCGATCGACGGCCCGAGCAGCCTCGCCGAATTCATCGGCAAGGATCAGGAGATCTGCGACAAGCCGGTCATCGTGCCGCTGATGGGTGGCACGCCGGCGCAGGTGCCGCAGCGCTACCGCGATGCCTCGGCGCAAGATCATCTCCCGCTCGGCATGCCGCAGGCCGTTGCGGTGGGTGCGTTCGCCGACCTCATGACACCCTATATCGCGCGCGTCCGTCGTGCCGGCGATCCGCTGCAGGTCTATCGAACCGAGCGCCCTTCGCACTTCCGCATCATCAACCCGACCGAGCCCGAAGGCACGGGCACGGTAGCATTGATCGTCCGCACCGCCGCGGCGATGAAACGCTGATTGCCCGCGATCAGTCGAGCCGTTTCCCCGCGCGCCCGGCGACCTCGACGACATATTGCCACGCGACCCGGCCCGAGCGGCTCCCGCGCCGCGTCGCCCATTGGACCGCATCCGCGGCATCGAACGGCAAGCCGTAGCGCTCGGCATAACCGCGCACGATCGCCAGATAGCCATCCTGATCGACGACATGAAAGCCGAGGCTCAGCCCGAAGCGATCCGCCAACGCCATCTGGTCATCAACCGAATCGCGCGGATTGATCGCGCTTTCCTGCTCCTTGATATCGCGCGTCACCAGATGCCGGCGATTGGACGTGACGATCAGCCGCGCGTTCGCCGGCCGCGCCTCCGCCCCGCCTTCCAGCAGTGAGCGCAACACCCGCGCCTCCGCCGCCGCATCGAAACCGAGATCGTCCAGGAAAATCACAAAGGCGCGCGGCTGCGCCGCGACCACGTCGAACAGCCGCGGCAGCGTCTCCAGCCGATCCGCCGCAACCTCGACCAGCGCCAGCGCACCGCCCGCCGCCTGCACCGTCCCGACGGCCGCCTTCACCAGCGCCGACTTGCCGGTCCCGCGCGCGCCCCACAACAGCGCATCCTGCGCCGGCAACCCCTCCGCCAATCGCGTAAGATTGGCGAGCAACGCCGTCTTCTGCGCCTCCGCTCCCTGCAGCAACGCCAGCGGCAACGGCGCGAACGCGCGTGCCGCGACCAGCGCGCCGTCGCGCCAGACATAGGCGGGGTGCGCCAGCGGATCGGCGCTGGCGGGCGGCGGCGGCGCGAGCCGCTCCAGCGCGGCGGCGATCCGGTCGAGGGCGTCGGTCATGCGCACCGGCTAATCCGCTCGTCACGTTGCCGCAACGGAAGAACGTGCATAAGGAAACCTTGCACGATCAAGCGTGTTGATGCGTCGGAGGTGCAGCTGTGCCTCCACGGGGGAACAGGAGCAGCAATTGACCGAAATCGTGCCGGTGATCCTTTCAGGCGGATCAGGTACTCGCTTGTGGCCGATGTCGCGGCCGGAAAAGCCCAAACAGATGCTCGCGCTCACCGCGAGCGAAACCATGTTGCAGCTCACTGCGGCGCGGGCGCACGGCGACGCCTTCGCCGCGCCGATCGTCGTCGCCAATGCCGCGCACGCCGATGCGGTAGAGGAACAGCTCGGCGCGATCGGCACCTTGCCCAGCGCGCTGATCCTCGAACCCGCCGGGCGCAACACCGCGCCCGCGATCGCGCTCGCCGCGCTCAGCGCCGGGGCGGATCAGGCGATGCTGGTCATGCCGTCCGATCACGTCATCGCCGATCGCGAGGCGTTCCACGCCGCGATCCACGCCGCTTTGCCGCTCGTCGAGCAGGGCTGGCTTGTCACCTTCGGCATCACCCCCGACGCGCCAGAGACGGGATACGGCTATATCAAGGTCGGCGAGGAGATCGCCGCCGGCGTCCACCGTGTCGCGCGCTTCGTCGAGAAGCCGAAGCGCGACGTTGCCGAGGCGATGATCGCTTCGGGCGACCATGCCTGGAACGGCGGGATCTTCCTGTTCCGCGCCGACGCCTATCTGGCAGCACTAGAGCAATTCGCGCCCGCGATCGTCGACTCGGTTCGCAAGGCGTGCGCCGGCGCGCGGCGCGAGGGCGTGCGGGTCTATCCCGATGCCGACGCGTTTGCGGCGTCGCCGTCGGACTCGATCGACTATGCGGTCATGGAAAAGGCCGATCGCGTCGCGGTGGTGCCGGTCGCGATGGGCTGGAGCGACGTCGGCAGCTGGGACGCGCTCCACGCGATCAGCGAGGGCGACGCACGCGGCAACGTCGTCAACGGCGAGGTCATCATGCTCGACAGCAGCAACTGCCTCGCGCGCAGCGACGGTGTGCGGATCGCGATGGTCGGGGTCGAGGACCTGATCGTCGTCGCCAGCGGCAACGATGTACTGATCCTGCCGCGCGGACGCAGTCAGGACGTCAAGCTGTTGCTCGAAGCGATGAAGGGCTGAACTATAGCGTCACCCCGGATCATCTCCGGGGTGACCTATTCCAGCATCACCCATGCCCAGCACGCCGCAAGCCCCGCGCATCCCAACAGCAATTGCGGCGGACGCAGTCGGGCGAAATGCGCCGGCGCATTCCCCGCCAAGGCCGCGCGCCGGTCGAGCAACGCCGCCAGCGCATAACCCGCCGCCAACAGCGCCAGCGACGTGCTGACGAACGGCACCACCAGCGCCAGCCCGGCGATCGTGAAATAGCCGACCGCCGCGACGATCTCGACCAGCGTCGACGCGCCCGGCGTCGCGAACCCGAACCCGCGCCGCACGCCGCCGATGAACGACAGGATCAACGCGCCCCACACGATCGCCAGCCGCACCGCGATCAATCCCCAGCCGGGCGCAAGCACCCATGCGCCGATCCCGGCGGCGACGAGCGGGAGCATCGGGCCATAGCCGAACACGATGCTGTCAATGGGAATGCGGCCACGCTGGTTCATGCGCGCTGAACGCACGGCCGCCCTGTCAGTCGCGTGCGAAGATTTCCGCGTGTGGGATGGTGAGGTTCAGCGTGGAGAGGACGAGATCGCATCGCGCGGGCAGGCTGTCGAACCAGCCCGCTTCCGAGCGCGCGCTGACTGAGATGGTTTCTGCGTCGGGATCAACGAAGACGATCGCTTCGATACTCGGAAGCGCCTGATATTCCGCCTTCTTCGATCCCAGATCGATGGTGCGCGTCGATGGCGACAGTACCTCGACGATCACCCTGGGCGCGGAGAGATAGCGGTCCCCACCACTGTCGCCGGGCTGCCCACAATCAATGGTGACGTCTGGGTATCGCACCGACGCGTCGTGGGTCAGGATCGCCATGTCGGACCCATAGGGTCGGCAGCCTGATCCACGCAGCCGGTTACCCAGCGCGATAAGGATATTGGCCTGCACCCGCGCATGGTCGCGGGAGCCGCCCGCCATCATGCGGATCACCCCGTTGTCGAGTTCGGCCTTCAGGTCCGGTCCAAAGTCGATCTGCAGGAACTCCGCCGCGGTCAGCAAGCGCGGTTCACCGAGGCTGAGCAGCGTGGCCATGCGGAGAGTATAGGGGATCGCCGCACGCAAACAAAGGGCCGGCGGATCGCTCCGCCGGCCCTTCGCTCTACGCTTGGGCGGCAGCGGCAAAGCCGCTGCCCGGGACGTCAGACCGGATCGGCGCTGCCGACCGGCTGTCCGCGCCGCGGCGAGTCCTGCGCCAGCCACGCTGGCGCAGGCCGCCTTCGGCTTAGAAGTCCATGCCGCCCATGCCGCCCATGCCGCCGCCGGCGGGCATGGCCGGAGCCTTGTCCTCGGGCAGCTCCGAGACGGTCGCCTCGGTGGTGATGAGCAGACCCGCCACCGACGCGGCGTTCTGGAGCGCGGTGCGCACGACCTTGGTCGGGTCGATCACGCCGGCCTGCACCAGATTCTCGTAGGTGTCGGTCGCGGCGTTGAAGCCGAGCGCGGTGTCGTTGCCGTCGAGCAGCTTGCCCGACACCACCGCCCCGTCGTGACCGGCGTTCTGCGCGATCTGACGGACCAGCGAGGTCAGCGACTTGCGGACGATGTCGACGCCGCGCGTCTGGTCGTCGTTCTCGCCGGTCAGGCCGTCGAGCGCCTTCGACGCGTACAGCAGCGCAGTGCCGCCGCCCGGGACGATGCCCTCTTCGACCGCGGCGCGGGTCGCGTGCAGCGCGTCATCGACGCGATCCTTGCGCTCCTTCACCTCGACCTCGGTCGACCCGCCGACCTTGATGACCGCCACGCCGCCCGCGAGCTTCGCCAGACGCTCCTGGAGCTTCTCGCGGTCGTAGTCGGAGGTGGTCACCTCGATCTGCTGGCGGATCGCCTCGGTGCGGCCCTTGATCGACTCCGCATCACCCGCACCGTCGACGATGGTGGTGTTGTCCTTGTCGATCGTCACGCGCTTGGCGGTGCCAAGCATACCGAGCGTGACGCTCTCGAGCTTGATGCCGAGGTCCTCGCTGACGACTTCGCCCTTGGTCAGGATCGCGATGTCTTCGAGCATCGCCTTGCGACGATCGCCGAAGCCCGGCGCCTTGACCGCCGCGACCTTCAGGCCGCCGCGCAGCTTGTTGACGACGAGCGTGGCGAGCGCCTCGCCCTCGATGTCCTCGGCGATGATCAGCAGCGGACGGCCCGACTGCACCACCGCCTCGAGGATCGGCAGCATCGCCTGCAGCGACGACAGCTTCTTCTCGTGGATCAGGATGTAGGGGTCGTTGAGCTCGACCTGCATCTTCTCCGGGTTGGTGATGAAGTACGGCGACAGATAGCCGCGGTCGAACTGCATGCCCTCGACGACGTCCAGCTCGAACTCGAGGCCCTTGGCCTCCTCGACGGTGATGACGCCTTCCTTGCCGACCTTTTCCATCGCTTCCGCGATCTTCTCGCCGACTTCACGGTCGCCGTTGGCGGAGATGATGCCGACCTGCGCGACTTCCTGCGAGCCCGAGACGGGCTTGGAGCGCGCCTGGATGTCGGCGACGACCTTGGTCACTGCCAGGTCGATGCCGCGCTTCAGATCCATCGGGTTCATGCCGGCCGCGACCGACTTCATGCCCTCGCGGACGATCGCCTGCGCCAGCACGGTGGCGGTGGTGGTGCCGTCACCCGCGATGTCGTTGGTCTTCGAGGCCACTTCGCGCACCATCTGCGCGCCCATGTTCTCGAACTTGTCCTTAAGCTCGATTTCCTTGGCGACCGACACACCGTCCTTGGTGATGCGCGGTGCGCCGAAGCTCTTGTCGATCACGACGTTGCGGCCCTTCGGCCCCAGCGTGACCTTCACCGCGTCGGCGAGGATGTCGACGCCGCGCAGGATGCGCTCGCGCGCGTCACGGCCGAATTTCACGTCCTTGGCTGCCATGTGGCTACCCTTTCAGATGAACGAATGTTGGGAAAGTTGAGGCGGTCGGAAAGCTCAGGCGATGATGCCGAGGATGTCCGATTCCTTCATGATGAGCAGGTCTTCACCGTCGACCTTAACCTCGGTGCCCGACCACTTGCCGAACAGGATGCGATCACCGGCCTTGACGTCGAGCGGGGCGACCTCGCCCTTGTCGTTCTTGGCGCCCGCACCGGCGGCGACGACTTCGCCCTCCTGCGGCTTTTCCTTGGCGGTGTCGGGGATGATGATCCCGCCGGCCGTCTTCTCTTCCGCCTCGACGCGGCGGACGAGAACGCGGTCGTGCAACGGACGAAAGTTCATTGCTCAGTACCCCTCTGAAGGTATGTGACAGTTCTTTGGCACTCGACCCAGCCGAGTGCCAGCGGGTCGCATATGTGGGTGCCCCCCGCCGCGGTCAACGCCCGCGCGCAAATTTTTGGGAACCGTCGGACAGGCCGTGCGTGCGATCAGGTCGCGCGTGGCGACAGGTGCAGCCGCTCGCGCGCGCTCCACCGCCAGATCAGCAGCGCGGAAACGACGCCGAGCCCGACCGCCAGCCCCCACCAGATCCCCGCCGCGCCCCAGCCGAGCCCGAAGCCGAGCAGCAACGCGGTCCCGAACCCCGCGCCCCAATAGCCGGCGATCTGGATCAGCATCGGCACGCGCGTGTCCTGCACCCCGCGCAGCACGCCGGCCGCCACCGCCTGCGCGCCATCGACGAGCTGGAAGATCGCCGCAATCCCCAGCAACGCCACCGCCAGCGACGCCACGGCGCCCTCACGCGCCGGATCGACGTACAGCCGCACCAGCCAGTGCGGCACCGCCCAGAACACCATCGCGCTCAGCGCCATCACCGCGATCCCGGTCACGATCGCGACATTGCCCGCCCGCGCCACCCACGCCCGGTCACCTGCGCCGAACGCGAAGCCGACGCGGATCGTCGCCGCCTGCGCGAGCCCGAACGGGATCTGGAAGGCGATCGCGGCGATGTTGAGCGCCACGGCATGCGCGTCGATCGCCGCGACCGAGATCAGCCCCATCAGCAGCCCCGCGCCGCCGAACAATCCGCCCTCCGCCATCCAGCCGAGCGCGATCGGCGCGCCTAGCCGCGCGATCTCCGCCATCCGCGACCATTCCGCGCGCCACCATTTGCCGAGCAGGCGATAGCGCCGCAGCCGGCGGTCGGTCAGCAGGATCACGACATAGGCCGCGCAGGTCGCGGTCGAGACGATCACGCTCGACAGCGCCGAGCCTTCCAGCCCCAGCGCCGGGAAGCCGGCATTGCCGAACACCAGACACCAATTGGCGAGCAGTGCGACGCCCAGCGCCAGCGCGGTGACCATCAACGCCCAGCCCGGCCGCCCCAGCGCCGCCGCGGTCAGCCGGATCAGCGCCGCGAACACGGCTGGCAGCACCGCGAGCGACAGCACGCGGCAGAACGATCCGGCGCGTGCCGCCACCGCCGCGTCCTGTCCGGCGAGCCGCAGCAACGGCGCGGCGCAGTTGAGTACGACGATCACGACGAGCGAGCCGAGCACCGCCAGCCACATCGCCATCCGGAACGACCGCCGCACCTGCCGCACCGCGCCGACGCGCCGCCCGAGCGCGGCGGCGATCAGTGGCTCGGCCGCGCCGACCATCCCGATCAGCCCGAAGCCAAGGATATGGAAGAAGAACACCCCCAGCGTCGCCGCGGCGAACTCGACCGGCCCGAGCCGAGCGACGAACACCACATCGACCGCGAACACCGCCATCTGGAGCAGATTCGCCCCGATCAGCGGCCCCGCCAGCGCGGCGAGCGCGCGCAGCTCCGCACGCCACGTCGGCGGCGGCGCCTGCGTCAGCGGCGCGAGGGTGGCGTGGGCGGTCATGGGTGGAGCCCCTAGCCGAGCCTGCCCTTCATTGCGAGCGGAGCGAAGCAATCCGGGGCGTCCTGGTTCAACCCTGGATTGCTTCGCTACGCTCGCAATTGTCTGTTGGAGATGACGTAGGGGGGGTGGTGTCCTGCATGAGCGGGATGCCCGGCATCAGGTGGCCACCTGATGCCGGGCGCGGGCAACCGGGCCGTCTCGCAATAGGGCTTTTCGCCCGTCGTCATCCCGGTCGGTTGCCCGCTTCCCGTCACGCCTGGTGAGTTGCAGGGGCCGCTCGACGACGCCCGCAGACAATCGCAGGCTATCGCCGAGGATAACCGTCATGACCCGCTCCGCCAACCCCGCCACTGACGCCGCCGCCACCACGCCGACCGGGTTCGTCGGCTGCGACGTCGGCAAGGCCGGCATCGCCGTCTTCGACAGCGTCACCGGCCGCGCCACCACCATCGCCAACACGCCGCTTGCGCTCGACGCCTTTGCCGCCGCGCTGCCGCCCGGGCGCCTGCTGGTCTGCGAGGCGACCGGCGGCTACGAGGCCGCGCTGCTCGCGGCGGCGTCACGCGCCGGCCATGCCATCCACCGTGCCGATGCCCGCCGCGTCAAGGCGTTCATCCGCTCGCTGGGAACGCTGGCCAAGACCGATGCGCTCGATGCCCGTGCGCTCGCGCGCTACGGGCAGGAGCGCCACGAGCGCCTCGACCGCTGGCACCCGCGCGATGAACACCGCCAGGAGCTCGCGACGCTGGTCAACACCCGCAGCGATCTCGTCCGTGCCCGCACCGCGTGCACCAACCGCCTCAAGGCCCCCGGCGCCGGCCCGGTCGCCGCCGAACTGCGCGCGCTGGTCGCCGCGCACGACCAGGCCATCGCCGCGCTCGAGGCCCGGATCGAGGCGCTGCTCGCCGGCTGCGCATCACTCGCCCGCACCGCCAGCGTCCTGCGCACCATCCCCGGCATCGGCGCGACCACCGCCGCGGCGCTCATCGCCCTCCTGCCCGAACTCGGCACGCTCGGACGGCGCCAGATCGCCAGCCTCGCCGGCCTTGCACCCCATCCCCGCCAAAGCGGCACCGTCGATGGCTATCGCCGCACCCGCGGCGGCCGCCCGGAGATCAGGCGCGTCACCTTCATGGCTGCCCTCTCCGCCGTCCGCTTCGCGCCCGACATCAAGGCCTTCTACCTGCGCCTCCGCGACAGCGGCAAAAAACCCATCGTCGCCCTAACCGCCGCCATGCGAAAACTCATCACCATCGCCAACGCTAAAATCCGCGATGATCACGCCGCTCAACTGAGTTGATGACGTATGCTGCTCATGCCCTCCGTCATCCCCGCGCAGGCGGGGATCCAGACGCGCAGGTCTGGCGACAGAAGCGAAACGGCCAAGGTTCTGGATTCCCGCCTCCGCGGGAGTGACGAAGAAGGCCATTCACCCTCAAAGCGTATTGCCCCGGTCATACACGCCGCGCTACGGTCGCCGCCACGCAACGAAGGTGGCAAGAACGATGAAGCTGGTACGCGGCGCCTGGAAGCTGCTGGTCGGGATCAAGGACGCGCTGGTGCTCGTCGCGATGCTGCTGTTCTTCGCGACGATCTTCGCCGCGCTCAATGCGCGGCAGCGCCCGGCGGCGATCGGCGACGGCGCGCTGGTCCTGAGATTCGACGGCCCGATCGTCGAACAGCCCGAAGAGGTGCCGCTCACCGCGCTGCTCAGCGGGCAGCAAGTCGGCAAGCAATATCGCCTCCGCGACGTGCTGCGCGCGATCGACACCGCGCGCACCGACGACCGCGTCAAAGCGATCGTCCTCGACCTTGATCGCTTCGGCGGCGCCTATCCGGCGGTGCTCGGCGAGGTGCAGGCCGCGTTGCTCCGCGCGCGCACCGCGGGCAAGCCGGTGCTCGCCTATGCCACCGCCTATACCGACGGCGGTTATCGCCTCGCCTCGGCGGCGAGCGAGATCTGGATGGACCCGCTCGGCGGCACCTTCTTCGCCGGCCCCGGTGGCAACCAGTTGTTCTACAAGGGGCTGATCGACAAGCTCGGCGTCAACGCGCACGTCTATCGCGTCGGCAAGTTCAAGTCGGCGGTCGAGCCCTATACCCGCACCGACCAGAGCCCCGAAGCGCGCGAGGCGAGCCAGGCGCTCTACGGCACACTGTTCGACCAGTGGCGCGAGGCGGTATCGACCGCGCGACCCAAGGCGCAGCTCGCGCCGTGGCTCGGCAACCCGGCGCAGCTCGTCACGCAGGCGCAGGGCGACGTGTCGCGCGCCAATCTCGCCACCGGGCTGGTCGACAATCTCGGCGACCGGGTCGCGTTCGGCCGCCGCGTCGCGCAGCTGGCCGGCGGCGACGCCAAGAAGGTCGCCGGCTGGTTCAAGACGATCAACTACAATGCCTATGTCGCCGCCAACCCGGTCCCGAAGAAAGGCAAGGTCGGCGTGCTGACGATCGCGGGCGAGATCGTCGACGGCGAGGCCGGTCCCGGCAAGGCGGCGGGCGATACCGTGTCGAAGCTGCTCTATGACGGACTCGTCGACAACGACCTCAAGGCGCTGGTGGTGCGCGTCGACTCGCCCGGCGGCTCGGTGCTGGCGTCGGAGAAGATCCGGCTCGCGATCCTCGAGGCCAAGCGGCGCGGGCTGCCGGTGGTGGTCTCGATGGGCGGGCTCGCCGCCTCGGGCGGCTATTGGGTGTCGACCCCCGCCGACGTTATCTTCGCCGAGCCGGGCACGATCACCGGCTCGATCGGCATCTTCGGGATCATCCCGACCTTCGAGAACACGCTCAAGAAGATCGGCCTGTCGACCGACGGCGTGAAGACGACCCCGCTGTCGGGCCAGCCCGACGTGCTCGGCGGCACCACCCCCGAACTCGACCGTATCGTCCAGGCCGGGATCGAGCATGGCTATCTACAATTCCTCACCCGCGTCTCGCAGTCGCGCAAGCTGCCGATCGCGCGCGTCAACGAGATCGGTCAGGGCCGCGTCTGGGTCGGCGGGATCGCGCAGCAGCTGAAGCTGGTCGACCGCTTCGGCGGGCTCGACGACGCGATCGCCGAGGCGGCGAAGCGCGCGAAGCTGGACGATGCGCAACCGGTGTGGCTGGAGAAGAAGCCCGGCTTCGCCGCGCAGATCGCGCAGCAGGTCGCCAGCCAGGAGGACGATGACGACGCCAGCGCGCCCGACGCGCTGTCGCGGCTGACGTGGCAGCGCCAGCAGGCGTTCGCCGCCGCTTTGGGCGATGCCAAGCGCATGCTGGGCGGGGCGGCGGTGCGCGCGCAATGCCTCGAATGCGTCGGGCTCGGCCCGATCGCGGCGCGCGCCGAGGACCGCAACCTGTGGCAGCTCGTCGTCGCGCGGATCGGGTTGTGATGTCGCAGGGCCCGATCACGATCCGCGCCGCGACCGGCGACGACGCCGCGGCGATCGCCGCGATCTACGCGCCGTTCGTGCTGTCGGGCACCGTGTCGTTCGAGAGCGACGCGCCCGACGCGGCGGCGATGCGCGAGCGCATCGCGGCGTCGGACGGCTATTATCCGTGGCTGGTCGCGACCAGCGGCGACGCGGTGCTGGCCTATGCCTATGCGACGCGCTTCCGCGATCGTCCGGCGTACCGCTATGTGGTCGAAACCTCGATCTATGTCGGCGGCGCGACGCACGGGCAAGGCGTCGGGCGGCTGCTCTACGAAGCGCTGGTCGACACGTTGCGCGCGCAGGGGTTCACGCAGGCGATCGGCGTCATCACGCTCCCCAACGACGCCTCGATCACGCTCCACGAAGCGGTCGGCTTCCGCCGCGCGGGGGTGTATCGCGAGGTCGGCTACAAACAGGGGCGCTGGATCGACGTCGGCTTCTGGCAATGCGAGCTGAACGACAGCGCGATCCCGCCGGTCGAGCCGAAGCCGTTCAGCGTCACGGGCGTCCGCCGCGACTGACGTCACCGTCGATCAAGCCGTCGCCCCTGCGCAGGCAGGGGCCCATGGCTGTATCATGCGTCGAGCCAAGTGACACACGACCCAACGTGCCTGTGTCAAATGCCTCACCAAGCCGAGACAGACATAGGCCCCTGCCTGCGCAGGGGCGACGAGGTGTGTGTCCTCCTCAATGGCGCTACGGCGCCGGCCGCTCAGGCTGCGCCTCGGCGAGGATCACCGCGAACTTGCCCTCGGCATCGGTCCATTCGCGCACCGGCGTCCACCCGCCCGCGCGCAGCAGGATGCGCGCGTCACGCTCGCCGTATTTGTGGCTGTTCTCGGTATGGATCGACTCGCCCGTCGCGATCGAAAACTCGCGCCCCTCGACCGTGAAGGCGACATCGCGAGTCGCGACCAGATGCATCTCGATCCGAGCGCGATCGTCGTTCCAGCGCGCCTCGTGCGCGAAGGCGTCGACCGGCAGCGTCCCGTCCAGCTCGCGATTGATCCGCTCAAGCAGGTTGCGGTTGAACGCCGCGGTCACGCCCTGCGCATCGTCATAGGCCGGGATCAGCACCGCCGGGTCCTTGATCCGGTCCATCCCGATCAGCAGCATCGCGCCCTCCCCGAGCGACGAACGCATCGCACGCAGCAGGTCGATCGCCGCCAGCGGAATCAGGTTGCCGATCGTCGATCCCGGAAAGAACCCCAGCTTCGGCGCAGCGCTGATCGTATGCGGCAAGGTCAGCGGGCGGGTGAAATCGGCCTCGAACGGCAGCACCAGTAACTCGGGAAACGCATCCGACAGCTCGCGCGCCGACTGCCGCAGGAAGTCGCCCGAAATGTCGATCGGCACGTACGACGACGGCTTCACGCAGCGCAGCACGATCGGGGTCTTGGTCGACGATCCCGACCCGAACTCGACCACCGCGCGCCCCTCGCCGACGATCTCGCGCAACTCGGGGCACAGCCCCTCGAGCAGCGCGGTCTCGGTCCGCGTCGGATAATATTCAGGCAAATCGGTGATCTGCTCGAACAGTTCCGACCCGCGATGATCGTAGAACCACCGTGCCGGGATCGCGCGCGGGCGGCGTTCCAGCCCGGCGAGCACGTCGGCGCGGAACTGCGGGTCGGCGAGCGTCACCTGCCCGTCCTCGATCTCAGGCTTCAGCATCAAAGGTCCTTTGCCAACCGCACGCCGGTGAATTGCCAGCGCTGGTGCGGGTAGAAGAAGTTGCGATAGCAGGCGCGCGCATGGCCGCGCGGCGTCGCGCAGCTGCCGCCGCGCAGCACGAACTGCCCGTTCATGAACTTGCCGTTATATTCGCCGACCGCGCCTCCGACCGGGTGAAAACCGGGGTATGGGCGATAGGCCGACCCGGTCCATTCCCACACGTCGCCGAAGAACGCCGGCCCGCCCGCGGACGGTCGCGGCTCGATCGCGCCCGCGCCGTCGAGCTGGTTGCCCGCGCTCGCGTCATGCGCTGCGGCGGCGGCCTCCCATTCGAACTCAGTCGGCAGCCGCGCGCCGGCCCAGCTCGCAAAGGCATCCGCCTCGTAGAAGCTGACGTGCGTCACCGGCGCCGCCGGATCGACAGCCCGCCGCCCGTCGAGCCCGAAGCGCGTCCACGCTCCCTCGCGATGCTCCCAATAGAGCGGCGCGCCGACGCGCTCGCGCTGCACCCATGCCCAGCCGTCCGACAGCCAAAGCCGCGCGTCGCGATAGCCGCCATCGGCGATGAATGCCGCCCATTCGCCGTTGGTGACAGTCCGGTCGGCGATCGCATGGGGGAGCAACAGGGTGCGATGCCGCGGCCCCTCACAATCGAACGCGAAGCCGCTGCCATTATGCCCGACCTCGACCACGCGCTCGCCGCTCTCGATCCACGCGACCGGCCCCGGCATCGCGACCGGCACCTTGCGCTCGGGGGACCACACCGCCGGCTCCAGCGGGTTCTCCGAAAAGAGATGCAGCACGTCGGTGACGAGCAACTCCTGATGCTGCTCCTCGTGATGGCAGCCCAGCGCAATCAGCTCGAGCGCCGCCGCCGGCAACGTCGCAAACGCCTCCAGCAAAGCAACATCGACGGCGCGGCGATACGCCAGCACCTCGTCCAGCGTCGGCCGGGTAATCATTCCGCGTCGCCCGCGCGCGTGCCGTCGCCCTTCGGCCTCGTAATAGCTGTTGAACAGGAACGGAAAGCGCGCGTCGTGCAGCGCATAGCCGGGCACATGGTCGCGCAGCACGAACGTCTCAAAGAACCACGTCGTATGCGCCAGATGCCATTTCGCCGGCGAGGCGTCGTCCATCGACTGGACGGTGGCATCGGCATCGGACAGCGGGGCGACCAGCGCCTCGCTCAACCGCCGCACCTGCGCATAGCGCCGCACCAGCGGGTCGGTCCCGGCGTCGAGCCGGGGGAGCGCTTCCATGGTCGTCCTCCTGCAGCCGCCCGGGAGATCGGGCGCGCACGGGACTGCCTATGTTATCGGTTTGCCCCTGCTACCCACAGAACGTCCCCACCTGCGTTAAGGTTCACCGATCGGCAGGCGACGAAAAGAAAATCCGACAGGCGGTTCAGATAGATCAACGCCTGCGGATTGACATGCGGTGCCAGCGCGACCGCCGACCGCTCCGCACGCCGCACGATCGCGCGCGCGAGATGCAGCGCCGCCGCCGCGCCGCCGGGCAGCACGAAGCTGGTCAGCGGCGGGACATGTTCGTTGAGTGCGTCGATCTCCGCTTCCAGCCGCGCGACCTGCGCGGGCACGATCCGCAGCGTCATCTCGCCGGGTTCATAGTCGTCGCCCGGCGTCGCGAGATCGGCGCCGAGATCGAACAGATCGTTCTGCACCCGGGTCAGCTGCTCGACCAAGGCAGCGTAGCCCAGCCCGGCGATCGCCACCCCGATCGCGCTGTTCGCCTCGTCGACGTCGCCGATCGCCTGCATCCGCGCGTCGGTCTTGGCGATGCGGCTTCCGTCCGACAGCCCGGTCGTGCCGTCGTCGCCGGTCCGCGTGTAGATGCGATTGAGCCGGACCATCAATTACGCCCGGCGGCGAACAGGAGCACGACGACGATCAGCACCGCCAGCGTCTGATAGAAGATGCGCATCTGCATCATCCGGTTCGATTTGAGCTGCGCCGCGGTCGGCCCCTCACCGCGCGCCTCGGCCGAGGCGCTCTGGAGGAACGAGACGATGCCGCGCACCAGCGCGACCACCGTGGCGATCATCGCCGCGACCAGCAGGATGACGAGGAAGGTATTCATGAACCGATGCTAAGACGCGGCGGCGCAAACGGCAATGGCCATCCCGTCGCCCCTGCGAGGGCGGGGGCAACGGCGCGCGCCGGAAGGTTTCAACGCTACTCCACTCGCCATCTGCCGCCGGACACATCGCCGCATCCAATCCCGTCGCCCCCGGCGCAGGCAGGGGCCCATGTCTGTCGCGTCAAGGAGAAAGGCTGACACACACGCCTCGCTCAATGTGTCGAGCCGTCCACCAAGCCGACACAGCCATAGGCCCCTGCCTTCGCAGGGGCGACGGTGCACATGGCGAGTTGTGAGTGTTCCTCCACCCGCCATGGCTCCCTACCAACGGCGAACCCGGCGGCGGGCGCTATACCGCCCCCGCCCGCAACCTGGCCGCGACCTCGCGCCCATCCACCCTCGCCTCGCGCAGCGCCGCGAGCGTCGGCGCACCATGCCGCTTCGCCAGCCGCGCGCCATCCGCCCCGACGAGCAAATCGTGATGCCACCAGCGCGGCACCGGCAGCCCCAGCAGCGCCTGCAACACGCGGTGCACATGCGTCGCCGCGAACAGGTCGCGCCCGCGCACCACATCCGTCACGCCTTGCGCAGCATCGTCGACCGTCACCGCCAGATGATAGCTCGCCGGCGCATCCTTGCGCGCCAGCACCACGTCGCCCTGCGCCAGCGCTCCGTTCGCCACCACTCGCCCGTGATCGGACCACGACAGGTCGCCGCAGCGCGCCACCGCCGCCGCCATATCGAGCCGCCAGCAATGCGGCGCGTCACGCTCCGGTGCATCACGGCACGTTCCCGGATAGGCCGCCACCGCCCCATGCGGCGCACTCAGCGCCTCGGCGATCTCCGCACGCGTGCAATAACAACGATATAGCAGCCGCAGCTCACGCAATTGCTCAAGCACGGCGGCATAAACATCCAGCCGCGCCGACTGGAATGTCACCGCCCCGTCCCACGTCAGCCCCAGCCAGCGCAGGTCGTCGACGATCGTTGCGACATGCTCCGGCCGGCTGCGCGTTCCGTCGATATCCTCGATCCGCAGCAGGAATTGCCCTCCGCGCTCTCGCGCGAAATCGTGCGCCCGGATCGCCGAAAACGCGTGACCCATGTGCAGCCGTCCGGTCGGCGAAGGCGCAAAACGGGTGACGACGCTCATGCCGCGCGATGTGCGCCGTGCCGCGCGTGCCGACAAGAGGGTGACGTTTGGCAATATCGCGCGTTAGGAAGCGCCTATGACCGAACCTATGCCCCCCGTCGCCGCCACCCGCCCGCATAGCTTCACGATGCATGGCATCACGATCGACGATCCCTGGGCGTGGCTGAAGGATCCGAACTACCCCGACGTCACCGACCAGGACGTGCTCGCCTATCTCGAGGAAGAGAACGCCTGGTTTGAGGCGCAGATGGCACCGCACCGCCCGCTGGTCGACCGGCTCTACGAAGAGATGAAGGGGCGCATCAAGGAGGACGAGAGCAGCGTCCCGCAGAAGGATGGCGACCATCTCTACTGGACCGCGTTCGAAACCGGCGGCCAGTATCGCAAATGGTGGCGCAGGCCGGTCGCGGGCGGCCCCGACGAATTGCTGCTCGACGAACCGGCGCTGGCCGAGGGCAAGGAATATTTCCGGCTCGGCGCACTGTCGATCAGCGAGGATGGCACCCTGCTCGCCTATTCGACCGACGACGATGGATCGGAACGCTATACGATCCGCTTCAAGAGCCTGAACGGTGCCACCGATGCGCCGGAGACGATCGAGTCCGCCGCCGGCAAATGGGGTGATACGTCGATCGAGGGCACGATCGGCAACATCGTCTTCACCAGCGATGGCAGCGGCATCCTCTACGGCCTCACCGACGACCAGTGGCGCACGCGCACGATCAAATTCCATCGCCTCGGCACCTCCAGCGCCGACGACGTGACGCTCTATTATGAGGACGATCCGGTCTTCTCGGTCGGCGTCAGCCAGACCAGCGACCGCAAGTGGATCGCGCTCGTCGCCAGCAGCCACGACACCAGCGAGATCCGGCTCTACCCCGCCGACGACCCCTTCGCCGCGCCGATCCTGATCGCGCCGCGCCAGCCCGGCCGCGAATATGACGTCGACACGCACGGCGACACGTTGTTCATCCACACCAACGACATCGATCCGATGTGGCGGCTGGTCACCGCGCCGATTACCGCGCCCAGCGAATGGACCGAGCGGATCGCGCCCAGCCCGCATTTCTACATGACCGGGGTCGAATGTTTCCGCGACTTCTTCATCGTCGAGGGCCGCGAGGACGGGCTCGACCAGATCGAGATCCACGCCTACGACCCCGCCGCCGCCCCGCGCCGCATCGCCTTCCCCGAAGCGAGCTACGCCGCGGGCCTCGGCGATAATCCCGAATATGATCAGACGGTTCTTCGTCTCGGCTATGAGTCGATGGTAACGCCCGGCACCGTCTACGATTATGACACCGCGACCGGCGCGCTCACCACGCTGAAGGTGCAGGAGATCCCCAGCGGCTATGACGCGGCGAAATACGATACGCAGCGGCTGAAGATCACCGCGCGCGACGGCACCGCGGTCCCGGTGTCGATCGTCTACCCGCGCGACTTCCCGCGCGACGGTTCGCGGCCGTTGTTCCTCTACGCCTATGGCGCCTACGGCCATGCGATCCCGCCGGGCTTCTCGACAGGGATCCTCAGCCTGCTCGACCGCGGCTTCGCTTATGCCATCGCACACATCCGCGGCGGCGACGACCTCGGCCAGCAATGGTATCGTGACGGCAAGCTCGAGAAGCGTGTCAATACATTCAACGACTTCGTGGACGTTGCGAAGGGATTGGTCGAACAGGGCTGGACCAGCGCTGGACGGATCGCGATCGCCGGCCGCTCGGCGGGCGGCGAGCTGATGGGCGCGGTGGTCAACTCCGATCCGCAGCTGTGGGGCGCGGTGATCGCCGACGTCCCGTTCGTCGACGTGCTCAATACGATGCTTGACGAGACGCTGCCGCTGACGCCCGGCGAATGGCCGGAATGGGGCAACCCGATCGAGGACCCGGCGGCCTTCGAATTGATCCGCAGCTATTCCCCCTATGACAATATAAGGTCACAGGATTATCCGCCACTCTTCATCTCGGGCGGGCTCAACGATCCGCGCGTGACCTATTGGGAGCCCGCCAAATGGGCCGCGAAGCTGCGCGCCACGAAGACCGACGCCAACCTCCTGCTGCTCAAGACCAACATGGGCGCCGGCCACGGCGGCAAGTCGGGTCGGTTCGAGAGCCTGCGCGAAGCCGCCGAGGAACATGCCTTCGTGTTGTGGCAATTGGGCGTGGAGCCGTGACCGCGGCATGACGATCGAGGCGATCGTCGCGCGTTATGGCCTCGCCGCGCTGTTCGCCGGCGCGGCGCTGGAGGGCGAGGCCGCAGTGATGGCGGGCGGCATCCTCGCGCACAAAGGGCTGCTGTCGCTGCCATTCGCGATGCTCGCCGCCGGGCTCGGCTCCTACACCGCCGATCAAGGCTGGTTCTACGCCGGCCGGCATTTCCGCGACCGCAAATGGATCGCCGCCGCGCGCGCCAAGCCCGCGTTCGCGCGCGCGGTCGCGGCCTTCGAGCGCCACCCGACCGCGTTCATCTTCGCGTTCCGCTTCCTTTATGGCCTGCGCACCGTCAGCCCGATCGCGATCGGCTCGACCAGCGTTTCCGCCAGGCGCTTCGCGATCGTCAACGGCGCGTCGGCGACCTGCTGGGCAATCCTGTTCACCGGGATCGGCTATCTGTTCGGCCATGGCTTCGAGCAATTGCTCGGCCGGATCGTCGCCGACCGGCATCTGTGGTGGGCGGTCGGCGCGCTGCTCGCGGCGGGCATCGCCTTCGCAGGCTGGCGCTGGTACAAGGCGCGTCACGCATGACCTTCACGCAGACCTTCACCGCGCAACCCGCCGACATCGACGAACTCGGCCACGTCAACAATGCCGTCTGGGTGCGCTGGATTCAGGAACTGTCGGTCGCGCATTGGGCGGCGATCGCCCCGCCCGCGCATCAGGCGGCCTATGTCTGGATGATTACCCGCCACGTCATCGACTATCGCGGCAATGTCGTGGAGGGCGAAACCGTTACGGGCGAAACCTGGGTCCCCGATCCGCCACGCGGCGCGCGCTTCGACCGCCACTTCCGCTTCCTCGGCACCGATGGCAAGCTGCGCGTCGAGGGCGTCACGACCTGGGCGCTGCTCGACCGCGCGACCGGGCGGCTGCTGCGGATCACGCCGGAAATCGCTGCGCCGTTTCTGGCGTAGCTCTTTCGCACGCCCACCCATCCGTTCGTTCTGAGGAGGGGCTGAGCCTGTCGAAGCCCCGTCTCGAAGGAGCTGCGCGACATAAGTGCTTCGAGACGCCATCTCGACTTCGCTCGATGGCTCCTCAGCACGAACGGTGTGGTCGAGGCGAGCGGTTACAAGAAGGGCGGAGGCCGTCACCGACCCCCACCCCATCCCTCACGCAGCAAATCACGCGTTCGCGGGCTGCTTCGCGCCGATCACCTTCAACAGATCGTCGAACGACTTGGAGAAGCTCGCCACCCCCTCGTCGACCAGCGTCTTGGTCACACCGTCCAGATCGAGCCCGAGCCGCGCCTGCTCCGCGATCATATGCCGCGCGCCATCGACGTCCTGCGTCAAGGTCTGCGCCACCGTGCCATGGTCGCGGAACGCATCCATCGTCTTCGGCGGCATCGTGTTGACCGTCTCCGGCCCGATCAGTTCATCGACATACAAGGTGTCGGGATAGTCCGGATTCTTGGTGCCAGTCGACGCCCACAGCAGCCGCTGCGGCTGCGCGCCCTTCGCCGCCAGCTTCTGCCAGCGATCCGAGGCGATGAACTCCTGATACCAGGCATAGGCCAGCTTGGCGTTGGCGATCGCGACCTTGCCCTTCAGCGCCTTGGCCTCATCGCCACCCTGACCGGCGTCGATCGCGTCGTCGATCTTGCTGTCGATCCGGCTGACGAAGAAGCTCGCCACGCTCGCGATGCGCTCGATCGGCAAGTCCTTGGAGACGCGCTCTTCAAGTCCCTCGACATAGGCATAGGCGACCTTCTTGTACGCCTCGACCCCGAACAGCAATGTCACGTTGACGTTGATCCCCTTGGCGATCGTGTCGCGGATCGCGCGCACGCCGTCGTCGGTCCCGGGGATCTTGATCATCAGATTCGGACGATCCACCGCCTGCCACAGCCGCTCGGCTTCCTCGGCGGTTTCCGGCCCCTTCAGCGCCAGATACGGCGACACTTCGAGGCTGACATAGCCGTCCTTGGCATCCAGCCGGTCATAGACCGGGCGCAGCGTGTCGCACGCCGCCTGGATGTCCTTGATCGCCTGCGCTTCGTAGCGCGCCATCGGCTCGGCGCCCGGATTGGCCTTGTCGAACTCGGCAAAGCCGGCGTCATAGGCGTCGCCCGCGCCCATCGCTTTCTCGAAGATCGTCGGGTTGGAGGTGACACCGGTCAGCCCGTCCTCGTCGACCAGCTTCTGGAGCCCGCCCTGTTCGAGGAACTTGCGGTCGACGAAGTCCAGCCACACCGCGGTGCCGGCGTTGCTGAGGTCCTGTAGCTTGCTCATCCCGATCTCCCGTCGCCCCCGCGCAGGCGGGGGCCCATGTCTCTCACCACGAAAGGCGACGCTCGTGGATATAGTGATCGGCCCCTGCCTTCGCAGGGGCGACACTCACGCCATTGCTTCCTTCGCCACCTTCACGACATTCTCGACCGTAAAGCCGAACTTGTCCTGCAACTTGGCGAGCGGCGCCGACGCGCCGAAGGTCGACATCGTGATCTGCCGCCCTTCATAACCGACGTAGCGATCCCAGCCGAGCGACCCGGCCATCTCGATCGCGACGCGCGCCTTCACCGCCTTGGGCAGCACGCTCTCCTTGTAGGCGGCGTCCTGCAATTCGTAGCGATACCAGCTCGGCATCGACACGACGCGCGCCTTCACGCCCTCGGCGACCAGTCTCTCATAGGCCTGCACCGCCAGCGACACTTCCGATCCGGTCGCGATCAGGATCACGTCAGGCGTCTCGTCGCCGCCCGCCAGCACATAGGCGCCCTTCTCGACGCCATCCGCGCTCGCGTACTTCGAGCGATCGAGCGTCGGCAGCGCCTGCCGCGACAGGATCAGCGCCGCCGGGGTGCTCGCATCCTTCATCACCGCACGCCATGCCGCCGCGACCTCGTTGGCATCGCCCGGCCGGAAGGTGTCGATCCCCGGGATCGCCCGCAACGTCGCGAGATGCTCGATCGGCTGGTGGGTCGGGCCGTCCTCGCCGACGCCGATCGAGTCATGCGTGAACACCCAGACCGCGCCGATCTCCATGATCGCCGACAGCCGCACCGGCGCACGCATGTAATCGAGGAACACGAGGAAGGTGGAGCCATAGGCACGCAGGTGCGACAGCGCCATGCCGTTCACCACCGCGCCCATGCCATGCTCGCGCACGCCGAAGTGCAAGTTCGAACCGCCGTAATTGTCGGGCTCGAACGATGCCGCGCCCTTGATATCGGTCTTGGTCGACGGCGACAGGTCGGCCGAGCCGCCGAGCAGCCACGGCACCTTCTTGACGATCGCGTTGAGCACCTTGCCGCCCGCGTCGCGGCTCGCCACGCCCTTCTCGTCCGCCTCGAAGGTCGGGATCTCGCTGTCCCATCCTTCCGGCAGCTCGTCCTTGAGCAGCAGGTCGAGTTCCGCCGCAAGATCAGCATGTTCGCTGCGATACTTGTCGAACAATGCGACCCACTCGTCGCGTGCCTTGCCGCCGCGGTCCTTGACCGCCTTGCCGAACGCGTCCTTCACGCCCTCGGGCACGAAGAAGTCCTCCGCCGGCCAGCCGTACGCTTCCTTGGTCTTGGCGATATTCTCGGCGCCCAGCGGCTCGCCGTGCGCCTTCTCGCTGCCGGCGCGCGGCGAACCCCAGCCGATCACCGACTTCACGACGATCAGCGTCGGCGCCTCGGTTTCCTCGCGGAACGCCTGAAGTGCCTCGGTCAACGCCTTGATATCGTTGGCGTCGTCAACATGAATGACGTTCCAGCCATAGGCATGGAAGCGCGCACCGACGTCCTCGTCGAACGCCAGATCGGTGTCGCCCTCGATCGAAATCTGGTTGCTGTCATAGATCCAGCACAGATTGCTGAGCTTGAGATGCCCGGCCAGCGACGCCGCCTCGGCGGAGACGCCCTCCATCATATCGCCGTCACCGCAGACGACATAAACGTCGTGGTCGAACAGCGCGAAGCCCGGGCGGTTGTAGCGCGCCGCCAGCCAGCGCTCGGCGATCGCCATCCCGACCGAATTGCCGCAGCCCGCGCCCAGCGGCCCGGTCGTCGTCTCGACGCCCGTGGTATGGCGATATTCGGGGTGGCCCGGCGTCTTGGAGGAGAGCTGGCGGAACTGCTTGATGTCGTCCAGCGACATCGCCGGCTTGCCGGTCTTCTTCCCCTCGGCGTCGATCTCCTCGACCCCGGCGAGATACAGCAACGAGTACAACAGCATCGAGGCATGGCCGACCGACAACACGAAGCGGTCGCGGTTCGGCCAGTCGGCATGCGCGGGGTCGTAGCGCAGGAACTGCGTCCAGATCGTCCAGCCGACCGGCGCAAGCGCCATCGGCGTGCCGGGGTGCCCCGAATTGGCCTTTTGCACGGCGTCCATTGACAGCGTGCGGATCGTGTCGATCTGCAGCCGCTCCGGGCTGCCGTCCTCGTGGAAACCGGCGGGCGAGCTGGCGGTATCGGTCATGCAATCCTCATGTCGGGAGTCACGGGGTCGAACGCACCGGCGCGACGCCGGTTGCCGAGTCCCGTCTCCCTTAACCGTTGAGGTCCGCGCGTTCCAGCCGCGTAACGACGCCGCGATCCGCGACATAGGTCGCATCCACTTCGTCGAGGAACAGCCCATGCCCCAGCACGCCGGGGGTGGCGTCCAGCGCCGCCGCCAGCGCCCGTGGCTCGGGGAAGACGGCAAACCGGGCGTCGAGCACGAGATTGCCGTTGTCGGTCACACCATCGCGCACCGTCACCGTCGCGTCGAGCATCGCCAGCCGATCGGTCACATAGCCACGCGCGAACGGCAGCACCTCGACCGGCAGCTTGGCCGTGCCGATCGCCGCGACGCGCTTGGAGGCATCGGCGATCACCACCATCCGCGTCGAGGCCGCCGCGACGATCTTCTCGCGCAGCATCGCCCCGCCCGCGCCCTTGATCGCCCACAGCCGCGCGTCGATCTCGTCGGCACCGTCGATCGTCAGGTCGACCCGCGCCACCTCGGCGAACTCACGCATCACGATGCCGAGCGCCGCGGCGCGTTGGGCGCTGTCGATGCTCGTTGCAACGGCGGTGATCCGCAGCCCTTCGGCGACCCGCCGCCCGAGCGCCTCGATCGCAAAGCGCACCGTCGATCCGGTCCCGAGCCCGACCAGCATGTCGGACTGCGCCTCGGCCACTGCGGCTTCGGCCGCGGCGCGCTTGTCGTCATCCTGCGTCATCATCGCCTCAGCGCATCAGCAACGCCCCCGGTTGCACCAACCGCCTCCCGTCATCCCGGACTTGATCCGGGATCCCGCTTCTTCTTTAACGACCGCCACGAAGAAGCGGGGCCCCGGATCAGGTCCGGGGCGACGAAGCAGGGAAGGCTGTCGGTCCGGCCCAGCCCCCGTCAAGAACGCGGCGCGAAGATCTTCCCCACCAGCAACTCCGCCGCCCGCGCGAACGCCTCGCCCGGCTCGGCATGCGCCGCCTCGGGCTTCGCGCCGTCAGCCTTCCCGCCCCGCTCCGCCGCCTTCGCGGCCTCGCGCGTCAGCGCCGCGGTCGCCACCGCGCCGACCACCGCCGCCAGCGCCTGCTTGCCCGCTGGCCCCTGCACCTGTTCGATCAGCCGTTCGCCGGCCTTGCGCAGCTCCTTGGGCACCTTCACCCCCAGCACTTCCTTGGGCAGCTTGCCCTTCTTCTTCTTGGCCATCGCCTCGCGCCTCCAGACTGTAACATCCATATAAGACACCACGCGCGCCCCGCAACCGTCGCGCGCGTGGCGCGTCTTGCCGCAGTGCGGCACCCGCCCCACATCGCGCGCTCGCCGCCGGGCTGGACGCGGCCGAACAGATATGGAACAAATTCCCTCATGGCATTGACGACGATCTCCGTCCGCGGCGCGCGCGAGCACAACCTCAAGGACGTGAGCGTCGATATCCCGCGCGATACGCTGACGGTGATCACCGGGCTGTCGGGGTCGGGCAAGTCGAGCCTCGCCTTCGACACGATCTATGCCGAGGGGCAGCGCCGCTACGTCGAATCGCTCTCCGCCTATGCGCGCCAGTTCCTGGAACTGATGCAGAAGCCCGACGTCGACCATATCGAGGGCCTTTCGCCCGCGATCTCGATCGAGCAGAAGACCACCAGCCGCAACCCGCGCTCGACGGTCGCGACCGTCACCGAGATCTACGACTATATGCGCCTGCTGTGGGCGCGTGTCGGTGTGCCTTATTCGCCGGTCACCGGCCTCCCGATCGCCGCGCAGACCGTCAGCCAGATGGTCGACCGCGTGATGGCGCTGCCCGAGGGCACGCGCCTCTACCTGCTCGCCCCGGTCGTGCGCGGGCGCAAGGGCGAGTATCGCAAGGAACTGGCCGAGTGGCAGAAGGCCGGCTTCACCCGCGTGCGCATCGACGGCCAGATTCACGAGATCGACGAGGCCCCCGCGCTCGATAAGAAGTACAAGCACGACATCGAAGTGGTGGTCGACCGCCTCGCGGTCAACGAGAACGCCGCCACCCGCCTCGCCGACAGTTTCGAGACCGCGCTCAAGCTCGCCGACGGGCTCGCCTATATCGACCCGGCCGACCCGGTCGAGCCGCGCACCCCCGAAAGCGTCGTCCTCGGCGACCACGCCCCGCCCGGCCGCATCGTCTTTTCCGAGAAGTTCGCCTGCCCGGTCAGCGGCTTCACCATCGCCGAGATCGAGCCGCGGCTCTTCTCGTTCAACGCCCCGCAGGGCGCGTGCCCGGCGTGCGACGGACTCGGCGAGAAGCTGGTGTTCGACGAGGATCTGATCGTCCCCAACCACGAACTGTCGATCAAGAAGGGCGCGGTCGTCCCCTGGGCCAAGTCCAACCCGCCCTCGCCATACTACATGCAGGTGATGGCCAGCCTCGCGCGCGAGTTCGGCTTCTCGCTCGACACGCCGTGGAGCGAGCTGCACCCCGAGATTGCCGACAAGATCCTCTTCGGCACCGAGGGCAAGGCGGTGACGCTGACCTTCATCGACGGCAAGAAGAGCTACGACGTCAAGAAGCCGTTCGAGGGCGTGATCGGCAACCTCAACCGCCGCCTGCTCCAGACCGAGAGCGCGTGGATGAAGGAGGAGCTGTCCAAATACCAGTCGAGCCAGCCGTGCGAGGTCTGCAAGGGCGCGCGGCTCAAGCCCGAGGCGCTGGCGGTCAAGATCGCCGGCGAGGACATCAGCCACGCCACCCGCATGAGCGTGGTCGACGCGCTCGCCTTCTTCACCGATCTGCCCAACCATCTCGGCGATCAGCAGCGCGCGATCGCCGAGCGCATCCTGAAGGAGATCATCGAGCGGCTCGGCTTCCTCAACAACGTCGGGCTCGACTATCTCAACCTCGACCGCACCAGCGGCACGCTGTCGGGCGGCGAGAGCCAGCGCATCCGCCTCGCCAGCCAGATCGGCAGCGGGCTGTCGGGCGTGCTCTACGTCCTCGACGAGCCGTCGATCGGGCTGCACCAGCGCGACAACGATATGCTGCTCGCCACGCTGCGCCGGCTGCGCGACCTCGGCAACACCGTGATCGTCGTCGAGCATGACGAGGATGCGATCCGCATGGCCGATTACGTGATCGACATGGGGCCGGGCGCGGGCGTCCACGGCGGACAGATCGTCGCGCAGGGCACCGTCAAGCAATTGCTCAAGAGCAAGACCTCGGTCACCGCCGATTACCTCAACGGCACCCGCGAGGTCGCGGTCCCGGCCAAGCGCCGCAAGGGCAGCGGCAAGAAGCTCACGGTCCACAACGCCACCGCCAACAACCTGACCGGCGTCACCGCGTCGATCCCGCTCGGCACCTTCACCTGCATCACCGGCGTGTCGGGGTCGGGCAAGTCGAGCTTCACGATCGACACGCTCTATGCCGCCGCGGCGCGCACGCTCAACGGCGCGCGCATTCTCGCGGGCAAGCACGACAAGATCACCGGGCTCCAGCATCTCGACAAGGTCATCGACATCGACCAGTCGCCGATCGGCCGCACCCCGCGCTCCAACCCCGCCACCTACACCGGCGCGTTCACGCAGATCCGCGACTGGTTCGCGGGCCTGCCCGAGTCACAGGCGCGCGGCTACAAGCCCGGGCGTTTCTCGTTCAACGTCAAGGGCGGCCGCTGCGAGGCGTGCCAGGGCGACGGCGTGCTCAAGATCGAGATGCACTTCCTCCCCGACGTCTATGTCACCTGCGACGTCTGCCACGGCGCGCGCTACAATCGCGAGACGCTGGAGGTGAAGCACAAGGGGCACAGCATCGCCGACGTGCTCGACATGACCGTCGAGGATGCCGCGAGCTTCTTCGCCAACGTCCCCCCGATCCGCGACAAGATGGCGATGCTGGTCGAGGTCGGGCTCGGCTACGTCAAGGTCGGGCAACAGGCGACGACGCTGTCGGGCGGCGAGGCGCAGCGCGTCAAGCTCGCCAAGGAACTCAGCCGCCGCGCCACCGGCAACACGCTGTATATCTTGGACGAGCCGACCACCGGCCTGCATTTCGAGGACGTCCGCAAGCTGCTGGAGGTGCTCCATGCCTTGGTCGAGCAGGGCAACACCGTGGTGGTGATCGAGCACAACCTCGACGTCATCAAGACCGCCGACTGGATCGTCGACCTCGGCCCGGAAGGCGGCGTGAAGGGCGGCGAGATCGTGGCCGCCGGCACGCCCGAGGAGGTGGTGAAGGAGCCGCGCAGCTTTACGGGGCGGTATCTGGCGCCGTTGTTGGGGAAGGGTGCCGCACAGGTGGCGGCGGAGTGACGACGCCACGCCCGCTTAGTATGCGACGAGAGGCGCAATGAAAACGGAGGCAACGGCCATGGCGTCGCCAGACCCGAAGGTGAACAGTGCCGGCGATTGGCCGGGGCGTGTCGTCGCATACCGCGATTTTGCGGCCGACCTAGCCGCACGACGCCGTTCGCTCTGCGAGCCGGAGGTGCCGCGAAATACGGGCAATCGACGCACCGTCAGCAAGCGGGCGCTGTTGGGAGCATTGGATCAGCTTGGCGCAAAGTGGTGATGGCACTCGGTATTGAGCAGCACGATCGGGTAGCGAGGCGGGCAACACCGCGGTGATCGAGTAAAATCTCGACGTTATAAAGACCGCCAACTGGATCGTTGATCTGCGCCGAAAACCCGGCATGAAGGTCGACGAGATCGTCGGCATCGGCATGCCCGAAGAGTTGGTGAAGGGGCCACGGAGCTTTACGGGGCGATATCTTGCGCAGTTGTTGGAGAGGCGTCTCTAAAATTCAGCTTTACACCTACTCTAATCAGCGTATCCCTCAGAGCCGTCCGCTTCGGCAATCATGTTGTCCCATGGCCACTTCACGGTAGCGTATTTGCGATAAAGCAGGACCTGCCGATCCACGACGTGGATTTCGTCTGTTGCTTCATTAAAGCTGAGAACCAAACCGCGCCCATCCTCATCGATCTGTAGACCCTCAAATTTCTCAAGCACAGTCCGTAGATTCCCTTTTTTGATTCTCGGTTGTTTGGCGTTTGCCTTCGCGAAAATCGTATGGAGATCTAGACCCTTCTTTAGATCATCGTCGCTCTCTCCCATGATGACCGCCATGGCATGAGCGTAAATCCCGGTCGCATCGGTTCGACTACGTATTCCCGAAGATACCCGCTTCGCGAACTGCTGATACGCAGGATTGAGTTGCTCCGCGTACTTCATGCCAGCCGCCTCACCGGCATTGATGTTATCAATAATAAGAGGATTCTCCTGCTCCTCTGTGACATCAACCTCATCAAGGGTGTTGAGCGCTAGCTTCTGCAACAATCCTGCATTTCCAAAGGAATCTTCAACTAGACGGCTTGCTAGCGCAACCGAAAATGAAACATTCAATGCACACGAGCCTTTTTGAATTACGGCTTTCAAGTCTTCATCTGACCAGTAAATAGAGATTTCCTCAATTCTTCCAGAGAGATCAGGATTGAGGTAAATTAGCATATTGCTTTGCGACCAAACTCCCACGACAATTAAGTATGTTTCGTAGTCCCACATTGCCTTCATATCGAACGAAAATGCCTTTCGCTCGTCCACAGACATGTAATGGAAATCCTCAATAACAACTCTTCTTCCGGATGCCTTTATAGCCTCGCAGATAAATTTCAGGTCGTTCTCACCTTTTCCCAATACCTTATACTTATTAGCAGCTTCGGCAGCAAGGCTGGCCCCTAACTTTGCACCGATCTTTGCGATGATTGATCGCCCCATCTCACCACTTACTTCTACTGAAGTAGCTCCCGTGAGTTTGTCCGACTTCTCCGTGATTATAGAAATTCCCAACTCAGCAAGAATGTCTTTGTAAATGTCAGCCGAGGTTTTCTTTAGCCTACATTGCACGACGATCGCATCGGGAACATTCCTCTTCCTTATCCATGATTTTCCACATTTAGACTCACCCCTCAGGGCAATATGATTTCTTCTTCTAAGTTGCTTTTGTATCTCAGCGTCGAGCGACCCGCGATCAACGTAAGAGTCAACCAAGATTTCGGCAGAAATACCGAAAACGTCTGAAGACTGCTTTTTAGGTCGACCAAATACACGCACAATCGGGCCTCTCAAATGCGATCATCTAACCCTATCAAAATTGACGTTTAGGGCAACCACTCTCATTGATCGGCGCGACTTGGCCCTTACGACGTTACACACAAACCCCGAAAATCCGTGGAGCGACGATAAGGGCTCCGCCAGCCTGGGCAGACACACCGCTACCGCCTTGGCGCGGCGCGCTGTCCTACACCCTCCAACATAAGCCACCCTCTCGCACCCTTTCCGCAGGAGGCGCACGCAAAATGACCGTCACGACCCCGATGGAAGGCATCACCGCCCCCGCCCGCCGGGCCACGACGCCGCCCCCCGCCGTCACCCTCCCCGCCGATACTACCCAATCGCGCCGCCACGACGGCTGGTCCGCCACCAACCAGCGCACCTTCCTTGAAGCGATCGCCGAGGGCCATGGCGTCGACGCCGCCTGCGCGCGCGTCGGGCTGTCCGCCACCTCCGCCTACGCCTTCCGCCGCACCGCCAAGGGCGCGGCGTTCGCGCTCGGCTGGCGCGCCGCGTCGCTCGTCGCGCGCGAGGTCGTCGCCGAGACGCTGATGGTCCGCGCGCTCCACGGCCAGACCGACACCTACACCCGCGCCGACGGCACGACCGTCACCCGCCACCGCCACGACAACCGCCTCGCGATGAGCCTGCTCGCGCGCCTCGACCGGCAGGTCGAGGCCACCCCCGACACCGATGTGAAGGCCGCGCGGCTCGTCGCGCAGGAGTTCGACGCCTATCTCGATCTCGTCGCGCAGGACGCCGGCCCCGCGCGCGCCGGGCTGTTCCTCGCGCAGCGCTGCGGCACGCTCGCCGCCGACGCCGAAAGCGCCGCCGATCTCGCCCCGCTCTACGCGCTCGCCGCCGCGGATCGCTTCGTGCGCACCGGCCACGCCACCGCCGCCGACGTGCCAGTCGCCGATCTCGACCCCGCGCAGCGCCAGCACTGGACCGCCGAGCAATGGGTGCGCGCCGAGGCCGCCGGACTGGTCGCCTTCGCCGCCCCGCCCGCACCCGACGCACCCCCGCCAGCGTCTCAACTTTCGCAACATTCGCCGCCGGTCGAGGACGATCCGGTCTGGTGGGACGAGGATGTCGGCGAGTGGCGCACCGCCTTCCCGCCGCCCGACGATTTCCTCGGCGAATGGGAAAGCGAGCCCGCCGCACCCGACTACGAACGCTCGCTGACCGATGAGGAGGCGGAGCGTATGGGGCCGCCGCCCGATCATCTCGATGGCGCGGCGCTCGCCCGCCGCGCCGCCGCGCGTGACGCCTTCTTCGGCTTCGCGCCCGCGCCCTCCTGCCGCGCCGCGCCCGTCGCGGCGGTCGAGCCGTCCTTTGCGCCCCCGCCGCCGCCCGCGCCGCCAGCGCCACCCGGCATCCGCTGGTTCGTGCCGGAGGCGCTGGCCCCGCCGGTTGCGGCTGAACCTTCGCCGCAGCCCGACGTTGCCCCGGCATTCGTCCACGATACAGGAACGCTTGCGACATGAGCATCTTTGGCGCGATCAAGAAGGCGATCTTCGGCGACCACGGCCCGCTCGGCGGTCAGTTCGGCGGCAAGAAGGACGCCCCCGCCGCGCCCCCCGCGCCCACGGCGTCGACCGCGCCCGGCGCACCGCCTGCCGCCGCCCCCAGCCCCGCGCCGGCGCCCGCCCCCAGCACGCCGCAGCAGCCGGTCGACGTCGAGGCGGTGCTCACCGGCATCGCGCAGCGCAAGGGCAACCCCGATCTTAATTGGCGCACGTCGATCGTCGATCTGATGAAGCTGCTCGATCTCGATTCCAGCCTCGCCAACCGCAAGGAACTGGCCACCGAGCTGGGCTATACCGGCGCAACGGACGGCTCGGCCGAGATGAACATCTGGCTCCACAAGGCGGTGATGCGCGAGCTGGAGAAGAGCGGCGGCACGGTGCCGGCGTCGCTCAAGGACTGACGAACGGGCGGACGGCGACGCTCAGTCGTCGCCGTCCAGCTCGGGATAATGCCGGAAGATGCCGTCGGTGTTGAACGCAACCCGCCGCACGCTCGCCAGATAGGCCGCGACCCTCGGCAGCGCCGCAACCGCATCGTGCACCGCCGCCAGCCGCGGATAGTGACCGGCCAGCGCCGCCATCCGCCGCGGGAACATGTAGCGCAGCCCGGCAAGGATCTGGAACAACGCCATGTCGACCCCGCTCCACGCCTCGCCCGCCACGAACCCGCCGTCCTCGGCCGCCAGCGCCGCCTCGAAATGGTCGAGGAACTTCGGGAGGCGCGCCGCCCGAAACTGCGCCGCCGCCCGCGCCGCCTCGCCGCGCTGCTCGTCGAAATACGCCATCGGATCGACCGGGTGATGCACCGCATGAACCTCCGCGACCAGATCGGCGACCGTCAGCTGCAGCTGGTGAAGCCAGTAGCGCGTCGCCGCATCCTCCGGGCCAATGCCATGGCGATCCTGCAGGAACAGCACGATGTTCGCCACCTGCGCGACGGTCACGTCGTCCGCGACCAGATACGGCGGCGCGAACGGACCGCGCGGCCCGCGCCCCGCCATGTCGCGCAGCATCGCCTCCGCCCCGTCCTCGCGCGCCCGGTCGCGATATTCGATCCCGCCCGCCTCCAGCACCAGCCGCACGAACTCGCCGCGCCCCTGGATCGTCGGCCAATACCAAAGGTCGTAGCTCATTCGCCCGGCGCCTTCGCCTGGATCGCCAGCGCATGGATTCGCTCGGCGAGCAGATCGGCCAGCGCGCGGTTCACCAGCCGCTGTCGCGCGACGCGCGACTGCCCCGCAAACGCCGCGCTCTCGACGATGACGCGGAAGTGGCTCTCGCCGGTCCCGTCATCGCCGAGATGCCCGCGATGCTGCGCGCTCTCGTTGATGACCTCCAGCCGGGTCGGGGAAAGCGCAGCGGTCAGCCGCTCGGTGATCAAGGTGGCGATGTCCGTCATGCGACCCCATATAGCGCGTCTTGTGCGTCAAGCGACGAGTGAGTGGTGAAGCCCCAGAACGATCGACCCCATACGCGTTTCCATGGCCGGGTGGCGGACTCGGACAAACCCTGCGCGCATCCCGGCTGTGCCGAGCCCGGCGAGTTCCGCGCGCCGCCGCTGGAGGGCGCCGGCGCGCACGACGGCCCGCCGCGCTTCCGCTGGTTCTGCCTCGACCACGTCCGCGCGTTCAACGCCGGCTACAATTACTTCGACGGCATGACCGCCGACGAGATCCACCAGGCGCAACGCCCGATGGCCGGCTGGGAGGGCGAGACGCGCGCCTTCTCGCGGACGCGGATGGGCGATCAGGGCCCACGCTGGGCCGATTTCACCGACCCGCTCGACGCGATCGGCGCCAGATATGCGCGCACCGCGCCGCGCACGGACGGTCGACCGCTGTCGCAGGAGGATCGCCGCAGTCTGGAAGCGCTCGGATTGTCGTCGGATGCCGATCGCAGCGCGCTGCGCAAGCGCTATTCCGAACTCGTCCGCCGCTATCACCCCGACCGCAACGGCGGCGACCGGAGCCACGAGGCGGCACTCGGCAAGGTCATCGCCGCCTATCAGCACCTCCGCCGCGCCCCGGCCTTCGCGTGACCGTCAGATGATGTCGAGCACCAGCCCGAGCGCGCGCGCCTCGGCCGCCTCGATATACCAGTTGTTCGGCGCGCGCTCCTTCAACTCGTCGAGCGACACCTTGCTGCCGCGCACCAGATCGGCGAAGCCTTCTTCCTGGATGCGGATCGAATCCTCGATCTCGTTGAGCTTGGCATGGAGCACCGGCGCCAGCGTGTTGAGCGGCCCCGAGAGCTGGATGGTCGAGTTCATCAACCGTTCGTGGATCATGATCCGCGAGTTTCGCGTCAGGAACCTCTTGTCGACCGGAAAGGCCGACATGAACGTCGCTCCGGCCGAATAGACCGCGACCTTGCCGAGGAACAGCGCCTCGCGTCCGGTATATTCGCGCAGCAGCCGAATGGTATCGCCCATCGCCCGCGCCATCTCCGGGTCGCCGCCCAGCGTGGTGATCGACACGACGATCGGCCCGTCGCCCGGCGCGGCGGCAAGCTGGTCCTTGAAGGTGGCGTACATCGTCTCGTCGACGGTGCCGTGGAGCTGGATGTGCGGCACCGCAAGCAGCGGATAGGCGGCGGCGTTGTGGTTCTCGGTCATGCCGCGCTCAAGCCACGAGCCCGGCGCGAGTTCCGCGGCTGTCCTACATCGCAGCGATGCGGTAGGTGGAGCGTGACATTCGGCACACGCTCTTTCTCAGCAACGATAGGCGCAGTAACCAACCCGACCGGTCGGTTTCGGCCTTGACCAGGACCTCCGCGGGAGGCTGGACATCATTCAGAACACTCCGTCATCCCGGACGTGATCCGGGGTCCACCGATCCACGAAACCAACGGCTTAGCCGTTCGCGGATCGGTGGATGCCGGAACAAGTCCGGCATGACGGTCAGGATCTCGCCGGGACGACGAAACCGACCTTAATAAACGCGCTTCTTCGGCTTGATATACTCGACGTCGTCGGTGAGCGTGTAATCGTGCACCGGGCGATACTCGATGTTCGTCGCGCCGCCCTTGCCGCCCCAGCCATCGAAGGTGGTGATGGTGTGCTTCATCCAATTGGCGTCGTCGCGCTCGGGGAAGTCCTCGTGCATGTGCGCACCCCGGCTCTCCTTGCGATTGTCGGCGCTCTTCATCGTCACGACCGCCTGACCGATCAGATTGTCCAGCTCCATCGTCTCGACCAGATCGGTGTTCCAGATCAGCGAGCGATCCGCGACGCTGACGTCGTTCATCCCCTGATAGATCGTCTCGATCTTGCCGACACCCTCGCGCAGCAGCTCGCTGTCACGGAACACCGCGCAGTGGCGCTGCATCGTGCGCTGCATCTCGGCGCGCAGCTTGGCGGTCGGCGTGCCGCCCTTGGCGTGGCGGAAATGGTCGAGCCGGCCGAGCGCCATCTCTTCCGAGCCCTTCGGCAGCGGATTGTGCGGCGTGTTCGGCTTGAGCGTGTCCTTGAGCCGCAAGCCCGTCGCGCGGCCGAACACCACCAGATCGATCAGCGAATTTGAACCAAGCCGGTTGGCGCCATGCACCGACACGCACGCCGCCTCGCCGACCGCGAACAGCCCCGGCACCACCGAGTCCGGATCGCCGTCCTTCAGTCGCACGACCTCGCCGTGATAATTACAGGGGATGCCGCCCATATTGTAGTGTACCGTTGGCGTCACCGGCAGCGGCTGGCGCGTCAGGTCGACGCCCGCGAAGATCTTCCCCGTCTCGGTGATCCCCGGCAGCCGCTCGTGCAGCACCTTGGGATCGATATGGTCGAGGTGAAGGTAGATGTGGTCCTTGTCCTTGCCGACGCCGCGGCCCTCGCGCATCTCCATCGCCATCGAGCGCGCGACGACGTCCCGGCTCGCCAGATCCTTGGCGGACGGAGCGTAGCGCTCCATGAAGCGCTCACCCTCGGAGTTGGTGAGATACCCGCCCTCGCCGCGCGCGCCCTCGGTGATGAGCACGCCCGCGCCATAGATGCCGGTCGGGTGGAACTGCACGAACTCCATGTCCTGCAACGCGAGGCCGGCGCGCAGCGCCATGCCGTTGCCGTCGCCGGTGCAGGTGTGCGCCGAGGTCGCCGACTGGTAGACCCGCCCGCCACCGCCAGTCGCCAGCACCACCGAATGCGCGCGGAAGCGGTGGATCGAGCCGTCTTCCATGCACAGCGCGATCACGCCGCGGCACGCACCGTTTTCCATGATGAGGTCGAGCGCGAAATATTCGACGTAGAAGTCTGCGTCATACTTCAGGCTCTGCTGGTAGAGCGCGTGAAGCATCGCATGGCCGGTGCGGTCGGCGGCCGCACAGGTGCGCTGCACCGGCGGGCCCTCGCCCATGTTCTGCATGTGGCCGCCGAACGGCCGCTGGTAGATGGTGCCGTTATCGTTGCGGCTGAACGGCACGCCGGCGTGCTCCAGCTCGTAGACCGCGGCGGGTGCCTCGCGGACCATATATTCGATCGCATCCTGGTCGCCGAGCCAGTCGGAACCCTTGACGGTGTCGAACATGTGCCACGACCAATGGTCCGGCGTGTTGTTGCCCAGCGACGCCGCGATCCCGCCCTGCGCCGCCACGGTGTGGCTGCGGGTCGGGAACACCTTGGTGATGCACGCGGTCTTCAGCCCGCTCTCGGCGATGCCCATCGTGGCGCGCAGGCCCGAGCCGCCCGCACCGACGACGACCGCGTCATAGGTGTGGTCGATGATCTTGTAAGCGTCGGCGGACATCAGGCGGCGGCTCCGAAAGCGACCTTGAGGATCGAGAAGATGGCGGTGCCGGCGGTAGCCAGCGTGAAAACGTTGACGAGGACGGTCAGCACGAAACGGCTTTCCTTGTGCGAATAATCCTCGATCACCACCTGCAGGCCGAGCCGGAAGTGATAGAAGACCGACGCGATCAGCAACGCCATCGGGATCGCGGCCCACGCCGAATGCAGCCACAGCCGCACGGTCGCATGATCATAGGATGGCAGCGTCGCAATCGACGCGAGCAGCCAGACCATCAGCAGGAAGTTGGTGCCCGCGGTCAGCTTCTGGTGCCACCAATGCTGCGCGCCATGCCCGGCGCTGCCAAGCCCGCGGACGCGGCCGATCTCGGTACCCATCACTTGTTCCCCAGATAGAGCCAGAAGGCGACCGTCAGCAGCGTCGATGCGACGAAGGTCAGCAGCGCCAGCCGCTGGTTCACCTTCAGCTCGAACGCGGCGCCGGTGTCCATCACCAGATGGCGGATGCCGCTCATCATATGCTGGAACAGCGACCAGGTCAGCCCGACGCCCACGATCCAGCCCAGCACGTTCAGCGACCCGGTGGAGGTGGTGAACACGTCGAGGAACACGCCGTACGCCGCCGGCCCCGCCGCGATCGCGGCCAGCCACCAGACCAGCAGCAGCGTGCCGACCGTCGCCATCCCGTCGCCGGTAACGCGGTGCAGGATCGACGCGGTCATCGCCGGGCTCCAGCGATAGTGCAATTGCATGGGACCGCTGAACAGGTGCGGGCTGCGCGGGCGGGCGGGTTTCGAGGCCAAGCGCGAAATTCCTTGAATATGGGCCGGTGCTGGCGAGTTTGCGGGGGTCTATGCGTCCGCAGCGGGCGCGATGCAAGCTTGGCGGTCCGCGCGCGGCCACCAAAGACCGCCTCGCTCCCTAACCCGCTGTTAACAGATCGTTGTTAGTCCGGTGCCGGAACCCATTACTGTACGGAGCAGATGTTGCCCAACGATTTGCCGCCGATCGGATCCGTCGCCGCCGCGCTGGACCTCAATGCACGTTTCGACGTGTTCGATCTGGACGGCGAGCTCACGCGCGCCGCGCGTGACGCATGGGAGACGCTGCGCCCGCAGGCGCGCACCATCGCGGACGCTTACTGGTCGCATTGGAAGCGGTGCTTCGGCACCACGGCCAACCATGCCTCCTATGAGAACGAGCGGATGATCGAGCTCGGGGTCGCGTTCCTCGAAAACCGCTTCCTGCGGACCCGCGAGCGCGCGTGGGTCGAATCGATCGAGCGGTCGGTCGCCTCCGCCTACGCCGCGGGTGTCTCGCCGATGGCGCTGCTGGCGATGATCAGCGCCAGCGACCGTGCGGCGCTCGGCGTCTTGATGGCGGCGGTGCCACGGGACGATGCCCGCCTGCCGATGCTGATCGACACGCTGATGCGGCTGTCGGCGCTCGAGGGTGAACTCACCGTCGCGATCTATTCGATTTATTCGACGCACAGCGCGCAGGGCGCACGCGACAAGCTCGCCGCCGATTTCCGCAACGAGATCGCGGTGACGGTCGAGGCGACCACGCACGAGGGGCACAGCCTGCGCTCGCAGGCGTCGGTCGCCTCCTCGTCGGCGCGCGGGATGCTCGGAAAAACCAGCGAAGTCGCCGCCGCCGCCGAACAATCCGCGGTCGCGATGCGCGACGCCGCCTCCACCGCCGCCGGGCTCATCCGCGCGATCGAGGATGCGCGCGCCGAGGTCGAGGTCGCCGCCGACATCGCCACCCGTGCCGCCTCGCAGGCCGGCGACGCGGTGACCGTTTCGGGCGCGCTGAGCGACCATGCCAAGTCGATCGAGTCGATCCTCGGGCTGATCCGCGACATCGCCGGCCAGACCAACCTGCTCGCGCTCAACGCCACGATCGAGGCGGCGCGCGCCGGCGACGCCGGGCGCGGCTTCGCGGTCGTCGCGCAGGAGGTGAAGAGCCTCGCCAACCAGACCGCGCGCGCCACCGACGATATCGCCGCCAAGATCGCCGCGATCCAGGCCGCCACCCGCGTCACCGTCGACACCTCCGCCTCGATCCGCAATACCGTCGCCGAGGTGCAGGATTCGGCGACGCGCATCCGCCACGCGATGGAGTCGCAGGCGCAGACGGTCACCGCGATCACCGCCGCGGTCGACGAAACCGCGCTGGCCGCCGACTCGATGTCGCACACCATCGCCACGATCCGCACCGATACCGAGGCGGTCGCCAGCGAGATCGACCAGCTCGGCACCGGCTTTGAATCGCTCGCCAGCCGTCTCGGCGACCTCGACACCCGCGCCGGGAACTTCGCGACTCGCGTCGCCGCCTGACGCTTCGGGGGAAGCCTCCAAGATGCACTCGCTCGTCCACCACGACCTGCGCCCGCTCGCCGAGCGTGCACGCGACTTCGACCCCGACGGTCGCGTGCTGGCGGACTGCGCGGAGATCGCCACGATCCTCGCCGAGCGCGACGCCTGAGCGGAGATCGCGGTGACGTTCTGGGATCATCTCGCCTCCCGCTCCACCGTCCCTGCCACGGTCCGCGACCTGTCCCCGGCCCGGCGCCAGAGCCGCGTCGAGGCGGCGATCGGCTATACCCGGCTCCGCTACCGCGAACCGCTCAGCATCGCGTGGCAGGAAATGGTCGTCGCGCAGGTCAACGATTCGCAGGCCGCCGGCATCCCGCTGACCGCGCTGCTTTCCGGCCTGTCGGCCGCGCATTGCCGCACGACCGAGATCGTGGCGGCGGCGGTCGGTGACGACACGCCGCGGCTGCTGCGGCTCGGCAATGCGCTGTTGCGGCTGGCGATGCTGGAGTCCGACCTGCTGACCACGCAGCTCGGCATCATCGGCGTCGCGCGTGCCCGCGCGCAACGCGCCGAGCACGCCGCCGCCTTCCGCACCCGGATCGGCACCGGCATCGACGCGATCGCCGCCCGCGGCCGGGTGGTGCGGGACCGCGCCCGCTCGACCGGCGGCGCGGCGAGCGGCATGATCGACAAGACGCGTGAAGTGTCGGTCGCCGCCGAACAATCGGCGCTCGCGATGCGTGACGCCGCCTCGACCGCCGCGGGCCTCATCAACGCGATCGGCAGCGTCCAGCGCGACATGCAGGTCGCGACCCAGACGCTCACCGCCGCGACCGATCAGGCAGAGGGGGCGGTCGCCGCCTCCGCCGCGCTCGACGAGCACGCCAAGTCGATCGAGTCGATCCTGGGGCTGATCCGCGACATCGCCGGCCAGACCAATCTGCTCGCGCTCAACGCCACGATCGAGGCGGCGCGCGCCGGTGACGCCGGCCGCGGCTTCGCCGTCGTCGCGCAGGAGGTGAAGAGCCTCGCGAACCAGACCGCGCGCGCCACCGACGACATCGCCGCCAAGATCGCCGCGATCCAGGCCGCCACCCGCGTGACGGTCGAAAAGTCCGCCTCGATCCAGACCAGCATCGAACAACTGCGTGGTGCCGCCGCGCAGATCAACGATTCGATGTTCGAACAGGCGCGCACCGTCACCGCGATCACCGCCGCGGTCGACCAGACCGCGCTGACCGCCGACTCGATGTCGCACACGATCGCCGCGATCCAGGAGGGGACGCAGACCGTAGCGGGCGAGGTCGAATCGCTCAGCCAGTCGTTCGAGATGATCGCACAGCGTTTCGAGACGTTGCGCGCCGAGGCGGACGGCTTCGCCAACGTAGCCTGATCGCCGCGGCGTCGTTACAGACGGCGCCATGACCAACATCCTCATTACCGGCGCCAGCCGCGGCATTGGTGCCGCGATCGCCGAGACGCTGGCGACGATCCCCGACGTGGTGGTCGCCGGACAGGGCACCAGCAGTGGCATCGCCGCCGATTTCGCCGATCCCGCCGCCCCCGACGCGCTCTGGGCCGAGGCGCTTGAGCGGCTCGACGGGCGCATCGACGTGCTCATCAACAATGCCGGCGTGTTCGAGGCCAACCCGCTCGACGCCGATGATGCCGAGTGGCTGGCCGGCTGGGAGCGGACGCAGCGCATCAACCTCACCGCCGCCGCGCAGCTTTCGCGCCACGCCGTCCGCCACTGGCAGGGCAATGGCGGCGGGCGGCTGGTCAATGTCGCCAGCCGCGCCGCCTATCGCGGCGACTCCCCGGCGCACTGGCATTACGCCGCAGCCAAGGCCGGGCTGGTCGCGATGACCAAGACGATCGCGCGCGGCTATGCCCGCGACAACATCCTCGCCTTCGCGATCTGTCCGGGCTTCACGATGACCGGCATGGCGGACGACTATCTCGCCAGCCGCGGCGGCGACAAATTGCTCGCCGACATCCCGCTCGGCCGCGTCGCGCAGCCGGAAGAGGTCGCGACGCTCGCGCGCTTCTGCGCGATTGACGCCCCGCCCTCGATGACCGGCGCGGTCCTCGACATCAACGGCGCCAGCTATGTCCGCTGACATCGACAGCTGGCGCGTCACCCTGCCCTGCACCCGCGCCGAGGCCGAAGCGATCGACGCCGCCGACGATCTCGCGATCGACGCGGTGCTGATGACCACCGAGGAGGTCGAGGACGATCGCGAGCACTGGCGGCTCGACGCTTATTGCGAGCATGAGCCCGATGCCGCAATGCTCGCCGCGCTCACCGCGCTCGTCCCCAGCGCCGCCGGCACCGCGCCGACCGTCACGCCGCTGACCGCGCAGGATTGGGTGACGATGAGCCAGGCCGGGCTCGAACCGATCCGCGAAGGCCGCTTCGTCGTCCACACCAGCGCGCATCCGGTGGACCCGCCGGTGGGAGGCCGTGCCTTCCTCATCGACGCCGGGCAGGCGTTCGGCACCGGGCACCACGCCACCACCTCGGGCTGTCTCGCGATGCTCGACGGCCTTGCCGACCGCCCCGTCACCAACGCGATCGATCTGGGCACCGGCACCGGGCTGCTCGCCTTCGCCGCCGCGCATCTCTGGCCCGCCGCTACGATCACCGCTACCGATATCGACCCCGCCGCGATCGACGTCACCCGCGAGAACATGGCCGCCAATAAGGTCGACGGCATCGAGCTGGTCGTCGCCGATGGCGCGCTATCGGAGGCGATCGCCGCACGCGCGCCCTACGACCTGCTGATCGCCAACATCCTCGCCGGCCCGCTAATCTCGATGGCGCCCGAAGTCGCGTCGATCGCCGCGCCGCACGCCGCGATCGTGCTCGCCGGCCTGCTGGAGACGCAGCGCGCCGAGGTCGAGCGCGCCTTCACCGCCTGCGGCTGCACGGTCGAGGCGGTCGATCGCCGCGGCGATTGGTCGATCCTGCGGCTCACCGCCGCCGCCGAGCGCTACGTCCCGACCCGCCCGATCGACCCCAAAGGCCGCGACGGCTGGGCGCTCGACCTGTGACGCGGTGCCGCGCACGTTGAGGCGCATCGCGACGATCGCGGCGCGCGCCCTCGGCGTGCTCGCGGTCGTCGCCTTCGTCTATCTGCTCGCCGGCACCGCGCTCTCGACGATCCCGCGCAATCGCGATTGGCGCGCGCCAACCACCGGCGGCGTGACGATCTGGATCGAGGACAATGGCGTCCATACCGGCATCGTCATGCCCAAGGTCGCCGCCGGGGTCGACTGGCGCGGCGACTTTCCGGCCGGTGATCTGCCCGAGTCGCGCTACGCCGCGAACGACCATGTCGCGGTCGGCTGGGGCGAGCGGAACTTCTTCCTCGGCACCCCGACCTGGGCGGATGTGCGTCCCGCAATCGTGCTGCACGCGGCCTTCGGCAGCGATGAAACGCTACTCCACGTCGAACACATCCCCCGTCCGCACGTCACCGGGGATGTGCGAGCGATCGTCCTCCGCCCCGACGAATACCGCCGCCTCGCTGCCGCGATCCGCGCCAGTCGCGCGGACGGTAAAGCAATCCGCGGCTACGCCGGCTACGACGCCTTCTATCCCGCGTCGGGCCGCTATGACGCGATCAGGACCTGCAATGCGTGGACAGGTAATCGCCTTGCGGATGCCGGAGTGCAGATCGGCTGGTGGACGCCCTTCTCGGCATCCGTGATGCAGTGGTTCCGATAGAACCGTCGCCCCGGACTTGATCCGGGGCCCCGCTACTTCCTTCTGCCAAGGTTGAAGCGGGATCCCGGCTCAAGCCCGGGAGGACGATCAGCGAAAACTCACCCGTTCGACGAGCCCGTCTGGTTCGCCATCTCGCCGCGCGTCGCCGCCAGCGTCGGCGCCGGCCCGGTCGCCGGCCGCAGCCCGTCGCGCTCCGACGCCGGGACCGGCGCGGTCGGATCGGGGCGGAAGGCCTCGGGCGCGCGCGTCGAGCCCGGCGTCGGCGCATCGGCGGCGAGATCGGGCGCGTCATGCTCGGCGTTGCCAGTCGGCAGGAAGCGGTCGAGCCATCCCATGCCGAACGCCGCCCCCACGCCCGCGATCACCGCGCCGACCGCGCTCGCCGCGACGATCGCCCGCGTCCGCCGGGCTTCCTGCGCCTTCACGGCGCGCGATTGCTGCTTTTTCTTGGTCATGCCCGCCACAACCCCTCCATCCGCGTCCGCGTTCCCACGGGAGCGACGCGCTCGCCCGCGCGCGCCTTCGCTGCTAAGGCGCCAAAAACGCTGACGGAGGAAGCGCATGTCGACCCGCGACGATCTGGTGCTGCAGACGCTGGAGCCCGCCACCCACGACCTGGGCGGGTTCAAGGTCTATCGCACGCTGCCGCATCGCGAGCGGACGATGGTTGGCCCGTTCCTGTTCTTCGACCAGATGGGGCCGGCGCACCTCCCGCCCGGCAATGGCGTCGACGTCCGCCCGCACCCGCATATCGGGCTGTCGACCGTCACCTATCTGTTCGAGGGCGCATTCCAGCATCGCGACTCGCTCGGCAGCGATATCCGCATCACGCCCGGCGCGGTGAACCTGATGACCGCCGGCGCGGGGATCGTCCATTCGGAGCGCTCGCCCGACGACGTCCGCATCGACGGCCCGCGCCTCGACGGTATCCAGACATGGCTCGCGCTCCCAGACGGGCAGGAGGATCGCGCACCCGCCTTCGAACATGTCGCCGCCGACAAGATGCCGGTCATCGACGCGCATGGCGCCACCGCACGCGTCGTGATGGGCTCGCTTTGGGGCGCAACCTCGCCGGTGACCGCTTATGCGGAGACGATCTACGCTGACATCGTGCTCGCCCCCGGCGCGGCGGTGCCGATCGACGACAGCACCGACGAGCGCGCGATCTATCTGGCGAGCGGCGAGGCGACGCTCGACGGCCTCGCGCTCGAACCGCAGCGGCTGTACGTGTTGCGCCCCGGCGTCGCCGCGACGCTCCACTCACAGGCGGGCGGCCGCGCGATGCTGGCGGGCGGCGCGGCGTTCGCCACCCCGCGGCATGTATGGTGGAATTTCGTCCATTCCTCGCGCGACGCGATCCGCGAGGCCAAGCGCGCGTGGAAGGCCGGCGAGTTCGCCAGCGTCCCCAATGACAGCGAGTGGATCCCGCTCCCCGAGGTGCCGAAGACCGTCAGCTATCCGTAAGCTTGGCGCCGTCGAGCAGCGCGTCCTTGCGCGCCTGTTCGGCGGCGTCGGCGGCCTTTTCCGCCTTGGTCCGCCCGAAGGCGGCGCGGTTGGCGGCAGCCTGCGTCTCCTTTGCGGCGCGCGTCTTGGCCTTGCGCGCCTGCCTGAAGGAGACGACATCGCCCATCGTCAGGCGCGGACCTGCTTGCCGATCGCGTCGAGCAGGCCGTTGACGAACCCCGCCTCCCGCTTCTGATAGAAAGCGTGCGCGACATCGACATAGGAGCTGATCGCGGCACCCACCGGCACGTCGGCACGTGCCAGCAGTTCGTAGGTGCCCGCGCGCAGGATCGCCTTCATCGGTTTATCGAGCCGCTCCAGCGTCCAGCCGGCGCTCAGCTTGTCCTCGACCAGCGCGTCGATCTCGCCGGCGCGCGCGGTGACGCCCTTCACCAGATCGTCGAAGAACGCGACGTCGGCCTCGGCATATTCGACGTCCTCGATCGTCGCGCCCAGCCGGTGCTGGTGAAATTCGTGGAGCAGCACGGGGATGGCGGTGCCTTCCATCTCATGCTGATAGAGCGCCTGGACGGCGGCGAGGCGCGCGGCGGCGCGGGCCTTGGTACGAGCAGCGGTGCGGGACATAGGCCGCGCGCCATAGTCGCTTGCCGCGCGTTCGTCACCCCCTGCCGCGTCTTTGACCTCGATCAGCCACTTTGCGCGCAACGCTCGCGCCGCCATCTCGTTCGTCGCAGGTCATTCCACCCGAGGAGACCGAACATGGGCCTGTTCACCAAGGACATCGCGACGCTCGAGGATCTGTTCCTGCACCAGTTGCAGGACGTCTATTACGCCGAGAACCAGATCACCAAGGCATTGCCCAAGATGATCGAAAAGGCCACCGCACCCGAGCTCAAGAAGGGCTTCGAGACGCATCTGCGCGAAACGGAGGGCCAGATCGCGCGGCTGGAGCAGGTGTTCGAGGCGCTCGACCAGAAGGCGAAAGCGGTCACCTGCCCGGCGATCGACGGCATCATCAAGGAAGCCAACGAGGTCGCGGGCGAGATCGCCGACAAGGCAGTGCTCGACGCCGCGCTGATCGCCTCGGCACAGGCGGTCGAACATTATGAGATCACCCGCTACGGCACGCTGATCGCTTGGGCGACGCAGCTCGGCCACGACAATGTCGTCTCGCTGCTGCAAGCGACGCTCGACGAGGAAAAGGCCACCGACGACAAGCTGACGACGCTCGCCGAGAAGAAGGTGAACAAGAAAGCCGAACTCGCCAGCGCGTAATTAGAGGATGGAGGGCCAGCCCCTCCCTCCCGTCGCCCCTGCGAAGGCAGGGGCCCATGTCTGTGAAGTCAGTCGGACGGCCAGACACAGAGCGCGAAGCTGCTGTGTCAGACTCATGACCAGGACGAAACAGCCATAGGCCCCTGCCTCCGCAGGGGCGACGGGAAGGGATCAACCGCCCGACCCCAACCGTCGCCCCGGACTTGATCCGGGGCCCCGCTCTCCGGCAACATCGGCAAGAAGCGGGGTCCCGGATCAAGTGCGGGACGACAAAAATCTCAACGGTTCGTCCGAATCCGCAACGCCACCGACTGCGCATGTGCCGGCAGCCCCTCGGCGCGCGCCAGCGCGATCGTCGCCGGCCCCAGCTCGTTCAACGCCGTCTCGTCCAGCTGCAAGAAGCTGGTCCGCTTCATGAAATCGCTCACCCCCAGCCCGCTCGCGAACCGCGCGCGGCGGCCGGTCGGCAGCACATGGTTCGGCCCCGCGACATAATCGCCGATCGCCTCCGGCGTATGCCGCCCGAGGAACGCCGACCCGGCATGCCGCAACAGGTCGAACAGCGCCCGCGGATCGTCGCACGCCAGCTCGACATGCTCGGGCGCGAGCCGATCGACCAGCGGCATCGCGTCCTCCAGCGTCGGCACGATCACGATCGCGCCATTATCCTCCCACGCCACCCGCGCCACCGCCTGCGTCGGCAGTGCCTGCAACTGCCGCTCGACCGCTTCGGCGACCCGCTCGGCAAAGCCACCGTCATCGGTGAACAGGATCGACTGCGTCGTCGTGTCATGCTCGGCCTGGCTGAGCAGGTCGGCGGCGATCCATTCGGGGTCGTTCGCGCCATCCGCGACGACGACGATCTCGCTCGGCCCCGCGACCATGTCGATCCCGACCACGCCGTACACCTGCCGCTTGGCCTCGGCGACCCAGGCGTTGCCCGGCCCGGTCACGACATCGACCCGCGCGATCCGCTCGGTCCCATACGCCAGCGCCGCAACCGCCTGCGCGCCGCCGACCCGCCACACCTCGTCCGCCCCGACCAGATGCGCGGCGGCGAGCATCAAAGGATTGACCTCGCCATCCGGCGTCGGCGTCACCACCACCAGCCGCTCGACCCCCGCGACCCGCGCCGGGATCGCGTTCATCAGCAAGGTCGAGGGATAGGCCGCGCGCCCGCCGGGCACATACACGCCCGCCGCATCGACCGCGCGCCACCGCGCGCCGAGCCGCACGCCCGCGGCATCGGTATAGCTGACATCCTCGGGCCGCTGCTTCTCGTGATAGGCGCGGATGCGCGTCGCCGCCAGTTCCAGCGCCGCCCGCAATTCCGGCTCCAGGCCCTCGAACGCCGCCGCGCACGCCGCCGCATCGACCCGCCACCCGGTCTGGTTCAGATCATGCCGGTCGAGCTTCTGCGTGAAGGCGTGCAGCGCCGCATCGCCCTCGTCGCGCACCGCGCGCACGATCGTCGCCACGTCGCGCGCGACATCGCTCGCCGCCTCGCGCCGCGCATCGACCAGCGTCTCGAACCGCGCCGCGAAATCGCCGTCCTGCGTGTCGAGCCGGATCATGCCGCCACCGCCGCGCGGAACGCCTCGACCAGCGGGAAGACATGCGCGCGGGTCTTCATCGCCGCGCGGTTGACGATCAGCCGCGCCGACACCTCCATGATCCGCTCCACCTCGACCAGTCCGTTTTCCTTCAGCGTCTTGCCCGACGACACCAGATCGACGATCCGCGTCGCCAGCCCTAAGGTCGGTGCCAGCTCCATCGCACCGTTCAGCTTGATGCACTCCGCCTGCACCCCGGCGCGCGCGAAATGCTGCGCGGTAACGTGCGGATATTTGGTCGCGACCCGCACATGGCTCCATCCGCGTGGATCGTCGTTGGCCGCCATGTCGGAGGGCTCGGCGATCGACAGCCGGCAATGGCCGATGTTCAGATCGACCGGCGCATACAATTCGGCATAATCGAACTCGGCGAGCACGTCGGACCCGACGATCCCCAGTTGCGCCGCACCGTGCGCGACGAAGGTCGCGACGTCGAACGCGCGCACGCGGATCAGCTCGATCCCGTCGCGATCGGTGCGAAAGCGCAGCGCGCGGCTTTTCTCATCGCCGAACGCCGGCTCGGGGACGATCCCGGCGCGCGCCAGCAGCGGCAGGGCTTCTTCGAGGATACGCCCCTTGGGAACGGCGATAACGATCGGATCCGACATGCGCGCGGCTTTACGAAGGCACCGCGACCGGCGCAATGCGGTGCGCATGGCAGACGAGTCGACCAACCGCGCCGCCTTCGAGGTTCAGGCGCAATATTGCGACGCGATGGCCGCGCCGCAGACCGCCGCTTTGTGCCGCGCGCTCGCCCGCGTGCTGACCCGCGACACCGCGGTCGGCGCGCGGCTGCTCGACTGGACGGGCGAGCCGGTCGCCGATGCGACGGTGCTGCGGATCGTCGGCGGCCTTCACGCGCTGGCCCGCCGCGGCGTCGCTGACGCCTTCGCCGCCGACGACCCAACGCTGGCGACGATCCTCGCCACCCACGACGCCGCGCTGCTCCCGTGGCTCGACGGCCCGCCGCAGACCAACGAGGCGCAGCGCTCGGCGGGGCTGATGACCGGGCTGCTCCACGTCGCCGCCGCGCACGGCCCGCGCATCGAGGTGCTGGAGATCGGCTCCAGCGCCGGGCTCAACCTGCTGATCGACCGGATGCGCTTCGATCTCGGCGGGGTGCACGTCGGCGCGGCCGACTCGCCGCTGGCGATCGTCCCCGAGTGGCGCGGCCCGCCGCCGCCCGCCGCGCCGATCGCGATCGAACGGACGCGCGGCGTCGACATCGCCCCCGTCGACGTGCGCGACCCGGCGCAGGCCGAGCGGCTCGCCGGCTATGTCTGGGTCGACAATCACGACCGCCTCGCCCGGCTTGCCACTGCGCTCGACATGGTCCGCGCGCGCGCGGTCGATCTGGAGCAAGGCGACGCTGCCGACTGGGTCGAGGCGCGCCTCGCCGAGCCGCAGGAGCCGGGCATCACGCGCGTGCTGATGCACTCGGTCGTCTGGCAATATCTCCCGGCCACGTCGCGCGACCGTATCCGCGCCGCGATGGCCGAAGCCGGCGCACGCACCAGCGCGGACCGCCCGCTCGGCTGGGTGATGATGGAGCCCAACCGCGACCTCCACCGCCACGAGGTGCGCGTGCAATATCGGCCGTCGCATCAGCCGATGCAGCTGGTCGCGCTCACCCACGCACATGGCGCATGGGTCGAAGGGCTACCCGCACCCTACGAAACCCGCGACTATGTCATGCGCCGCGGTGCCTATGAGTGACACCGTCCCGCCCACCCCGTCATTCCCGCCTAACCCGTCATTCCCGCGAAGGCGGGAATCCAGACCCGCAGGTCCATGGACAGTAGCGCGCCCTCAGAGGTTCTGGATTCCCGCCTTCGCGGGAATGACGACGTGTTGTTGCGCAGACGCAAACAAATGAGCGAAGCCGACTTCCTCGCCCGCCTGCGCACCCTTCCGCTCCACCCCGGCGCGCGTGGCCTCATCGACGACACCGCCACGCTCGCCGGCCTCACCATCACCACCGACACGCTGGTCGAGGGCATCCACTTCCTCCCCACCGATCCGCCGCAGGACGTCGCGTGGAAGCTGGTCGCCACCAACCTCTCCGACCTCGCCGCCAAGGGCGCGCTGGTCGAGGGCATCCTCCTCAACTACCCGCTCGGCGACGAAACATGGGACGCCGCCTTCCTCGACGGCCTCGGCGAAGTGCTGACCACCCTCGCCTGTCCGCTCCTCGGCGGCGACACCGTAACGCTCCCCGGGAACGCCCCACGCATCCTCACCGTCACCGCCTTCGGCCGCGACGCCCCCGCCCCGCTGCGCGCGGGCGCAAAGCCCGGCGACGCGCTCTACGTCACCGGCACGATCGGCGACGCCGGGGCCGGGCTCGCCATCGCCCGCGCCGGCAGCGGCGACCCGGCGCTGCTCGCCCGCTACCGCCGCCCCGTCCCGCGCCTCGCCGAAGGCCGCGCGCTCGCCTCACGGGTCCATGCGATGATGGACCTCTCCGACGGCCTGCTGATCGACGCCGCGCGCATGGCCGCCGCCAGCGATCTCGCGGTCACCATCGACCTCGCCGCCGTCCCGCTCGCCCACGGCGTCACCGATCCGCTCGCCGCCGCCACTGCCGGCGACGATTACGAGCTGCTGTTCGCCGCCCCCGCCGGCCGCGCGCTCCCCGTCCCCGCCACCCGCGTCGGCACCTTCGCACCCGGCACCGGGCTGACGTTGACCCAGGATAGCCGATTGCTCCCGCTGCCCGCCTCGCTCGGCTACCAGCACGGGTTGCGCTGACGCCGCCACCTGTTAGCCTCCACCCCCCGCGCGACGTACCGGCGACAGACCGGACGCGCCACTAGGAGGGATGAAGGGCATGACGATCGTCTATCTTGCCATCGTCTGCGGCCTGATCGCCGTACTCTATGGCTTCGTGACCAGTCGACAGGTGTTGTCCGCTTCGCCGGGCAATGAGCGGATGCAGGATATCGCCGCCGCCATCCAGGAGGGCGCGCGCGCCTATCTCGGGCGGCAATATACCACCATCGCGATCGTCGGCGTCGTCGTCGCAATCGTGCTCTTCGCCACCTTAGGCACGCTCTCGACGATCGGCTTCGTCATCGGCGCGTTGCTCTCGGGCGTCGCCGGGTTTGTCGGGATGACGATCTCGGTCCGCGCCAACGTCCGCACTGCCGAGGCCGCGCGCGGCTCGCTGCAGGGCGGGCTGACGATGGCGTTCCGCTCCGGCGCGGTCACGGGCATGCTCGTCGCCGGGCTCGGGCTGCTCGCGATCGCTTTGTTCTTCTGGTATCTCACCGGCCCCTCGAACCTGCTCCCCAATGACCGCGCGATCGTCGAGGCGCTGACCGCGCTGGCGTTCGGCGCGTCGCTGATCTCGATCTTCGCGCGATTGGGCGGCGGGATCTTCACCAAGGCCGCCGACGTCGGCGCCGATCTCGTCGGCAAGGTCGAGGCCGGCATCCCCGAGGACGATCCCCGCAACCCGGCGGTGATCGCCGATAACGTCGGCGACAATGTCGGCGACTGCGCGGGCATGGCCGCCGATCTGTTCGAAACCTATGTCGTGACGCTCGGCGTGACGATGGTGTCGATCGCGCTGCTGATCCAGGCCAGCCCTGCCGAGCTGATGCGCCTCATGAGCCTGCCGCTCGCGATCGGCGGGGTCTGCATCATCACCTCGATCATCGGCACCTATCTGGTCCGGCTCGGGCGCGGCACGATCATGGGTGCGCTCTACAAGGGCTTCTGGACCTCGGCCTTGCTGTCGGTGCCGGCGATCTGGGCGGTAACGCAATGGACGCTCGGCGACATGCATCAGGTGATCGGCGGCGCAGGCTTCCTCGATGCCGACCGCGACGCCGCCTTCGACGCGATCACCACCGGCAGCGCCGACGCGGCGACCGCCGGCGTTCCCGCCGCGACGGCGTTCACCGGCACCGACCTGTTCTGGTGCATGATGATCGGCCTCGCCGTCACCGGGCTGATCGTCTGGATCACCGAATATTACACCGGCACCAACTATCGCCCGGTCAAGTCGATCGCCAAGGCGAGCGAGACCGGCCACGGCACCAACGTCATCCAGGGCCTCGCGATCAGCCTCGAGGCGACTGCGCTGCCGACAATCGTGATCGTGATCGCGGTGATCGCCGCCTACAAGCTCGCCGGGATCATCGGCATCGCCTTCGCCGCGACCGCGATGCTCGCGCTCGCCGGCATGGTCGTCGCGCTCGACGCCTACGGTCCGGTCACCGACAATGCCGGCGGAATCGCCGAAATGGCCGGGCTGGAGGACGAGGTCCGCGAACGCACCGACGCGCTCGACGCGGTCGGCAACACGACGAAAGCGGTGACCAAGGGCTATGCGATCGGCTCGGCGGGGCTGGCCGCACTGGTGCTGTTCGGCGCCTACACCACCGATCTGCGCACCTACTTCCCCGACCTCACCGTCGATTTCTCGCTGAGCAACCCCTACGTGATCGTCGGGCTGCTGCTCGGCGCATTGCTCCCCTATCTGTTCGGCGCGTTCGGGATGACCGCGGTCGGTCGCGCGGCCGGCGCGGTGGTGCAGGAAGTCCGCGAGCAGTTCCGCGACAATCCCGGCATCATGCAGGGCACCAGCCGCCCCAATTACGGCCGCACCGTCGACCTCGTCACCCGCGCCGCGATCCGCGAGATGATCGTGCCGTCGTTGCTCCCGGTGCTGTCGCCGATCGCACTCTACTTCATTGTCCGCGCGGTCGACGGGCAGGCGAGCGGCTTTGCGGCGCTCGGCGCGATGCTGCTCGGCGTGATCGTCTCGGGGCTGTTCGTCGCGCTGTCGATGACCAGCGGCGGCGGCGCGTGGGACAATGCCAAGAAGTATATCGAGGACGGCAACCACGGCGGCAAGGGCTCGGAAGCACACAAGGCCGCGGTGACCGGCGACACGGTCGGCGATCCGTACAAGGACACCGCCGGCCCGGCGGTCAACCCGATGATCAAGATCACCAACATCGTCGCGCTGCTGCTGCTCGCGGCGCTGGCCGGCCACGGCTGACCTGAAAGCCCCTCCCCTTCAGGGGAGGGGTTGGGGTGGGGCCTGTCCACGAGCGCAAGGTCTGCGGAACTGCCCCACCCCCCGGCCCCTCCCCCGAGGGGGAGGGGTGAACACAGCTCGCGCAACTACCTCCATTACGGCGCGATCCGCCCCCAGCACGCAAGCCCCAACCCGCTCCGCAACGGCCCCACCTCCCCGCGACAACCCCGCCGCGCCCCGCTCCAGTCGCGCGTATGTCCAGCGCGAACCGGCCCACCAACCACCTCTATTACGGCGACAACCTCGACGTGCTCCGCCGCGAGATCGGCGACGCGACGATCGACCTCGTCTATCTCGACCCGCCCTTCAACTCGAACGCCAGTTACAACATCCTCTTCCGCTCGCCGACCGGCGACGGCGCCGACGCGCAGATCGAGGCGTTCGAGGACACGTGGTGCTGGAACGACCGCGCCGAGGACGCCTTCGACCAGGTCGCGCGCAGCGGCCACACCAAGGCGTTCGACCTGCTGAACGCGATGCGCGCGTTCCTCGGCGAAAACGACATGATGGCCTATCTGGCGATGATGGCGGTGCGCGTGATCGAGCTGCATCGCGTGCTGAAGCCCAGCGGCAGCCTCTATCTCCACTGCGACTCCACCGCCAGCCACTACCTCAAGCTGCTGCTCGACGGCGTGTTCGGCGCCGATCGCTACCGCAACGAGATCATCTGGAAGCGCACCACCGCGCACGCCGATGGCGGCCGCTGGGGGCGCAACCTCGACACGTTGCTGTTCTACACGCGCAGCGCCGAGCATGTCTGGCACCCCGCCTATACCGCCTACGACCCGGACTATGAGGCGCGCTTCAGCCAGAGCGACCCCGATGGCCGCCGCTGGACCGACGACAATCTCACCGCCAAGGGGCTTTCGGGGGGCGGCTACACCTATGACTATAAAGGCGTGACCTCCTTGTGGCGGATGCCCGAGGAGACGATGCGCCGCCTCGACGCCGAAGGCCGGCTGCATTTCACGCGCAGCGGCGGCATCCGCCTCAAACGCTATCTCGACGAAGCGAAGGGGATGCCAGTGCAGGCGCTATGGGCTGACATCCCGGCGCTCAACTCACAGGCGCAGGAACGGCTCGGTTACCCGACCCAAAAGCCGATCGCGCTGCTCGAACGGATCATCGCCGCCTCCTCGAACGAGGGCGACGTCGTGCTCGACTCGTTCTGCGGCTGCGGCACCGCGGTCCATGCCGCGCAGAAGCTCCACCGCCAGTGGATCGGGATCGACGTCACCCATCTCGCCATCTCGTTGATCGAGAAGCGGATGCAGGCCGCCTTCCCCGGCGTCGCCTTCACCGTCGAGGGCACGCCCAAGGACCTCGCCTCCGCCGAGGACCTCGCCCGCCGCGACAAGTATCAGTTTCAATGGTGGGCGGTGTCGATGGTCGACGCCATGCCGTATGGCGGCCGCAGGAAGGGCGCCGATGGCGGAGTCGACGGGATCATCTACTTCAAGCCCGACGGCCGCCGCACCGAACGCGCGCTCGTATCGGTGAAGGGCGGCGATCACGTCGGCGTGACGATGGTCCGCGACCTGCATTCCGCAATGATCCGCGAGAAGGCCGCCGCCGCCGTCTTCGTCACCAAGGCCGCGCCATCGCGCCCGATGGAAAAGGAAGCCGCCGCCGCCGGCCGCTTCACCTCCGCGGTCACGGGCAAAAGCTACCCGCGGCTCCAGATCATCACCCTCGCCGAGCTATTCAGGGGCCGCCGCCCGGACCTGCCCTATGTCGACGCCACCGCGGCGTTCCGGCAGGCCCCGCGCGAAAGCAGCGCCCGGCAGGGGTCGCTGTTGTAAAGCAACTCAACCCACTCCATCGCCCCGAACTTGATCCGAAGCCCCGCTCCCTTACCTGACGTGAGGTAAATAGCGGGACCCACGATCAAGTCCGGGGTGACGAAGTAAGCTGTACCATCACTTGCCGTCGGTCGCCCCATCGATCGCCGACCCCGCCTTGTCCGCGGTGCTCTCGACGCTCTTCGCCGCCGAGGTGATCGCATTGTTCTTGGCCGTCTCGCTGTCACCGCGCGCGATCATGAAATAGGCCGCGACCGCCACCACGATCAGCACCGCCAGACCGATCAGCAACCCGCCACCGCCGCCGCCACGGCGCTCGATGATCGTGGTGTGCGGGGTCTGCGTCACGCGATCGTCACTCATGGCTCTCTCCCTCTCGAATGATAGGGCCATGAATGCGACCGCGGCAGCAATGTTCCGTTACCGGAAGGACTTGCGACTGTCCCGATCCGGATCAGAACGGCAGCTTGAATCCCGGCGGCAGCGGCAGCCCGCTGGTCATCTTCGACATTTCGGTCGACGACGCCGCATCCGCCTTGGCACGCGCATCGTTCAGCGCCGCCGCGATCAGGTCCTCCAGCATCTGCTTCTCGGACGGCACGATCAGCGAGTCGTCGAGCGCGACCGAAATGATCCGCCCCTTGGCCGACGCCTTGACCTTGACCAGCCCACCGCCCGCGACGCCCTCGACCTCGATCGTGTCGAGGCTGTCCTGCGCCTTTTGCAGTTCGTTCTGGACGTTCTGGGCCATCGCCAGAATGTCGTTGAGATCCTTCATGTAATGCTCCTTTGCGCGGGTTTCGGATCGATCAGTTCGGCGCCCGGAAAGGCGTCGAATGCGGCGGCGACGATCGGATGCGCGCGCGCCGCGTCATGCCGCGCCTGCACCACGTCCTGCTCGGCTTCGAACATCGTCGGCGCGCCGGGCAAATCGGCCATCGCCAGCTTCCACGGCGTCCCCGTCGCCTCGCGCAGCACCGCCGCCAGCTCGGTCAGCGTATCGGTCGACAAGGGCCGCGTCCCGCTGAACACGATCTCGGGCGGCGCATAGCGGACGAGGCTCGCGCCGCGCCGCAGCCGCACCAGCAGGTCGAGCTTGCCGCGCTCGTCGAGCAACGCCAGCACCCCCGCGAATTCCTTCGGCGCGCGATCCTCCGGCGTCGGTGGCGCGGTCGGCGCAGCAGGCGCGCTGGGCGCCGCGACCGGCACGTCCCCCGCCGCCAGCCGCCGCGCCAGCTCGCCCGGATCGGGCAGCGTCGAGGCATGGATCGCGCGCAGGATCGCCATCTCGGCGGTTTCGATCGGCAGCGCCGCGCGCCCGACCTCCTCATGCCCCTTCAGGAACAATTGCCACAGCCGGTGGAGCGCCGGGAACGACAGCTTGGCAGCCCACTCCCGATACGCCGCGCGCTCCTCGGCCGGCTGCGCCGGATCGTCGGGCGCGCCGACCTTCACCTGCGTCACGCCGTGCACCGCCTCGAGCAGCGCGCGCATCACGCCGAGCGGATCGACCCCCAGATCATATTGCCGTCGCAGCGCCGCCAGCGCGCCCGGCGCATCCGCCGCCAGCACCAGCGCCAGCAGGTCGCGCACCGCATTGCGATCCGACAGCCCGAGCATCTCGCGCACCGCCTCGGCGCGCACGCCCCCGCCTTCGAGATCGGCATGCGCGATCGCCTGATCGAGGATCGACAGCCCGTCGCGCGCCGACCCTTCCGCCGCGCGCGCGATCAGCGCCAGCGCCTCGGGATCGGCCTGCGCGCCCTCGGCCTCCACGACACGCCCGAAATGCTCGGCGAGCAATTGCGCCGGAATGCGTCGCAAATCGAACCGCTGGCAACGCGACAGCACCGTCACCGGCACCTTGTTCACCTCGGTGGTGGCGAACAGGAATTTTACATGCGCCGGCGGCTCCTCCAGCGTCTTGAGCAGCCCGTTGAACGCCGCCTTCGACAGCATATGGACTTCGTCGATGATATAGATCTTGTAGCGCGCCGACACCGCGGCATAGCGCGACGCCTCGATGATCTCGCGCACGTCGTCGATGCCGGTATGGCTGGCGGCGTCCATCTCGATCACGTCGATATGCCGCCCCTCGGCGATCGCACGGCACGGCTCGCACACCCCGCACGGATCGATCGTCGGCCCGCCCTGCCCGTCCGCGCCGATGCAATTGAGCGCCTTGGCGATCAGTCGCGCGGTCGAGGTCTTGCCGACCCCGCGCACCCCGGTCAGCAGAAAGGCATGCGCGATCCGGTCGCGCTTGATCGCGTTGCCGAGCGTCTGGACCATCGCGTCCTGCCCGATCAGCGCGGCGAACGTCTGCGGCCGATACTTGCGCGCCAGCACGCGATAAGGCTGCGCGCTTGCCACGGGCTGCGGCGGCGTACCGAGGTCGAGAGAGTCGGACATTGCCGTGGGATATAGGAGCGCACGGGCGGCTTGTCGAAGGCTTCTCCCCGTGGGCGAGAGGGACGCTCCTCCCTCTCCCCCACGGGGAGAGGGCCGGGGTGAGGGGCCGCCGTCGCCGGAACACCCGCCGATAAGCGACCGCCAGATTTCACCCACGGTCGCCCCTGCGAAGGCAGGGGCCCATGTCTGTAAAGTCTCGATATCCGCTCGCCGGCCAAACAATCGCCGATTCGTCAGAAGAAAACCGCCGCGGCAAAGCCGCGTCATCGGCCGAACCTGCGCCCCGCCGCCCGCGCTTGCGCGTCTGGCGGCCAGCATGGCCGACTGCGCGATGCGCTATCGTCAGACCGACGCGCCCGTCAGATACCCGCACCACGCCGGCCAGACCTCCGCGACCGCGTCGACAGCGGCCTGACTGGGCGCAAGCTGCCCGTGGGAGTCTTGTGCGGCACGGTAAACGGGATGATCGAAGCGTGCGACGATCACCGGAGCGTACCCGAACTGATCGGCGGTGATGTCGACGATCTGTCCGTCGGCTTCAACCCATGCATGACTCTCCCAACAGCCAGCCACGCGTATCCCGAAGCCGTTGCCACGCCCACTGCGCAGCGTCGCGCTGATGCCGCGTCGGTTGAAGGTGTCGGTCAGCATCAAGCTCGATCGCACGCAAGTCCATTGCGACAGGGTTTGTGGCACCGGTGGTCCCCATGTCTCGTGCCAACGCCGCCAATGCGGGCGCAGGAACGATCTGGCGGCCTTGGCGATGATCCACATCATCCGCCGACTATCCGCTGCGCAGACGCCAGCTTCAACAACGTTCCGGCGGCAATCAGCCCGTCGCCCCTGCGAAGGCAGGGGCCCATGTCTGTAAAGTCTCGCGATCCGCTCGCCCGGCAAACCGACACCGATGTGTCAGAAAAAAACCGCCGCGGCAAAGCCGCGGCGTCGGTCGGAGCTGCGCCCCGCCGGCCGCGCTTGTCAGCGTGGAGCGGCAACGCCGCTCTCTCGCTGTCTGCGCGGTGGGAGCCGGAACGACCCGCGGCGAAATCGTTGTGGCTGCTTCCGTCAGGACCTGACCAGGTTGGCGACGACCACGTCCGCCCGACTCCCGCGCGCCCTATGGCGGAGCCGGGCGGCCCGATCAAGTCAAAGCATCAAACCGTTAGCGACGCACGCGGAAACAGCGGCGCTGCGGCCCATAATAACCGTCTACCCAACGGCACACGGTCTGCGTGCGCGGTCCGCGATAGCCGTTCCACGCATAACGATCCCCGCGCCAGCCGCGATGGCCGCGCCACCCGCGGTCACCACGCCAGCCACGGTCACCACGCCAGCCACGCCGATCGTCCCAGCCGCGGCGATCATCACGCCGATCGTCCCAGCCGCGACGGTCGTCCCAGTGATGCCGCGGTCCCGGCTGCGCGGAGGCCGCGGTCGGCACCAGCGTCATGGCGGCCATCAGGCCCGCGAAGCTCAAGGTCATCAGTTTCATACGCTCTACTCCCGAAATCCCCTGCCCTGTCCGGCAAGATGATCCGGCGGCGCTGCACCGACCCTGAACCCTATGGTAAGCTAACAGAAAGCTTGTCGAATTCCGGCGTCAGCACGATCTGGCACGCCAGCCGGCTGGTCCGCCGCGCATCGGCGACGAGGTCGAGCATGTCCTCCTCTTCCTCGCGCGCCGCCGGCAGCTTCGCGAACCACTCGGCGTCGACGATCACATGGCAGGTCGCGCACGCCAGATCGCCGTTGCACGTCCCCTCCAGCGGCAGCCCGTTGCGCCGCGCGACGTCGAGCAACCGCTCCCCCGCGCACGCCGGCAGCTCGTCGCCATCGAACAAGACCTTCATGCCGCCACCTTCTGCGCATCCGCCGCCGCCACCAACCGGTCGAGCGCCGCCAGCACTTCATCCTCACGCGTATAGCGCCCGAAGCCGACGCGGATCGTCGATCGCGCCTGCGCCTCGCTCAGCCCGATCGCGCGCAGCACGTGGCTTGTCCGCCCCGACCCGCTCGCGCACGCCGACCCCGCCGAGAACGCCACGTCGCGCACGTCGCTCATCAATCGCGCGACATCCAGCCCGTCGCGCCGCACGCTCAGATTGCCCGGCCAGCGCTGGTCGTCGGCGCCATTGAGCGTCCACCCGCTCAGCCGCGCGCGCGCCACGCCGAACAGCCGCCCCGCCTCCACCGCATCGTCCGCCATCCGCGCCTTCGCCAGTGCCGCCGCCGCCCCGAACCCCGCGCACAAAGCCGGACTCAGCGTCCCCGATCGCCCGCCTTCCTGATCCCCGCCATGCAACAACGGCATCAGCGTCACGCCGTCGCGCACCCACAAGGCGCCGATCCCCTTCGGCCCATGGATCTTGTGCGCGGAGATCGCGACCATGTCGCACGCCTCCGGGATCGCAACGCGACCGAACCCCTGCACCGCATCGCACAGCAGCAGCGCACCGAGCGGCTTCACCGCCGCCGCAATCTCCGCGACCGGCTGGATCGTCCCGATCTCGTTGTTGACCAGCATCACCGCCACCAGCCGCGCGCCCGTCTCGCGCACCGCCGCTGCGACCGCGTCCGGGGCGACCCGCCCGCCGCCATCGACCGGCAGCACCACATGCGCGCGCCTGCTCGCCGCCACGGTGTCGAGCACCGCGGCATGTTCGGTCGCCTGCGTCACGATCGCGCCGCCCACGCCCTTGATCGCCCAATTGAGCGCCTCGGTCGCCCCGCTCGTGAACACCACGCGCCCGCCAGCGGGCAACAGCGCCGCGACCTGCGCGCGCGCCACCTCGACCGCCGCCTTCGCCGCGCGCCCGGCGCGATGCGGCGAATGCGGATTGGCATGGCCGTCGCGCAGCCACGGCAGCATCGCGTCCAGCGCCTCTGGCGCGAGCGGGGTCGTCGCCTGATAATCGAGATAGGTCACGCCGCGAACCGCCCGGTCGCACGCGCCACCCCGCGCCACGCCGCGATGAAGCGCTCGACGTCGTCATCGCTCGTCGTCCGCCCGAAGCTCACCCGCACCACCTCGCGCGACGCCTCCTCGCTCCACCCCATCGCGCGCAGCACATGGCTGGGCTTGAGGCTCCCGCTCGCACAGGCGCTTCCCGCCGACACCGCGATGCCTGCCAAGTCGAAGCGGATCAACTGCGCCGCCGACGCGACCCCCGGCATCCGATAGGCGCCGATCGCCGGGTGCCGCGCGGCATCTTCCGCGACGACGATCCCGCCCGAGCGCCGGATCGCGTCATCAAGCCGCGCGCGGCGCTCGCCATGATCCGGCTCCGCCTCGTCCAGCGCCGCGGCATGGCCGAGCACGCCCGGCAGATTCTCGGTCCCCGGCCGATAGCCGCGTTCCTGCCCGCCGCTCGGATGCAAGGTCGCAACGTCGCGCACCAGCAGCGCGCCCGTTCCCGGCGGCCCGCCGCGCTTGTGCGCCGACACCGCCACGAAGTCCGCCACGTCCGCCAGCTCATCCGACGCCGGCATCTGCGCGGCATCGACCAGCAGCAACCCGCCGCCCTCCTGCACCGCCGCAGCGATGTCGGCGATCGGCTGCCGCACCCCGGTTTCGCTGTTGCACCATTGCACCGCCACCAGCGCGCCCGATACATCGCCCAGCGCCCCCGCATCGACCCGCCCCAGCGCATCGACCGGCAGCACCTCCGCGCGCCCGCCCGCACGCAGCACCGCATCATGCTCCACCGCCGACACGATCCGCCGCGCGAGCGTGCACCGTCCCAGCGCGATCGCCAGCGACTCGCTCGCCCCGCTCGTCAGCAACACCTCGTGCCGCCAGCCATAAGCGGCCCCGATCCGCCCCCGCGCCGCCTCCAGCGCCGCGCGCGCCGCGCGTCCGGCGGCGTGCGGCGAGGACGGATTGGCCCACATCCCCATCCCGTCCCGTACCGCCTGCACGGCCGCGGGGGTCATCGGAGTCGTCGCGGCGTGGTCGAGGTACAGCGGCTCGGTCAAGACACATTCCATTTTCGGCGTTCGGGCCTATATAGCGCGCTTCCCGCCGGCCCCAACGGCTGCCTGTCCAAGCACAAGGTCATCATGCCAGAAGTCATCTTTCCCGGACCCGAAGGCCGCATCGAGGGGCGCTTCGCCCCCGCCCCGCGCCCGCGCGCGCCCGTCGCGATGATCCTCCACCCGCACCCGAACGCGGGCGGCACGATGAACAACAAGATCGTGCAGGAATTGTACAAGACCTTCCAGCGCCGCGGCTTCGCCACGCTGCGCTTCAACTTCCGCGGCGTCGGCAAGAGCCAGGGCACGTTCGACAATGGCATCGGCGAACTGTCCGACGCGGCTTCCGCGCTCGACTGGGTGCAGAGCTTCCATCAGGAGGCGCAGACCACCTGGGTCGCCGGCTTCGGCTTCGGCGCGTGGATCGCGATGCAGCTGCTGATGCGCCGTCCGGAGATCCGCGGCTTCATCTCGATTGCGCCGCCCGCGAACCTGTTCGATTTCTCGTTCCTCGCGCCGTGCCCGTCGTCGGGGATCATCATCCAGGGCGCCGAGGACGAGGTCGCCACCCCGCTCGCCTCGCAGAAGCTGGTCGACAAGCTGCGCACGCAGAAGCACATCACGATCCACCACGACGTGATCCCGCGCGCCAACCACTTCTTCGAGCACGAGATGGACGACCTGATGAAGTCGGTCGACAATTACCTCGACATGCGTCTGGACCCGAACTCGCCGATCAAGTGAGCCGCGCCGAAGCGCAGGCGACCGCCTGCGCCCGCCTTCCGCGGCTCACCGGCCGGCGGCGCCCCGCGCGGACCGACGACGCGGGCTTTGCCCGCGGCCCGTTCTCCGTCATTCCCGCGCAGGCGGGAATCCAGACGCGCAGGTCGTCGCAAAGGCCGAAACCCCAGAGGTTCTGGATCCCCGCCTTCGCGGGGATGACGACCGTGGGGAAGGTGGCGCGCCAAACCAACCGCCACCCTCACCCACCCTCACCCACCCTCACATCGTCCAGATCAGCACATTCCCCACCAGCACCGCGGCCATCACCAGCATCAGCACGCCCTTCAGCCGCTGCCGCCGCTTCACCAGCAAATATCCCCCGCCGATCGCGCACGCGAACGCCGCCAGCATCGCCACCGCCGGCGCGACCGCCGCGATGCCGCTCAGCGAAGCAGCGTTCACGCCCCTTCCCCCGCCAGCACGCGCGCATAATCCGCCAGGTCGACGTTCCCGCCCGACAGGATCACCAGCATCCCCGGCTCGACCCCGACCCGCCCCGCCAGCACCGCCGCCAGCGCCACCGCGCCGCCCGGCTCGACCACCAGCCGCAGCTGCGCCGCAGCCCAGCGCTGCGCCGCGCGTATCTCCGCCTCGCTGACCGCCACCCCGGTCGCATCGCGCCGCGCCAGCACGTCGAAGGTCAGCGGCGACACCTGCCGCGTCTGCAACGCGTCGCACGCAGTCGGCGGCGGCGCGTCGCCGACCGGCTCGATCCAGCTCGCCTCCAGGCTGCGGCGCATGTCGTCCCAGCCCTCGGGCTCGACCACCGTCACCCGCGCCTCGGGCAACGCCAGCGCCAGCCCCGCCGCCAGCCCGCCCCCGCCGCATGGCACCACCACATGCCGCGGCGCGCCGAGCCCGGCCGCCGCCATCTGCGCCGCGGCCTCGATCCCGGCGCTGCCCTGCCCCTCGATCACCCACGGATCGTCGAAGCTCGGCACCAATGTCGCCCCGCGTGCCTCGGCCAGTCGCGCCGCGATCGCCTCGCGCGACTCCGTGGCACGGTCGTACGGCACCACCTCCGCGCCGAGTGCGAGCGTCGAGTCGCGCTTGGCGACCGGCGCGTCGGCGGGCATCACCACCGTTGCCGAAATACCCAGTCGCTTCGCCGCCCAGGCGATGCCCTGCGCATGATTGCCCGACGAGAACGCCACGACGCCGCGCTGCCTCGATTCGTCGCTCAAGGCGGTCAGCCGATGCCATGCCCCGCGCACCTTGAAGGCCCCGATCGGCTGAAGACACTCCGCCTTCAAGACGACATCCATACCCCTGATTTCATGCGACAAAATCGGCGTCGGCGGGAGCACTGCCGCCACCTTGGCCGCGGCGTCACGCACCCCGGCGCGGGTCGGCTGTCGCATAATCGTCACGATTGAACCTTTCGTCGCAATGGACACTTTACATCCACGTCCAGCGATCATATTTCGCGCCTCCGCTGCCCCATGGGACTTCCAACCGCAAGGCAGCTTTTTGTCACCGTATGCCGAAAGGCAATTGGAGGTCCCTTGAGTTGCACCAGCATCATCGCGCGCTGGGGTTAGCGCCCCTCTCGACCGTTCCCGCCGATTCCGTCGCCGGGGCCATCGACATCGCCATGCGTCAACCGGTCCAGCCGGTGACGATCGTTCGTCCGCACGCCGCGGCACGGGCCGCCCGCTTCTTCACGGAGAAGTTTCCGGGCCGGACCATGTATGCGGTCAAGGCGAACCCGAGCCCGGAGCTGCTACGCACGCTCTATGACAACGGTGTGACGACCTATGACGTCGCCTCGATCGCCGAGGTCCGTCTGGTCGCCCGCACCCTGCCGGACGCGACCCTGTGCTTCATGCACCCGGTCAAGGCCGAGGAAGCGATCGCCGAGGCGTATTACACGCACGGTGTCCGCACCTTCTCGCTCGACAGCATGGAAGAGCTGGCGAAGATCGTGCGTGCCACCCGCGGCGCGGCGGACCTCACGCTCTGTGTGCGGCTGCGCGTCTCGTCGGAGCATTCGAAGCTCAGCCTCGGCGCCAAGTTCGGCGTCGCGCCCGACGAGTCGAAGGAGCTGCTGCTCGCCACGCGTCAGGTCGCAGATGCGCTCGGCATCTGCTTCCATGTCGGTTCGCAGGCGATGACCCCGGATGCCTATGCACAGGCGATGGAGCGCGTGCGTCAGGCGATCGTCGGTGCGGCGGTGACGGTCGACGTCATCGACGTCGGCGGCGGCTTCCCGTCGGTCTATCCGGGCATGACCCCGCCGCCGCTGGAGCGCTACTTTGAGACGATCCACCGCGCGTTCGAGAGCCTGCCGATCAGCTATTCGGCCGAACTCTGGGCGGAACCCGGCCGTGCGCTCAGCGCCGAGTACAGCTCGGTCGTGGTGCGCGTCGAGCGGCGCCGCGGCGAGGAACTGTACATTAACGACGGCGCCTATGGCGCGCTGTTCGACGCGGCGCACATCGGCTGGCGCTACCCGGTCGCGCTGCTGCGCGAGCCGGAGTCGACCGTCCGCGATCATGCGTTCAGCCTGTGGGGTCCGACCTGCGACGACATGGACTATATGCCCGGTCCGTTCCCGCTCCCCGCGGACGTGACCGTCGGCGATTATGTCGAGGTCGGGATGCTCGGCGCGTACGGCGCGGCGATGCGCACCGCGTTCAACGGCTTCACCTCGGACGAGACGGTGGTCGCCACCGACGAGCCGATGGAGTCGCTCTACATCGAACTGCCGCGACAGGTTACCGGCAACGTCGTGAAGCTGTAACCTTCCGACTTCAGTGATCCGGTGACGGCGTGCGGACATTCCGCACGCCGTCATCGTTCGGGTTTTCGCGTCCCCATTGAACGACGTGTATTTCCCTGTGGGAGCCCCCATGACCGACACCACCATCAACGACACCCGCAAGGCGGAACTGCTGTCGAAGCAGGTCAAGCACATCGACATCAAGAGCTTCGACGCGCGCCCGATCGTCGACGCGATGAGCGACATGAGCTTCACCAGCCGCGACCTCGGCCGCGCGACGAAGATCTACAACCAGATGCTCGGCGACAAGGACTGTACCGTCGTCCTCGTCATCGCCGGATCGACCTCGGCCGGCGGCTGCATGGACCTCTATGCCGAGCTGGTGCGCAACAACATGGTCGACGTGATCGTCGCCACCGGCGCCACCATCGTCGACATGGATTTCTTCGAGGGCCTCGGCCACAAGCATTATCAGGCGCTCGAGGTGCCCGATGACGACACGCTGCGCTCGCTCTACATCGACCGCATCTACGACACGTACATCGACGAGGAGCAGCTTCAGGACTGCGACCACACGATCTACGAGATCTGCAATGCGATCGAACCGAAGGCCTATTCGTCGCGCGCCTTCATCCGCGAGATGGGCAAGTATCTCGTCGAGCACGGCAAGAAGGAGAACAGCCTCGTCAAGCTCGCCTATGAGCATGACGTGCCGATCTTCTGCCCGGCGTTCGTCGACAGCTCGGCGGGCTTCGGCCTCGTCAAGCATCAGGTCGACCGTGCGAAGGAAGGCAAGCCGTATCTGATGATCGACGCGGTCGCCGACTTCCGCGAGCTGACCGACATCAAGATCAAGGCCGGCACCACCGGGCTGCTGATGATCGGCGGCGGCGTGCCGAAGAACTTCATTCAGGACACCGTCGTCTGCGCCGAAATCCTCGGGCACGAGGATGTCGAGGTGCATAAGTATGCGGTGCAGATCACCGTCGCCGACGTCCGCGACGGCGCCTGCTCGTCCTCGACGCTGCAGGAGGCGGCGAGCTGGGGCAAGGTCAACACCGGCATCGAGCAGATGGTGTTCGCCGAGGCCGGCTCGGTGATGCCGCTGCTGGCGTCGGACGCCTACCACCGCGGGCTGTGGAAGGACCGCCCGACCCGCAAGTGGGCGACGCTGTTCGACACCAAATGATGTGATGCGGGGGGAGAGTCACAGTCGCTCTCCCCCTTTGTCATTCCCGCGAAGGCGGGAATCCAGAACCTCCGATGTCAGTGGCTGTCACGACGGCCCACCCTCGTTCGTCGCCCCGGACTTGATCCGGGGCCCCGCTTCTTCGTGACAGTCGAGAAAGAAGAAGCGGGATCCCGGATCAAGTCCGGGATGACGATGTGGTATTCGGAGCGCGCAAGCCCGCCGAAACGACAGCCATGGTTGCACCCACTCTTCAACCCCTGCCATAACCCTCTCGAAAACAACGGAGGGACACGGATGCCAATCGACCGGCGCGCCTTGATCGGCGGAGCGGCCAGCCTCGCCACCCTCACGCTCGCAAAGCAGGTGTCCGCGCAGGACGTCACCCAATGGCCGCCACGCGAGCATTTCACGCTCTGGCCGAACCGGCCGCCCAACAGCCCGCGCCGCCTCCCCACGCCGAACAACGAGATGAGCGGCCAGCCTCCGCGCCGCGAACTCCACCTGCGCGGCGTCGCCGAGCCCGTCGTGGGCGTCTACCGCCCCACGCGCCCCGATGGCCGCGCTTTGCTGTCGCTCCCCGGCGGTGGCTATCGCTACCTCTCGGTCGAGAACGAGGGGATCAACGTCGCGCGGACCTTCAACCCGTTCGGCGTCACGGTCTTCGTCCTCGCCTATCGCCTCCCCGGCGAAGGCTGGCTGGAGCCGCAGGACGTGCCGCTGCAGGACGCGCAGCGTGCGATGCGGCTGATCCGCGCCCGCGCCACCGATTTCGCGATCGATCCCGCCGGGCTGGGCGTGGTCGGCTTCTCGGCGGGCGGGCTGCTCGCCGCCAGCATCGCCACCGCCTACGCCGACCCGGTCTACGCGCCGCTCGACACCGCCGACGACCATCCCGCGCGTCCCGCTTATGCCGGGCTGATCTACCCGGTCGTCACCGGCGACCGGATGCGCGTCGGCGCGCTCGGCGCGGCGCGCTTCGACACCGACCGGCGCGTCAATCGCGACACGCCGCCGATCTTCATCACCCACGCGCTCGACGATCCGGTCGTCCCCGCGGCGCAGCCGATGGCGATGCTCGCCGCCTGTCAGGCCGCGCGCGTGACCGTTGAGGCGCATTTCTTTCAGGAAGGCGGCCACGGCTTCGGCCCCGCCTATCTCCCGCCCGACCTCCCCGGTTCGCACTGGCCGCAGCTGTTCGACCTGTTCATCAAACGGACGCTGGCCAGCCGAACAACCGGCTGAGGCTCCGCTCCAGCACCAGCAACCGCCACAGCAGCAGGTCGCGCGATTCGTCCCCGCCGCGGTGTCGCTTGATCCACGCCGCGATCCGCGCCGTGTCGAACCACCCCAGCTCGGCGAGAAGCCGCGACCGTTCCAGCCGCGCCACGTCCGCCGCCAGCGCCCCCCGCAACCATTGCGACACCGGCAGCGACGGCGCGGTGACGGGCATCGCCGGCAGATGCCGCGCCATCGCCCCGACCAGCGGCGAGGTCCGCGCCCCCCGCACCCCGGCCGGCAGCGACAGCACGAACGTCACCAGCGCCGGATCGGCGAACGGCGTCCGCCACTCCGCTCCCGCCGCCATCCCGGCGCGATCGGCGATCGTCAGCACCTGCCCCGGCAGTCGCGTCGCCAGATCGGTGCGCAGCGCGGCCTCCAGCGGATCGCCCGCACCCCATGCCGCCCCGAACCGCTGCGCGAGCGCCTGCGCCCGCCACACCTCACCCACGTCCACCGCGCCGACCGCCAGCGCATAATCCGCCCGCGCCTCGCCCAGCCCCGGCAGCGTCCACCGCCACCGCCGCCAGCGCTCGCGCCGTGCGAACCGCCGCCAGCGTCCGCCGTCCAGCAGCAGCGACGCGCCGGCCCCCGACATCACGACCGGCCCGCTCCCGCGCGCCGCGACGATCGCCGCCAGCGCCGCCGGATCGCCGCACGGCTCGTCAAACGCCGCCACCAGATCATCCAGCAATCCCGGCAGGTCATCGAGCGCCGCTTGCCGATGCGCGGTCGCGAACCGCGCCGCCACCCCACCTTCGTCGCCGACACCGACCGTCGCCACCGCCTTCGCGCTCGCCTCCGCCGCCAGCGCGACCACCGCCGCATCGCCCAGCCCGCCGAGCAGCAGCGCCACCGGCCGCGCGGCGGCGGCCCCCCGCGCCACCGCCGCGCGCAGCTCGGGCAGCAGCGCCTCTGCCGGTGCCTCGCCCGCGTCGGCCAAGCCCCACCACCGCCGCGCGCCGCGCACCGGCCGCCCGCGCTCGACCAGCAGGAAATGCCCCGCCGGCAGCTTCTCCACCCCCGCGATCACGCAGGCGTCGTCGGGCACATACCCCAGTGTCAGATAGTCCCCGACCGCCGCCGCATCGGGCACGCGCCGCAGCAACGGATGCGCGAGCAACCCCTTCAGCTCGGATGCGAAGATCAGCGCGCCATCCGGCAGCATCGCCAGATGCAGCGGCTTGGCCCCCAGCCGGTCGCGCGCGAGGAACAGCGTCTGCGTCGCCGCGTCGTGCACCGCGATCGCGAACGCCCCCTCCAGCCGGTCGAGCAACGCCGGCCCCCACGCCGCAAAGCCGTGCAGCACCACCTCCGCATCGCCCTCCCCCGCGAAGCGATGCCCCAACCCGCGCAGCTCGTCGCGCAAAGCCGCATGGTTCAGGATCGTCCCGTCGAGCATCGCGGCATAGCGCAGGTCCGCGGTCGCGACCGGCTGCGTCGCCGCGGCGCCCCCGATCACCGCCAGCCGCCGGTGCGCGAAGCCGACCCCCGGCGCGGTCCATTCGCCCGCGCCGTCCGGCCCGCGATGCGCCATCGCCGCCGCCATCGCGCGGACGCGCGCCGGATCGACCGGCTTGGGGGTCGAGGGATGGAACAGCCCGGCGATCGCGCCCATCTCAGCCGCGCCCCGCTGCCACGCCGTCACGCACCGTCATATCTCCACGCCCGTCACCGATGACCGCCGCGCGCTATCACGCGCGGTGCGGTTCAGCGACCCCGTTCGGCGGCAGCCGGGCGCGGCGGCGCGTCGGACCCCCGCCGCACCAGCGTATAGTCCAGCGTCACCTGCTTCGCCGCACCGCGTCCCGCCTCGCGACGCTCGGACAGCATACCGGCCAGCAGCTCGATCGCCGCGCGGCTCATGTCCGCGATCGGCTGGCGGATCGTGGTCAGCTCGGGCCAGATCGTCGTCGCCAGCGCGCTATCGTCGAACCCGCACACCGTCAGGTCGCGCGGCACGTCCAGCCCGCGGCGATGCGCCACCGCCACCGACGCCGCCGCCATATCGTCGTTGCTTGCGAAGATCGCGGTCGGCGGCTCGGCCATGTCGAGCAACCGCTCGGCGGCGACCAGCCCGGAGCGGTAATCGAACAGCCCGTTCGCGACCAGCGCGTCGTCGGGCGCCTGCCCCGCCGCGATCAGGGCGGCGCGATAGCCCGCCAGCCGCTCGGCGCTGGCATGGATATTGTCGTTGCCGCGGATGAAGCCGATCCGGCGATGCCCCAGCGCGAGCAGATGCGCGGTCATCGCCGCCGCCGCGCCGCGGTCGTCGATCGCCACCGCGCCGACCTGCGGCGGCGGCGCGCTGGTCGCCACCGCGACGGTCGGAATCCCCGCCGCCAGCAGCACGTCGAGCACCACCGGCGAATCGCACAAGGGCGGCGGCAGGATCACGCCGTCGATCCCGCCCGCGATCAACCGCGCCGCGACATCGCCCTCATGATCGTCCAGCTCGCATTTCTGCACGATCAACTGGATGTCGGACCGCCCCGCCTGATCGAGGCTGCCGAGCAGGAAGGCGCTCAGATACGATTCGCTGGGATTGCTGAACAGCAGCCCGATCCGCAGCTGCGCCGCGCCCGCCAGCCGCCGCGCCGCCGGGTTGGGCGAATAATCGAGTTGCCGGATCGCCGCATTGACGGCGTCGCGTGTTTCGGCGCGGACATTGCCCTCGGCATTGATGACGCGCGACACCGTCATCTGCGACACGCCGGCCAGCTGTGCCACATCGGCGATCGTCGGCACGCCCGAGCGTCGCTTGCGTCTCTCCCCCGTCATCCGCCCTGCTTAGCATCAACCTTGCCGCAGGTAAGTCACTCCCGCACATTTTGATGATAGCGTTCACAGGTGAGTGTCTTCTGCCCTCGCCCCTCGCAGAGGGGAGAGGGTTGCGCAGACTTAGGCTTTGCGCAGCAAAGTCTTAGTCGGAGCTGGGTGAGGGGTGAGCGCTCGCGGATGCGAGCGCGCGAGCCCGCCGGGCTCGCTCGACCCCTCACCCTAGCTACGCTAGCCAGCGGGCTGGCAAGCTTCGCTATCCCTCTCCCCTGTCCAGGCGCGAGGGAAACCGATGCCACCACCTTGTTGCAACCCCACACAAACCCTAAGCGAAGCGCAATAATCCTCGGAGAGAGATAGCATGGCCGCGACGATCGACGCCCCCACCCGCCGCGCGCTGCTCGCCGCACTTGCCGCTGCCCCGCTCGCGCCCGCGATCGTCGCCGCGCAAGCAGGCGACGAGACGCTGCCGCTCTGGCCCGCCTCGCCACCCGGCGCACCCGCCACGCTGCCGACCCGCAAGGTCGAACAACGCTCGAAGACCCCCGGCTTCAACGACCGCTGGCTGACCGGCATCGCGATGCCGACGCTCACCGTCCGCCGTCCGGCGCGGCCGAACGGCGCGGCGGTGATGCTGATCCCCGGCGGCGGCTATGGCTTCCTCGCCTGGGACAACGAGGGCGAGGAGCAGGCGCGCTGGCTCACCGCGCGCGGCGTCACCTGCTTCATCCTTACCTATCGCCTGCCCGGCGAAGGCTGGCGCGACCGCGCGCAGGTGCCGCTGCAGGACGCGCAGCGCGGGCTGCGGCTGATCCGCGCCCATGCCGCGCGTTACGGCGTCGATGCGAAACGCGTCGCGGTGATCGGCTTCTCGGCCGGCGGGCATCTCGCCGGCAGCCTCGCGACCCGCCATGCCGAACGCACCTATGCGCCGGTCGACGCCAGCGACCGGCTGTCGGCGCGTCCCGACCTCGCCGGGCTGATCTACCCGGTCGTCTCGCTCGCCGAACCGTTCACGCATGTCGGCTCGCGCGACAATCTGCTCGGCATCCCCTCCGATGAGGCCGCCCGCCGCGCCGCCTCGGTCGAGCGTCATGTCGACGCGCAGACCGCGCCGATCTTCCTCGCGCACGCCAGTGACGACGGGCTCGTCCCGATCGCCAACAGCCTCGCGCTCTATCAGGCGCTGCTCGCCGCACAGCGCCCCTCCGAGTTGCACGCCTTCGACAAGGGCGGCCATGGTTTCGGCGTCCGCCTGCCCGCGGGCACGCCGGCGGCGGCCTGGCCGACGCTCTTCTCCGCTTTTGCAACGCGGCTGAGCATTTTCCCCGCGGCACCGGCGACCTGACTCGCACTGCCACCCCAAGGACGATGATGAAACGCCTGTCCACCGCCCTGCTGCTCGCCGGCACGCTCACCACGCCGGCCGCCGCGCAGGAGGGCGAGGAGGTGGTCGTGCGCGGCCGCGGCCTTTCGCCGCGACCGGGCGACAAGGCCGCGTCGGTCGTGACACTCGACGCCGCGCGCATCCGCGAGAACGCCAGCAACCGCCTTGAAGGCGTCCTCGCCGACGTCGCCGGGCTCCAGCAATTCCGCCGCGCCGATTCGCGCTCGGCCAACCCCACCAGTCAGGGCATCTCGCTGCGCGGGGTCGGCGGCAATGCCTCCAGCCGCGCGTTGCTGATCCTCGACGGCGTGCCGCAGACCGATCCATTCGGCGGCTGGGTGCCGTTCCCCGCTTATGCCACCGACCGGATCGGCGCGATCCGCGTCACGCGCGGCGGCGGCAGCGGCTATTTCGGCCCGGGCGCGCTGGCGGGCACGGTCGAGATCGACAGCGGCGGCCCGCGCGACCAGCCGGCGCTCGCCGCCGACCTCGTCTATGGCAGCCGCAACGCCCTCGACGCCACCGCCTCGGCGCTGCTCGAACGCGGCGCGGGCTTCGCGACACTCTCTGCCGCTTATGCGCGCGGCGACGGCTTCATCCCCACCGTCGCCGCGCAGCGCGGCCCCGCCGACCGCCCCGCGCCCTATGAGCAATTCTCCGCCGCCGCGCGCACCGTCGTCACCGTCGCGCCCTCGACCGAGGTGCAGGCCAACGTCTCCGGCTTCACCGACACGCGCGCGCGCGGCACCGCCTTCACCACCAACCGCAGCGAGGGCGCCGACGCCAGCCTGCGCTTCGTCGGGCGCGGTGCGCTCGGCTGGTCGGCGCTCGCCTATCTCCAGACCCGCGCCTTCGCGTCGCAATTCGCAAGCGTCGATGCCGCGCGCCAGACCGCGACGCAGACGCTCGACCAGTACAACACGCCGGCGACCGGCGTCGGCGGCCGGATCGAGCTGGCGCCGCGGCTTGGCACCGGGCGCGACCTGCGCTTCGGCGCCGACATCCGCCGCGTCGACGGGCGGACGCAGGAACTCTATACCTATGTCGCCGGCCTCCCGACCCGCCGCCGCGTCGCGGGCGGCGCGGCGCGCAACTGGGGCGTGTTCGGCGACGGCACGCTGACCGCCGGTGCGCTGACGCTGACGCTCGGCGGGCGCGTCGATCGCTGGCAGCTGACCGACGGCCGCCTGCGCGAGACCGCGCTCGTCAACGGCGCAGCGCTGACCACCAGCGACTTCGCCGACCGCTCGGGGACCGAATGGACCGGGCGTGCCGGGGCGGCGTGGACGATCGCGCCGCCGCTGACGCTGCGCACCTCCGCCTATCGCGGCTGGCGGCTGCCGACGCTCAACGAACTCTACCGGCCGTTCCGCGTCGGCACCGACGCGGTCGCCGCCAACGCCTTGCTCTCGCCCGAGCGGCTGACCGGCGTCGACGGCGGCGTGACCCTGGTGCCGGTCGGCGGGGTCAGCCTGACCGGCACCCTGTTCTGGAACCGCCTCTTCGACGCGATCAGCAACGTCACCGCCGGGCGTGGCCCCGGCACCTTCCCCGGCGTCGGCTTCGTCGCGGCCGGCGGCACCTACCGCGTGCGCCAGAACCTAGATGCGATCGAGTCGACCGGCGTCGAGCTGGATGCGCGCTGGGACCACGGCCCATGGTTCGCCAGCGCCTCGTGGAGCCACGTCAATCCGCACGTCCGCGCCTCGGGCAGCGCCGCCCCGCTCGACGACCTCCGCCCGGCGCAGACCCCGCGCGATCTGGTTTCGGCCGCACTCGGCTGGCGGCAACAGGACGCCGCGCTCTCGGCGACGCTCCGCCACAGCGCCGCGCAATTCGAGGACGACCAGAACAGCCGCACCCTCGCCGCCGCGACGACGCTCGACGGCTATGCCGCGCTCCCGCTCACCCGCCGGATCGCGATCGAGGCGCGCGCCGAAAACGTCTTCGACGCCCGCGTCGAGGCGGGGATCAGCGGCACCGGCGTGGTCGAGCGCGCCACTCCGCGAACGCTGTGGATCGGCGTCCGCCTGCGCTCGTGATGACAAGCGCCGGTCCGCGCCCGTAAGGGAGGCGGCATGAACGAGCATCTCGACGTGCTGATCGTCGGCGCCGGCCTGTCGGGGATCGGCGCGGCCTACCGCATCGGTCACGATCGCCCCGACCGGCGTTGGGCGATCTTCGAGGCGCGCGACGCGATCGGCGGCACCTGGGACCTGTTCCGCTATCCCGGCATCCGCTCGGATTCGGACATGACGACGCTCGGCTTCCCGTTCCATCCGTGGCGCGGCGAGAAGACGATCGCGGACGGCGCCGACATCCTCGCCTACCTCCGCGACACCGCGCGCGCCTTCGGTATCGACCACCACATCCGTTTTCGCCACCGCGTCACGGCTGCCGAATGGTCGAGCGACGCGGCGCGCTGGACCGTCCGCTACGAGGTCGACGGCACTTTCGCACAGATAACGTGCCGTTTCCTGTTTTTCTGCTCCGGCTATTACGATTATGCGCGTGGCCATGCCCCGGAATGGCCCGGCATGGGGGTATTTTCGGGCAAGATCGTGCACCCGCAGGCATGGCCGGCGAACCTGTCCGTCACCGGGCAACGCGTGGTGGTGATCGGCTCCGGCGCCACCGCCGTCACGCTCGTCCCCGCCCTCGTCGCGCAGGGCGCGGCGCACGTGACGATGCTCCAGCGTTCTCCGACGTTTATCGTCGCGATGCCCGCCCGCGACCGCGTCGGGGCGGCGCTCCACCGCATCCTCCCCGCGCGGCTGGCCGATACGCTAACCCGCTGGAAAAGCATCGCTTACGGCATCGGCAGCTACACCCTCGCCCGCCGCCGGCCGGAGCTGGTCAAGCGCCAGATCGCCAAGCAACAACGCACCGCCCTCGGCGACGGCTATGACGTCGCCAAGCATCTGACGCCGAAGTACAATCCATGGGACCAGCGGCTGTGCCTCGTGCCCGACAGCGACCTGTTCACCGTCCTGCGCGACGGCCGCGCGGCGATCGTCACCGACACGATCGACCGCTTCACGGCGAACGGTATCACCCTGACATCAGGCGACATTCTCCCCGCCGACCTGATCGTCACCGCCACCGGCCTACGCCTGAAGCTGATGGGCGGCGCCACTCTCTCCGTCGACGGCCGCCCGATCGATCTCCACCGCCACCTCGTCTACAAGGGCGCGATGGTCAGCGACGTCCCAAACATGGCCTTTTCAACGGGTTACACCAACGCGTCCTGGACATTGCGCAGCGACCTCAGCGCCCGCTTCGTCGCCCGCCTGCTCGACCACATGGACGCCACCGGCACGACCATCGCCACCCCCGTGCCGCAAGCCGCGGAGGAAGCCACCACCCCGATTCTCGACCTCAATTCCGGCTATATTCAACGCGTTGCCGAATGGCTGCCCCGCCAGGGCAAGCGCGTTCCATGGCGGGTCCAGCAAAATTACGTCCGCGACGCACTGACGATGCGCAGCCGCCTCGACGACGGCGTGCTGCATTTCCGCTAGCCTTATTCGACCGTTACGCTTTTCGCGAGGTTGCGCGGCTGGTCGACGTCCGTCCCCTTCGCGACCGCCACGTGATAGGCAAGTAGCTGCACCGGCACCGCATAGACGATCGGCGCGATCAGCGGATGGACCTTGGGCATGGTGATCGTCGCGACACAGCCATCGCCCGCCGCCTCGACCCCGTCGTAATCGCTGATGAGCAGAACTTTTCCGCCACGCGCCTGCACTTCCTGCATATTGCTGACGGTCTTGTCGAACAACGGCCCGGAAGGGGCGATCACCACAACGGGAACATTCTCGTCGATCAACGCGATCGGCCCATGCTTCATCTCGCCCGCCGCATAACCTTCGGCGTGGATGTAGCTGATTTCCTTGAGTTTCAACGCCCCTTCCAGCGCCAGCGGATAGTCGGTGCCGCGTCCTAGATACAGCACGTCGCGCGCACTCGCGATCACCCCCGCGATCGCCTCGATCGACTCGTCATACGCCAGCGCGCCGTTGATCGCGGCCGGTGCCTCGGCGAGCTGCCGCACGATGCTGCGCTCCTCGCTCTCGCTCAGCCGCCCCTTCGCCTTGGCGAGGTTCGCCGCCAGCGCCGCCAGTACGGAAAGCTGGCAAGAGAAGGCCTTGGTCGATGCGACCCCGATCTCCGGCCCGGCGTGGGTGGGCAGGAGCAGATCCGCCTCGCGCGCCATCGTGCTGGTCGGCACGTTGACGACGACGGCGATCGTCTGCCCCTCCGACCGGGCGTGGCGCAGTGCAGCCAGCGTGTCAGCAGTCTCACCCGACTGACTGATAAACAACGACAATCCGCCCTCTTCCATCACCGGCGCGCGGTAACGGAACTCGCTGGCGACATCGAGATCGACCGGCACGCGCGCGAACTGCTCGAACCAGTATTTGGCGACCATCCCGGCATAGAAGCTGGTTCCACACGCCACGATCGTCACGCGCTTGATGCCCGACAGGTCGAAGTCGGGGATCGGCAGCACGATCTTGCCCTCGAACCGCTGGAGGTAGCTGCGCAACGTCTGCGCGACCACGATCGGCTGTTCGTAGATCTCCTTCTGCATGAAATGCCGGTGATTACCCTTGTCGATCAACGCCCCGGTCACACCCGAGATCGTGACCGGCCGCTCTACGGCCACGTTGTCGCGATCATAGACCTGCGTGCCGTGGCGCGCGCAGACCACCCAATCGCCCTCTTCCAGATAGGCGATCCGCTGCGTCAGCGGTGCCAGCGCCAGCGCGTCCGAGCCCAGATACGTCTCATCGTCGCCATAGCCGACCACCAGCGGCGAGCCGAGCCGCGCGCCGATCAGCAAGTCCGGGTGGCTGCGAAACAAAATCGCCAGCGCGAACGCGCCGTGCAGGCGCGGCAGCACCTCGCGCACCGCCTCGACCGGCGACTTGCCGCCCTCGACCTGCTCGCTGATCAGATGCGCGACGACCTCGGTGTCGGTCTCGCTGGTGAAGACCCGCCCGCGCGCCTGCAACTCCTCACGCAGCGTCTTGAAGTTCTCGATAATCCCGTTGTGAACAACCGCAACTTCGTCGGTCGCGTGGGGGTGCGCGTTGTTGGTGGTCGGCCCGCCATGCGTCGCCCAGCGCGTGTGTGCGATGCCGGTCGTGCCGGGCAGCGGATGCGCGGCGAGTTCCTTGCCGAGGTTGACCAGCTTGCCCGACGCGCGCCGCCGCTCGATCGCGCCATCGACGATCGTCGCGATCCCGGCGGAGTCATAACCACGATATTCGAGCCGCTTGAGCCCGTCGAGCAGGCGATCGGCCACATCGTCATGGCCGAGGATACCGACGATACCGCACATCTTACTTGTCGCCCTTCTTCTTCGCCGTCATCGCATCGCGAAAGCGCTTCGCCCAACCCTCGCGCTCTTCCTGCCGACCGCGTGCCAGGGCAAGTGAATCCGCGGTAACATCCCGGACAACAACCGAACCTGCCCCGACCACCGCCCCTGCGCCGACCGTCACCGGCGCGACCAGCGCGCTGTTCGATCCGACGAACGCGCCCTCGCCGATCACGGTGCGATATTTGAAGAAGCCATCATAATTGCACGTGATCGTGCCCGCGCCGATGTTCGCGCGCGCGCCGACCTCGGCATCGCCGATGTACGACAGATGGTTGACCTTCGCGCCGACCCCGACCTGCGCCTTCTTGATCTCGACGAAATTGCCGACCTTGGCGCTCTCCGCCAGCATCGCGCCGGGCCGCAGCCGCGCATAGGGGCCGACGTCCGCGCGCGCGCCCACGCTCGCGCCTTCCAGATGACTGAACGCGCGGATCGTCGCACCATCGGCGACCGACACCCCGGGGCCGAACACCACGTTCGGTTCGATCGTCACGTCGCGCCCCAAACGCGTATCATGCGCGAACCACACCGTTTCCGGTGCGATCAGCGTCGCGCCGTCCGCCATCGCCTGCGCGCGGCGCGCCTGTTGCCACATCGCCTCGACCGCCGCGAGTTCGCCGCGGCTGTTGACGCCGGTCACCTCGTCGGCGCTCGCCTCGACCACCACCGCCGCACCCGACAGCTCGACGACGTCGGTCAGATAATATTCGCCCGCCGCATTGTCGTTGCCGAGCCGCTCCAGCAGGTCGAACAGCAACTCCCCGCGCGCCGCCATCAGCCCGGAATTGCACAGGGTTACCGCTCGCTCTGCGACATCGGCGTCCTTATATTCGACGATCTTTTCCAGCCGGTCGCCACCCTCGGCGACGATCAGCCGCCCATAGGCCCCGGCGTCGGCGGGCCGGAATCCCAGCACTACGACGGCGGGCGCATCCGCGGCGTCGAGCCGCGCGATCATCGCCCGCATCGTCTCGGCGCGCACCAGCGGCACGTCGCCATAGAGGATCAGCACGTCGCCCGCGAACCCCGCCAGCGCCGCGCGCGCCTGCATCACCGCATGGCCGGTGCCGAGCTGTTCGGCCTGGACCGCGATCTGCGCGCCGAGCGGCGTCACCGCCGCCTCGACCTGCTCGCGCCCTGCGCCGGTCACCACCACCGTCCGCTCCGGCGACAGCGTCGCGGCGGAGGCGAGCAGGTGCAGCAGCATCGGTCGCCCGGCGATCGGGTGCAGCACCTTGTGCAGGTCGGATTTCATGCGGGTGCCCTTGCCCGCGGCGAGGACGACGACGGCGATCTTGCGGCTCGACATGGCGACCGCCCTGCCACCCTTTGCTTGCCAATTCCAGTATCGCACGGCAACGCCCGCGACCGATGACTGACTTCCCCTTCCGCATCGTCGGGTTCGATCTCGACGGCACGCTACTCGACACGTCGGGCGATCTCGCCGCGGCGCTCAACCACGCGCTCGCCAGCGCCGGCCGCCCGACGCTGTCGGTCGAACAGGTCAAGCCGATGATCGGCGGCGGCGCCCGCCACATGCTCGCGCAGGGCATGGCGGCGACCGGCGGCTGCACCGACGCCGAACTCGACGTCCTGCAACGCCGGCTGCTCGATCATTATCAGGCGAATATCGCCGTCCTCACCCGACCCTTCCCGCACGCGCTCGACGCGCTCGACCAGCTTGCCGCGCAGGGCGTGACGCTGGCGATCGTCACCAACAAGCTCGAAGCGCTCGCCCGCCAGATCCTGGCCGACCTCGGGCTCGCCGATCGCTTCGCGACGATCATCGGCGGCGACACGATGGGGCCGGGCAACGGCAAGCCCTCACGCCTGCCGATCGACGCCATGGTCGCGCGCTGCGGCGGCGGGCGCGCCGCGTTCGTCGGCGATTCGATCTACGACATCACTGCCGCGCACGCCGCCGGGTTGCCCGCGATCGCCTGTTCGTTCGGCTTCCTGATGCAGCCGGTCGAGGAGCTGGGGGCCGAGCTGGTGATCGACAGCTTCGCCGAACTGGTCCCCGCGCTGGAGCGACTGGCATGACCGAGGTGCGCGTTCCGTGGTTCTTCGCGCTGATCGTCGCGACGTCGTTCGCGGTCGGCATGGCGCTGATGCCGCATCCGGTGCAGATCGCCGAGGTCGGCGACAAATGGCAGCATATGGCGGCGTTCGGCACGCTCACCCTGCTGTCGGTGCTCGCCTTCCCGACCAGTTCGCTGCTGCGCATCGGCGAGCGGCTGTCGTTCCTGGGCGCGATGATCGAAGTGCTACAGTCGATCCCCTCGCTGCATCGCGATTGCGACATCATGGATTGGGTGGCGGACACCACGATCATCGTCGCCGTGCTGATCGTGGTACGGATCGGGCGCGGCGCGCAGCGGCGCTGAAACGCTCTGCCTTTCGTCGCATGGCTGCGCTATCGCGGTTCACGTGATCGACGAACTTCCCTTGCGCACCTGGCTGGCGGTGGCGATCGCCGTCGCGACGGCTGCGGTCGTCTTCCTGCTGTCGCGTGACGGTCAGGCGGCGCTGGCGGCGCTGGCCGGCGGCGCGGCGCTGGTGGTCATCATCGCCACCATTCCGGAAGAGCAGGCTGCCGAGAGCGACGAAGCTCCCGCCGGGCCGCACGATCTGCCCGCCGCCGCCATCGTCGAGGCGGTGTCGGAGCCGGTGCTGGTGCTGCGCGGCGGTCGGGTCGCGCTCGCCAACGTCGCGGCACGAACTCTCCTCGGCGCGCATATCGTCGGTGAGGATGCACGCGTCGCGATCCGCCACCCCGGCGCCGCCGCACATCTGGCAGAGGACGTGGCCCAGCCGGTCGATCTCGTCGGCATCGGGACGCTCGATCAACGTTGGGAGATGCGGGCCGCGCCGATCGGGCAGGATGCACGGCTGGTGCAACTGGTCGATCGCACCGGGCAACATGCCGCCGAGAAGATGCGCGTCGACTTCGTCGCCAACGCCAGCCACGAACTCCGCACCCCGCTTGCCTCCATCCTCGGCTATGTCGAGACGCTCGCCGACGAAGCGGGCGACGACCCGGGCCTGCGCAAGCGTTTTCTCGCGATCGTGTTCGACGAGGCACGCCGGATGGAGCGGCTGGTCGAGGATCTGATGAGCCTCTCGCGGATCGAGGCCGAGAAGTTCCGCGAGTTGCGCGATGCGGTCGATCTCGCCGATCTCGCGCAGGAGGCGTGCGACGCGCTCATCACCACGCATGGCGATCGGGGCGCGGACATCCACCTCGACATCGCCGAGGATCTGCCGCCGGTCACCGGCGACCCGATCCAATTGTCGCAACTGATCCACAATCTGATCGGCAATGCGATGAAGTACGGGCGTGCCGGCACCCCGGTCGAGGTGTCGCTGCGGACACAGGCGCAGAACGTCTGCCTGCGCGTCGCCGACCATGGCGACGGCATTTCCCCCGAGCATCTGCCGCGGCTGACCGAGCGCTTCTACCGCGTCGATCCGGGCCGCAGCCGCTCGGTCGGCGGCACCGGGCTCGGGCTCGCGATCGTCAAGCACATCGTCGAGCGCCACCGCGGCCGACTCGACATCGCCAGCACCGTCGGCGTCGGCACGCGCGTCACGGTCACGCTTCCCGCCCCGGCGCCGAAGCCGCTGTCATGAAGGCGTAACCTCTATGTCACACGGCGCGCTGCATGAGGGCTGCCGTGTCGGCAAACGCCCGTGCGGGGGATCCATGTCGCGCTTCGTTCAGGCGCTCGCAGCCATGCTGCCGCTCGCCCTGGCGAGCGGGCTGGCGGCATGCGTCGATCAGGCGGCGGGCGGCAGCGCGGGCGCGCGTGACCAGATCCGCGCGGTCGGTTCCTCCACCGTCTACCCGTTCACCACGATCGTTGCCGAACGCTTCCTCGCCACGGTGCCGCACGCGCGCCCGCCCGTGATCGAATCGACCGGCACCGGCGCGGGGATCCGCTTGTTCTGCACGGGAGTTGGTGCCGCGCATCCGGATCTGGTCGACGCCTCGCGCCGCCTGCGCCGCGCCGAATATGCGGAATGCGCGCGGCACGGCGTCGACCAGATCATCGAGGTGCAGATCGGCATCGACGGGATCGCCTTTGCCGAGGCGCTGCAAGGCCCCGGCATGGCGCTGGCCCCGGCGGACATCTATCGCGCGCTCGCCGCCGCCCCGCTCGGCCGGCGCAATGTGGCGCGGCTATGGCGTGACGTCGATCCGGCGCTCCCCGCGATCCCGATCCAGGTGTACGGGCCACCCGCGACCAGCGGCACCCGCGATGCGCTCGCCGAGTTGATCCTCGCCAAAGGGTGCGAGGCAGTCGAGCCCGATACGGTCGGGCTGCACGAACGCGATCCGAACGCCTTCGCAACCCGTTGCCAGCGACTTCGCGAGGACGGCGCCTATGTCGATGCGGGCGAGAACGACAATCTGATCGTCCAGAAGCTGCGCTCGAACCCGAATGCGCTGGGCATCTTCGGCTACGGCTATCTCGAACAGAATGCCGGTGTCGTCCGCGGCGTGCCGTTGAACGGCGTCGCCCCGACCTATGCGACGATCGCCAGCGGCGCCTATCCGGGCGCGCGCCCGTTGTTCGTCTACGTCAAGAAGGCGCATCTGCGCGCGATCCCGGGACTGCGCGCGTTCCTGCGCCAATATGCGGCCTTGTGGGGCGCGGACGGTCCACTGGTGAAGCGCGGTCTGATCGCCGCACCGTTGCCGGTTCAGCGTCGCGCCGCCGCGATTATTGCCAACGAAACCGCACTCGACCCGCGCGAGCTGCACTGATGTCGGCGCTCGCACTCCTTTTCCTGATCGCGGCGCTGGGGCTGATCGGCTGGGTCGTCGCGCGCGCCCGCGCCGCCCGCTTCCGCAGCGCGACCACCCGTCGATTCAGTTCCTTGCCCCAGCATCACGGCTGGTATGTCGCGATGTGGACCCTGCTGCCCGCGCTGATGTTCCTGGCCGTCTGGCATTCGGTCGCGCCCGCGTTGGTCACCGACGCGGTGATCGCCACGCCGATGGCCGCCGCCCTCCCCCCGCCGGGGCTGGACCGCGCCGCGATCCTCTCGGAGGCACGCAACCTCGCCGAGGGCGAGGCGTGGGGCGCGTTCCATCCGCTGTCGGAGCGGCTCGCCCCCGCCTATGCGGCCGCGCAGGCGCGCTATGACTGGATCGCCACCACGATCGCGCTGCTGCTCGCCTTCTCCGGGGGAGCCGTCGCCTTCCTGCGCGTCCGCCCCGGCTTTTCGGCACGCTCGCAAGTGGAGCGCGTCGTCATGGGCCTGTTGCTCGTCGCCTCGCTGATCGCGATCCTCACCACGATCGGGATCGTCGCGTCGCTGTTGGTCGAAAGCGCGCGCTTCTTCCGGATCGTGCCGATCACCGATTTCCTGTTCGGCACGCACTGGAGCCCACAGGTAATTGACGCGCGCGATCCCGGCGCCGCGCTGGGCGCGGTGCCGTTGTTCTGGGGGACGTTCTTCATCGGCGCGGTGATCGCGATGGCGGTCGCGGTGCCGCTCGGGCTGATGAGCGCGATCTACCTGACGCAATATGCGCATCAGACGACCCGGCGCTGGATGAAACCGATGCTGGAGATCCTCGCCGGCGTGCCGACCGTCGTCTACGGCTATTTCGCCGCGCTGACGGTCGCGCCGGCGGTGCGCGACCTCGGGGTCGCGCTCGGCGTCCGCTGGGCCTCGTCGGAGAGCGCACTGGCCGCCGGTGTGGTGATGGGCGTGATGATCATTCCGTTCGTTTCGTCGATGGCCGACGACTCGCTTTCCGCGGTCCCCGCCGCGATGCGTGACGGCAGCCTCGCGATGGGCGCGACCAGTTCGGAGACGATCCGTCGCGTGCTCGTCCCCGCCGCTCTGCCCGGCGTGATCGGCGGCGTCCTGCTCGCGGTCAGCCGCGCGATCGGCGAGACGATGATCGTCGTCATGGCGGCTTCCGGGGTCGCCTCGCTGACGCTGAACCCCTTTGCGAGCACGACGACCGTCACCAAGCAGATCGTCGACCTGCTCACCGGCGAGGCGGAGTTCGATTCCGCCAAGACGCTCGCCGCCTTCGCGCTCGGGCTGACCCTGTTCGTCATCACGTTGCTGCTCAACGTCGTCGCGCTGATCGTCGTGCGCCGCTACCGCGAAGCCTATGAATAAGCGCGCAGCCTCCCCCGCGCGCCAGCCGACCGACTGGCAGACGCCCGCGATGCAGCGCCGGGTTCGCCGTCGCTACGCCGCGGAACGCCGCTTTCGGCTGCTGGGATTGGCGGCAGTCTGTGCGTCGGCGGCGTTCCTCGTCTACCTGCTCGCCACGATGATCGCGCAGGGCGCGAGCGGCTTTACCGAAACCCGGCTCGCGCTGCCGCTCGATCTTCGCGGTCATGTGGTCGTCAGTCCGGCGCAACTCGGCGGCCCCGCCGCCGACCTCGCGCTGGCCGGCGCGGGGCTGGAGAATGCGGTCGACGCCGCTGCCGATCGCGCCTACCCCGCGCAGGGTGGCGCCGCGCTGTTGTCCGATGGCGCATGGCTGCGCGTCCGCGACGCGATCAAGCACGATCCACAACTGCTCGCCGCACCCGTGACGCTCGACGTGCCCGTGGCGACCGATCTCGACATGGCGTACAAGGGCAGCGGTACGCCCGGGAGCGAGGCAGCGGTGACCGCACTAGGCGCGCATCTGTCGCGCGGCCTGAACGTCAGCTTCTTCACCGGCGCCGACGCCACCGACCCGACCCGCGCCGGCATCTGGGGAGCGCTCAAGGGATCGCTGCTTACGATGGTCGTCACGCTCGCGCTCGCCTTTCCGATCGGTGTCCTTTCGGCGTTGTATCTGGAAGAATATGCTCCCCGTAACCGCTGGACCGACCTGATTGAGGTGTCGATCAACAATCTCGCCGCCGTCCCCTCGATCATCTTCGGTCTGCTCGGGCTCGCCGTGTTCCTCGGCACCTTGCACATGCCGCGGTCGGGCGCGATCGTCGGCGGGCTGACGCTGGCGCTGATGACGATGCCGGTGATCGTGATCGCCGGGCGCAACGCGATCACCGCGGTGCCGCCGTCGATCCGCGACGCCGCGCGCGCGCTGGGGGCCTCGCCGATCCAGGTGGTCTTCCACCATGTCCTGCCGCTCGCCCTGCCGGGCATCCTGACCGGGACGATCATCGGCATGGCGCGCGCGCTCGGCGAAACGGCACCGCTGCTGATGATCGGGATGCGCGCGTTCATCGCCGCCCCGCCGGGCCGGCTCACCGACCCCGCCACCGTGCTGCCGGTGCAGATCTTCCTGTGGTCCGACGACGTCCAGACCGGCTTCGTCGAGAAGACCTCGGCGGCGATCATCGTCCTGCTCGTCGTGCTGCTCACCATGAACGGCCTCGCCATCTACCTTCGCAATCGCTTCGAGACCCGCTGGAAATGAGCAACGCCCATGAAGAGGCCGCCGTCCTGCGGGCGGCGGATGGCCCGAAAATGACCGCCACCGGCGTCAACGTCTTTTACGGACGCAAGCAGGCGATCCGTGACGTCTCGATCGACGTGCGCCGCGAGGACGTCACCGCGTTCATCGGCCCGTCGGGCTGTGGCAAATCGACCTTCCTGCGCACGCTCAACCGCATGAACGACACGATACCCGGCGCATGGGTCGAAGGCGACATCCGGCTCGATGGCGAGGACATCTATGCCAGGGCGATGGACGTGGTCCAACTCCGCGCGCGCGTCGGCATGGTTTTCCAGAAGCCGAACCCGTTCCCGAAATCGATCTTCGAGAACGTCGCCTACGGCCCGCGCATCCATGGGCTGGCACGTTCGAAGGCCGACCTCGCGCAGATCGTCGAGCGTTCGCTCACGCGCGCCGGCTTGTGGGCGGAGGTCAAGGACCGCCTCTCCGAAAGCGGCACCGCGCTGTCGGGCGGCCAGCAACAGCGGCTGTGCATCGCGCGTGCGATCGCGGTCGACCCGGAAGTGATCCTCATGGACGAGCCGTGCTCGGCGCTCGACCCGATCGCCACCGCCAAGATCGAGGAACTGATCCACGAGCTGCGCGGCCGTTACGCGATCGTGATCGTCACCCATAACATGCAGCAGGCGGCGCGCGTCAGCCAGCGCACCGCCTTCTTCCATCTCGGTCAACTGGTCGAATACGGCGACACGTCGGACATCTTCACGAACCCGCGTCAGGATCGGACGAAGGACTATATTACAGGCCGGTACGGCTGAGGATCGCAGGCATGGGGAACACGCAGGAACATACCGTCAAGGCGTTCGACCAGGACATCGGCCAGCTGCGCGGGCTGATCTCGCAGATGGGCGGACTGGCCGAAAGCGCGATCGCCAACGCGATGATCGCGTTGCAGCGCGGCGACGCCCTGCTCGCCGAGCGGATCGCCGCCGACGACAAGCGGATCGATGCGATGGAGGCCGAAGTCGAGCGTACCGCGGTCCGCATCATCGCGCTGCGCGCCCCGATGGCCGACGACCTGCGCGAAGTCGTCGCCGCGCTCAAGATCGCCAGCGTGATCGAGCGGATCGGCGACTATGCCAAGAACATCGCGCGCCGCGTCCCGCGGATCGAGAGCGAGCATCGCATCGAGCCGCTGTCGATCCTGCCGGCGATGGGGCGCATGGCCGCCGCGATGGTCCACGACGTGCTCAACGCCTTCGCCGCGCGCGATCCCGAGGCGGCGTTGGCGGTGTGCCAGAGCGACAATGCGCTCGACGATTTCTACGACAGCATCTTCCGCACCCTGGTCACCTTCATGGTCGAGAACCCGAAGACGATCAGCGAGTGCGCGCAATTGCTGTTCGTCGCCAAGAATCTCGAACGGATCGGCGATCACGCCACCAACGTCGCCGAGATGGTCTATTTCGCCGCAACCGGGGTGCGGCTCGTGGAACGCGAAAGAGGAGTCGATTGATGGCCAAGGCCCGCATGTTGCTGGTGGAGGACGATGCCAGCCTCGCCGAGCTGCTGGTGTGGCATTTCACCCGCGAGCATTTCGACGTCCAGCATACGATCGATGGCGAGGAAGCGTTGCTGCTCGCCAAGGAGACCCCGCCGGACATCGTGCTGCTCGACTGGATGGTCGAGGGCATTTCGGGGATCGAGGTCTGCCGCCGCCTGCGCCGCGCCGCCGAAACGCAGAACGTGCCGATCATCATGCTCACCGCGCGCGGCGAGGAAGAGGATCGCGTCCGCGGGCTCGAAACCGGTGCGGACGATTATGTCACCAAGCCGTTCTCGCCGCGCGAGCTGGTCGCACGCGTCGGCGCGGTGTTGCGCCGCGTGCGTCCTGCGCTGGCGGGCGAGCAGCTCACCTATGCCGATCTCGAGATGGACACGGTCGGCCACAAGGTCCGCCGTGGCGGCGACGTCGTCGCGCTCGGGCCGACGGAATTCCGCCTTCTCAAGCACTTCCTCGAACATCCTGGCCATGTCTTCTCGCGGGAGCGTCTGCTCGACAGTGTCTGGGGGCATGACAGCGACATCGAAAGCCGTACCGTCGACGTCCACATCCGTCGCCTGCGCAAGGCGATCAATGAAGGCGGGCGTCCCGATATCATCCGTACTGTCCGCTCGGCAGGCTACGCGCTCGACACCGGCCACTGAATCTTTCCGGTGCCGCAACAACGGACCTTTTTTCTGTCGTGGGGCGTTGCCCGGACCGCGTGATAACAACGCGTTTCTGACCGAACGCACACGGCAGGAGAAAGATAAGATGAAGGCCATTCTTCTCGCGGCAGCCGCCGTCATCGCCATCCCGACGATGGCGGTCGCGCAGGACACGCCGCAGACCACGACGACGGCACCGGACACCGGCGCCGCCCCGGCGACGACCGCGGATCCGAGCATGCCCGCCGATCCGGCCGCCCCGCCGCCGACCGACGGCACGATGCCCGCGCCGACGACGCAGGCCGATCCGGCTGCACCGGCCCCGGAGGCCAACGCCCCGATGACCCCGCCGGCCGGCGGCGCGATGACCCCGCAATCGGGTGGCGCGATGGGCACCGAGAGCGCAGGTGGTTACCAGCCGTCGCAGCCGGCCGTGTCGGGCACGCCGCAGCCGGGCGCGACCGTCCGCTACCAGGCCGCTCCGTCGCCGTCGCAGGCCTATCCGGCACCGGCGCCCAAGGAGAGCTACCCGATCTGCAAGAAGGGTCAGTATGACGGCTGTATGCAGGCCAGCGACGCGCGCAAGTCGACCCGCCGCCGTCGCTAGGCAAGCCGGTTTCGGACGGGCATTGCGCCCGTTCGAAGACTAGGTATGGAAGGCGCTTCATCCGTTCAGGAGGGAGCGCCTTTTCCATGTCGATCCGTTTCGACGATCGCGTCGCCATCGTCACTGGTGCGGGGGGCGGCCTTGGCCGGCATTATGCGCTCGAACTCGCCCGGCGCGGCGCGCGCGTTGTGGTCAACGATCTCGGCGGCGACCGGAGCGGCACCGGCGCTTCCGACGCCGCGCAGGCGGTGGTCGAGGAAATCCGCGACGCGGGTGGCACCGCGATGGCGAACGGCGCCAGTGTCGCCGATTACGACCAGATGGCCGAGATGGTCGCCCGCGCGACCGAGGCGTGGGGCGGCGTTCACATCCTCATCAACAACGCCGGGGTGCTGCGCGACAAGTCGTTCGCGAAGATGGACCCGGCCGATTTCGCCTTCGTCGTTCAGGTCCATCTGCTCGGCAGCGCCTATGCCACCAAGGCGTGCTGGGAGACGTTCCGCGCGCAGAACTACGGCCGCGTGCTGATGACCTCGTCGTCCTCCGGCCTCTTCGGCAATTTCGGGCAGGCCAATTACGGCGCAGCCAAGCTCGGCATCGCCGGTCTCGCGCGGACCTTGCATCTGGAAGGCGCGAAGCACGACATCCGCGTCAACACGATCGCGCCCACTGCGGGCACCCGCATGACCGAGGGGCTGTTCCCCGACGCCGCCTTCGCTGCCTTTGCGCCCGAAAAGGTCGCCCCCGCCGCGCTCTATCTGGTCAGCGACGACGCGCCCTCCGGCCAGATCGTCGGAGCCGGGGCCGGGGTGGTACAGGCCAGCTATATCACGCTCACCCCCGGTGTGGCGCTCGACGGCGAGGACCTCTCGCCGGAAGGTGTGGCGCGGCACTGGGCCGCGATCACCGATCGCGCGGGCGAGATCGTCCCCAATTCGGGCGCAGAACAGGCGATGCTGATCGGGCGGACGTTACAGGAAAGATAGAGCGTAGGTTTAAGCTCCACTCGCCATGCCGGATCAACTTGACGTTGTTTCGCTCTTGGGTTGAATTCATCCCGCCTGAACCATCACCCGCCGTCACCCCGGACTTGTTCCGGGGTCTACCGTCCCGCAAGAGCAACCGCCTGTGTGCTGTTGGAACGGTCGATGCCGGAACGAGTCCGGCATGACGGGTGGCGGCTCCACTTCAGCTGTGATGGATCACACGCCAGTCGGTCCGCATCACCCCGAACTTGATCCGCGTACGGCCTTGCTACCGAAATGGATCGCATGGCGAGCGTGGATCGCACGAGCGCTGCGGCGACGGGGCGGCCTTGAGGCTGTCCTGTCACGAGAGAGGTGCCGTCCGCGCGCAAAAAAACGCCCGCTTCCCTCCCGGCCGCATGGCAGCGGGGCGCGGAACACGTCCGGGGGAGACGAAATCAGATCAGTCGTGCGTAGATGAGGTCGTCGTGCCAGGTCGCGCCGACGAGGAAGCGCCGCGTCCCCGCCACCGCAAAGCCCTGCTTTTCGTAGAAGCGTCGCGCGCGATCGTTGCCGCCGTACACGCCGAGGAGCAGCCGGCGATGGCCGGCCGATCGCGCATCCTCGACCGCTCGCGCCATCAGCGCCGGCCCCATGCCGGTGCCGTGCGTCGGGAAGAGCGCGTAGATGCGCTTGAGTTCGATATCGCCCGGCTCCGGCGCGATGGGCAGGTCGGGCGCGGTGAGCAGGCTGTACCCGAGTGGCGCGCCGCCGGGGTCTGCCGTGGCGAGCGTCGCGATCGCGCCGCCGGCCAGATAGGCCTCAAATGCGGCCGCGCTGCTGTTGCGGGTGACGTGCGCGATGATATCGGTGCCGTCGAGGATACCCGCGAACGCTTCGAGAAAGGTGGCGCCCGCTACCAGCGAGAGCGCGGCGGCATCCGCCGGCCCTGCACGGTGCAGGCGCCACTTCATATCAGCCGACGATTTCTTCCGGCTTGAAGAAATAGGCGATCTCGATCGCGGCATTCTCGTCCGAGTCCGAACCGTGGACGGTGTTCGCCTCGATCGACTCGGCCAGTTCCTTGCGGATCGTGCCCGGCGCGGCATTCTCGGGGTTGGTGGCGCCCATGATGTCGCGGTTGCGCTGCATGGCGTTCTCGCCTTCCAGCACCTGCACGACGACCGGGCCCGAGGTCATGAACGACACCAGATCGTTGAAGAACGGGCGCTCCTTATGGACCGCGTAGAAGCCCTCGGCCTGCTCCTTGGTCATCTGGATGCGCTTGGAGGCGACGACGCGCAGGCCAGCCTCCTCCAGCATCTTGGTGACCGCGCCGGTCAGGTTGCGGCGCGTGGCATCGGGCTTGATGATCGAGAAGGTACGGTTCGCGGCCATGACGGTCACGGGCTCCTGAAATGAATAGGATGGAAGTGGCGCCGCCCTAGGCGGACGCGCGCGGCGATGCAAGCGAGCGCTCAGGCCGCCTGTTCCCAGCGTCCCGCCTCGTTCTGCTTCCAGTAGCGACGCTCGACGCCGTCGCGCGCCGCCAGCTCCTTCCACGCCGCACGCGCCGCGCGGATATGGTCTTCGTCGAAGAAGTGGAAGGCGCGGTCGAAATCGAGCGCGGCGTCGCGCCACTCGCCGTCGACCAGCGCGATATGACGGGCGCGGTTGGCGGGATCGACGTCGGCGGCGATCAGGATCGGCTGGCGCTCGTCCGCCGCCCCGCCTTGCTGCGCGTGCGGCAGGAAACTGTCGGGCGCATAGTTCCACAGCAGCCGGTCGAGCGCGGCGCGCCGCTCCTCATCCGCGGCGACGATCAGCAACCGCGCGCCCGACGCCACCACCTTCGCCGCGATCTGCGGGAGCGCACGCTCCAGCGGCATCCGGGTCAGGTGGTAGAAGTCGACCTGCATCGCCGTGCCTCAGCCCTCGCAGGTGTCGGCGACGAACCGGTCGAGGACGCGCACGCCATAGCCGGTCGCGCCCTTCGCCCAGGTCGGGCCGTCCTTGTCCGCCCACACCATGCCGGCGATGTCGAGATGCGCCCAGGCGACGCCGTCGTCCACGAAGCGTTGCAGGAATTGCGCGGCGGTGATCGAGCCCGCGCCGCGCGGCCCGACATTCTTCACGTCGGCGATCGGCGAGTCGATCAGCTTGTCGTAGGCGTCCGACAACGGGAAGCGCCACAATTTGTCGCCGGTGGCGAGGCCCGCCTCCAACAGCTGCCCGGCGAGCGTATCGTCGTTGCTGAACAACCCGCCATATTCGTTACCGAGCGCGACGATCATCGCTCCGGTCAGCGTCGCAAGGTCTACGATGCGCGTCGGCTTATGGGTATTTTGGACCCAAGTGATGCAATCGCATAGCACCAGACGTCCCTCGGCGTCGGTGTTGATGACCTCGATCGTCTGCCCCGACATGCTGGTCACCACGTCCCCCGGCCGCTGCGCATTGCCGTCTGGCATGTTCTCGACGAGGCCCATCACGCCGATAACATTGGCTTTTGCCTTGCGCGCGGCGAGCGTCAGCATCGCGCCGGCCACCGCCGCCGCGCCGCCCATGTCCCACTTCATGTCTTCCATGCCAGCGGCCGGCTTGATCGAAATCCCTCCAGTATCAAAGGTTACGCCCTTTCCGACCAGCGCGGTCAGCGGCGCATCGGCACCCGCACCCGACCACTTGAGCGCGAGGACACGCGCTTCCCGCCGCGACCCCTGCGACACCCCTAGCAGCGCCCCCGCGCCAAGAGCCGCAAGTTCCTTCTCGCCGAGCACAGTCACTTCGAGCCCGAGACCATCGACGGCTTCCAGCACGCGCGCGACGAAGCTTTCCGGATAGAGGATGTTCGGCGGCAGCGTCGCGAGCGTGCGCGCAAGACCCAGCCCGCGGGTCACCGCCTCACGCCCGCTCCATTCGGCGTCGTCGCCGACGATCGTTACCGTGGTCAGCGTCGGCTTCTGCTTTTCCGGGAGCTTGGTGCGATATTCGTCGAAGCGCCACGCGCGCTGCGCCACGCCCGCTGCGAAGCGCGCGACGGCGAGTGCCGGCGCGCCGTGCAGATCGGCCACCGCGCTGGCGACGTCTGAGGTGAGCAGCCGCGCAGTCAGCGCGCCACCGGCGCGCTCGAAGGCGGCATCGTCGCCGCTGCCGACGCCGAGCAGCAGCACGCGCTGCGTCCCCTGCCCCGCCGTGACGAACGCTTCCGCGACGCTACCCGCCTCGCCGGTGAAGCGCTGCCCCGCGGCAGCGGCGGTCAGCAGCGCATCCGCACCGTCGATCAGCCCGGCGACGCCGGCATCCTTGCGGATCGGCAGCGCCAGCACCCCAGCGTCGGCGGGGCGGTCGGCGGTGAAGGCGATCTGCATTCCTGTATCCTCTTGCAACATGTCGCCTACCTAGGCACCGGACCGTGAAATGGCAAAGCGTTGCAGGCTCGGCGTGGCGATGCGATAGGCGGCAAAAGCGTTGCCGCCATTTCCGGCCGGTCGCGCAAACGGGGCAGCGACGACGACGTGATGCGTTTCGATCTTCTCGCCGGCGGCGTGCTGTGTCTGGCGCTCGCGGCACCGACCGCGGCGCAGTCGCTTCAAGACCGCGCAGGCGACGCCGTCGCCCCGGCGTCCGTCCCCGCCGCGTCCACTGACGGCGATCAGGTTCAGTTCAGCGCCGGCGCGCTCGAATATGACTATCAGGCCGATGTCGTAACCGCGACCGGCGAGGTCCGGATGAGCCGTGCCGGCGAACGGCTGCGTGCCGAGAAGGTCGTCTGGAACCGCAAGAGCGGGCGCGTCGTCGCGACCGGCAATGTCGCGGTGACCAACCCGCAGGGCGATGTCGCTTACGGCGATTCGATCGAGCTGACCGACACGCTGAAGGATGGCGTGGTCGACAACCTGCTCGTCGTGCTCGAACAGGGCGGACGGCTAGCGGCGGTGCGTGGCGTGCGCGAAGCCGACGGCACGATGAATCTTGACCGTGCCGTCTACTCTCCCTGCGCGGTGACCGGCTCGGACGGCTGCCCGCGCGAGCCGACGTGGAAGATCACCGCGGTCAAGGTCATCTACCGCCCCGACAAGGAGCGCGTGTACTACGAAGGTGCGCGTTTCCACCTGTTCGGACTGACCAGCCCGGCGCTGCCGCGCTTCAGCAATTCGGTCGCCGCGAGCAACGACACCGGGCTGCTGACGCCGTCGATCGGGTTGACGCGCCTCAACGGCGCCGAGTTGGTGCTCCCGTTCAACCTCGCGCTCGGCCCCAATCAGTCGCTGGTCCTCGCGCCGCACATCTTCACGTCGGAAGTACCGATGATGGAGGCACGCTACAGCGGGCTCAACGAGCTGGGCGCCTATTCCATTCGCGGCTTCGCGACGAGCAGCCGACGCACCCAGAACCTCGCCGACATCACCACTTCGGACACCGAGCGGGCGTTCCGCGGCTATCTGGACGGCGTCGGCCGATTCCAGTTCGATCCCAATTGGAGCCTGACGGGTTCGCTGCGGCTGGTGACCGATCGTACCTTCCTGCGCCGGTACGACATTTCGAACGAGGACCGCTTGCGAACGACGCTGGCGCTCGAGCGCGTCGATCCGAACAGCTATCTGTCGATCGCCGGCTGGGCCGTGCAGACGTTGCGGGTCGGCGATCAGCAAGGGATGCAGCCGGTGGCGCTTCCCGAAATCGACTATCGCCGCCGCGTGCCCGATGCACTGCTCGGCGGGACGTTGCAGATCCAGCTCAACTCGCTGGCGATCGGGCGCAAGGCCGGTCAGGACACGCAGCGCGCGTTCGGCAGCGCCCGCTGGGACTGGCGGGGGATCACCGTCATGGGTCAGGAAGTGACGCTGACCGCGTTCGGCCGTGCCGACGCCTATGACACGCAGAACGTCGCGGCGACCTCGATCGCCAGCTATCGCGGGATCGAGGGGTTCCAGACGCGGTTCATCGGTGCCTTGGCAGCGGATGTCCGCTGGCCGTTCGTCGGCGAACTGTTCGGGGGCTTCCAGCGCTTCACCCCGCGCGTGCAGATCGTCGCCACGCCGAAGACGCGCAACATCCAGGTGCCCAACGAGGACGCACGCGCGGTCGACCTCGAGGACTCCAACCTCTTCGCGCTCAATCGCTTCTCGGGCTATGACCGCTGGGAGGACTCGAGCCGCGTGACCTATGGCGCGGAGTGGGCACTCGATCTGGATCGGATCGCAATCTCGGCCAATGTCGGCCAGAGTTATCGCCTCAACGAGCGGCCGAGCATCCTGCCGGACGGGACCGGGCTGTCGGATCGCTTCTCCGACATCGTCGGGCGTACCAACATCCGCTTCGGCGAGCTGGTGACGCTCACGCATCGCTATCGCATCGACAAGGACAATTTCTCGGTGCGCCGCAATGAGATCGATGCGACGGTCGGCACGCGCCAGACCTACGCCACGGTCGGCTACCTGCGGCTCAACCGCGACATCGACGTGCTGGAGGATTTGCAGGACCGCGAGGAAGTGCGTGTCGGCGGTCGCGTCGGCATCACGCGCTTCTGGTCGGCATGGGGGTCGGCGATCGTCGACCTTACCAATCGCGCCGAGGACCCGCTGTCGACCTCGGACGGTTTCAGCCCGATCCGCCACCGCATCGGAGTCGCATACGAAGACGATTGTCTCAATCTGGGGCTGGCGTGGAAGCGGGATTACCGCAACGTCGGCGACGCGCGGAGCGGCAACAGCTATCTCTTGACGCTTTCCTTCAAGAACCTCGGCCGCTAAGCCGCGGTTCAGTTGGTTCCCGCCACAAGCGCCGTGGCGGCTGCGGGCGCACCTCATCGGGATTTCGAGACGGACGTGATGATCAAAACGAAAGGCGCGGTGCTGACCCGCCGGTTGCTGGGGACGATCGTAGCGCTGGGCGTGACGGGCGCTGCCCTGGCGCAGGACGCCGCACCCGCGCGCGACACGACCGGGCTGAACCTGCCCAAGGATCTCCAGATCTTCGGCAAGGTCGATCCGAACATCCGCAAGGCGACCGCGATCGTCAACGAAGCGATCATCACCGGCACCGATGTCGACCAGCGCGTGAACTTCATCGCGGCGGCGAACAATGCCAAGCTGAACCCGGAGGAGCGCGAGAAGCTGCAACTGCAGGTGCTCCGCCAGTTGATCGACGAGACGCTGCAGATCCAGCAGGCGAAAGTCGCAGATATCACCGTCACCAAGGGCGAGATCGATCAGGCGTTCGCCGGCGTGGCGCGAAACCTCCAGAAGACGCCAGCGCAGCTTACCACGTGGTTGCGCGAGCAGGGCTCGTCGGATCGTTCGCTGCGTCGCCAGATCGAAGGCGAGCTGGCGTGGAACCGTTACCTCAGCAAGCGCGTCGAGCCGTTCGTCAACGTCGGCGACGAAGAGGTGAAGGCGATCCTCGACCGGCTCGAGGCCGCCAAGGGCACCGAGGAATATCACCTCAACGAGATCTATCTCGCCGCGACGCCGGATCGTCAGCAGCAGGTGTTCGACAACACCAAGCAATTGATCGCCGAGATCAGCAAGGGTCAGGCACCCTTCAGCTACTTCGCGCGCAACTTCTCCGAGGCGTCGACGCGCGGCGTGGGCGGCGATCTTGGCTGGGTCCGCGCGGCGCAGCTGCCGGGTCCGCTGGCGGAAACCGCGCAGACGATGCAGGTCGGGCAGGTCGCCGGGCCGGTCGCCACGCCGGGCGGCTTCTCGATCCTGTATCTCGTCGACAAGCGCCAGGTGCTGACCGCCGATCCACGTGACGCGCGGCTGAGCCTGAAGCAGCTGACGATCAAGTTCCCGGCCGGAACGACACAGGCGCAGGCAACGGCGCGCACCAGCGCATTCGCGACCGCGATCCAGCAGCTGCAAGGCTGCGGCTCGGTGGCGAAGGTCGCGGCGTCGCTGAACGCCGAGGTGGTCGACAACGACGCGATCCGCATCCGCGATCTGCCGCCGCCGTTGCAGGCGATCATGCTGAAGTTGCAGGTCGGACAGGCGACCCCGCCCTTCGGTTCGCCAAGCGAGGGCGTTCGCACGCTGGTGATGTGCGGCCGTGACGAGGCGTCCGGCGGCCAGTTGCCGGGTGCGCAGCAGATCCAGAACCAGCTCGAGCAACAGCGCGTGAACCTCCGCGCGCAGCAGGCGCTTCGCGACCTTCGGCGCGATGCGGTGATCGAATATCGTTGAGGAACAGAGCATGACCGGCCCGATCGTCATTTCCATGGGCGATCCCGCGGGGATCGGGCCGGAGACGATCGCCAGGGCATGGGATGCGCGGGACGAGCGCGCCTTGCCGCCGTTCGTGGCGGTAGGCGACCGGCGCGCGATCGCCCGTGTCTGGAACGGCCCGGTCGCGTCGGTCACCGACCTGAACGCGGTGCCGGAGGTATTCGGCGAGGCGCTGCCGGTGCTGACCGTGCAGGATGCCGGCGACATCGTTCCCGGCAAGCCCGATCTGGATGGTGCCCGGTGCGCGGTGCGCGCGCTCGAACTGGCCACCGGGCTGGTGCGTTCAGGGGCCGGACGGGCGCTGGTGACCGGGCCGGTATCGAAGGCGCAACTTTATCAGACCGGTTTCACCTATCCGGGACAGACCGAATTCGTTGCCGAGCGCTGCGGGATCGCGCGCGACAATGCGGTCATGATGCTGGCCGGGCCGGGATTGCGCGTCGTGCCGCTGACGACGCATGTCCCGCTTGCCGAGGTGCCGGCGCTGCTCACCATCGAGTTGATCCTCGCCAAGGCACGGGTGACCGCTCGCGCGATGACGCGCAACTTCGGGATCGAGCGGCCGCGGCTCGCCTTCGCCGGGCTCAACCCCCATGCCGGCGAGAATGGCGCACTCGGGCGTGAGGAGATCGAGGTCATGCAGCCCGCGATCGAGCAGCTGCGCGACGAAGGCTTCGATGTCAGCGGGCCGATGGCGGCCGACACGATGTTCCATGCGCGGGCGCGGGCGCGGTTCGACGTCGCGCTCTGCCCTTATCACGATCAGGCGTTGGTGCCGCTCAAGACCTTGTTCTTCGACGACGGGGTCAACATCACGCTGGGGTTGCCGATCGTGCGGACCTCGCCCGATCACGGCACCGCCTTCGGGATCGCCGGCACCGGGACGGCGCACCCGGGCGCGACGATTGCGGCGATCCTGATGGCCGCCGAGGCAGCGGCGCACCGCGCCGGCGCATGAGCACATCGGAGCTGCCGCCGCTGCGCGACGTGATCGCGCGGCATGGTCTGTCCGCGTCCAAGGCGCTGGGCCAGAACTTTCTGTTCGACGCGCAATTGCTGGCGCGGATCGCGCGCATCCCCGGCGACCTGAGCGACGCCGAGGTGCTGGAGGTCGGGCCGGGCCCCGGCGGACTGACGCGCGCGTTGCTGGCGCAGGGGGCACGGGTCACGGCGATCGAGCGCGACCGGCGGTGTATTCCGGCGCTGGCCGAACTGGAGGCGGCCTATCCGGGCAAGCTCCGTGTGATCGAGGGCGATGCCATCGAGATCGATGCGCGGACGCTGTTCGAGGGCGCGCCGCATATCGTGTCCAACCTGCCCTACAACGTCGGGACCGCGTTGCTGATCGGGTGGCTGTCCGCGACGTGGCTGCCGTGGTGGAAATCTCTGACGCTGATGTTCCAGCGCGAGGTGGCGGAGCGGATCGTCGCGCCGGTCGGTGGCGACGCCTATGGGCGGCTGGCGGTGCTGGCGCAGTGGCGGTCGACCGCGCGGATCGCGATGCCGGTCCACCGCTCCGCTTTCACCCCGCCGCCAAAGGTGATGTCGGCGGTGGTGCATATCACCCCGACCGACGCGCCCGACGGCGTGGCACTGGCGGCGCTGGAGCGGGTGACCGCCGCCGCCTTCGGGCAACGGCGCAAGATGTTGCGCCAGTCGTTGCGTGGCGTAGCCGGGGCGCTGGACGCGCTGGAGGCCGAGGGAATCGAGGCGACGCGGCGGGCGGAGACGGTGAGTGTCGCCGAGTTCGTCGCCGTCGCCAAGCGGTTGGGTTAGCGCCTCAATCGTCCGAGGTCGGCGTCGTCCCCGTGGCGGCGGTCGTGGTGTTCGCACCAACCTGCGCAGTGGTGATCGGCGGACCCTTGGCGATCACCGAGGCGAGCGTCGTCGCTTGCGGGCACGTGCCCTTGCACAGCGAGCGCACCTTGGCGAGGTTCTGCCGCGCCCGCTCGACCGCGCCCTTGGCGACCATCGCCTCGCCCTGCCCGGCCAAGGCATTGACGTCATTGGGTTCGAGCAGCAGCGCCTCGCGATAGAAGCGGATCGCCTTGCCCGGCAGCCCGCGTGCTTCCGCCACGCCGGCCAACGCGACGAATGCCTGGCGATTGCGCGGGTCGACCGTCACTGCGGTTTCGAGCAAGTCGGTCGCGCCATCGAGGTTGCCCGCCGCGCGCGCCGCCTTGCCCTGTTGCAGCAACGCCATGCTGCGCGCGTCGATCTGGTCGTCAGGCCGCTGCCCGTGAAGCGCGGTGGAGATCGACACCAGCGCCAGCGAGGCGGCCATGGCGATGGCGGTGAAACGCATGAACGGCTCCAGCTTCGACACGATCCGGCCCGGTTAGCATGGCGCCCGCAGCCGTGCGACGAAAAAACCGTCGGTGCCGTCATGTGCGGGGGTCAGGCGGGTGCCGGCGTGATGCGGGCGTCCGACGGGGAGCGCCAACGGCTCGGCGTGCCAGCCGGGATGCGCGGCGAGGAACGCATCGACCTGCGCGGCCCCTTCCCCGTCGAGCAGCGAGCAGACGATGTAGACGAGCGCCCCGCCCGGCTTCACCGCGCCCGCGCCGATCGACAAGACGTGGCGCTGCGTTTCGATCAGCCGATCGAGCCGCGCCGGGGTGAGCCGCCAGCGCGCCTCCGGGTTGCGCCGCCACGTGCCGGTGCCCGAGCACGGTGCGTCGATCAGCACGACGTCGGCCTGCACGTCGGCCAACGCCTCGGCTTCGTGATGGGGGTCGAGGAGCCGCGTCTCGATGATCGTCGCGCCGGCCTTTTCGGCACGTGGAGTAAGCCGCGACAGCCGCGCACGGTCGACATCGCTGGCGACGATCCGGCCCGCATTGCCCATGTCCGCGGCCATCGCGAGGCTCTTGCCGCCCGCGCCGGCGCACAGATCGAGCACGGTCATGCCCGGTGCGACCACCGCCGCGAGGGTCACCGTCTGGCTGCCGGCGTCCTGCACCTCGAGCTTGCCGGCGTGCGCGGCGATGTCGCTGCCGGCGGGCAGCCGGCGCGCGAGCGGCAGGCCGGGGATCGGCAGCGCATCGGGGAGGTCGAGGTCGGCATGATTGGGATGGAGGCGCACGTCGAGCGGCGCGCGGTCGATCAGCGCGACTTGCTCGGCATCGTCGAGCCCGGCGGCGGCCAAGCGCTCGCTGAGCCAGCGCGGATGGAGCCCCTCGGCGGCCGGGGCTTCGTCGCCGATCGGCGCGGGACCATGGGTGGAGCCGTCGAAGGTCGCGGCGAGCGCCGGGTCGGTCGCGGCAAGCGCGAGCAGCGCGGCGCGGCCGTCGGCGGGGCGTTCGCCGAGCCGGCGGATCGCGGCGTAGACCAGCTCGCGGACCGCGCGGCGATCCTTGGAGCCGGCGTAGCGGCGTTGTGCGAAATAGCGGGAGATCAGCGTGTCGGCAGCGGCCCCGCCCTCACGCGCGGCGATGACGATCGCATCGAGCAGGTCGATCGCGGCTTGCGTGCGGGCGGCGGGGGTCATTGCGGGGCTTTCGGCATGGAGTGCGGGGCGGCGGTTGTGGGCGGCGGGCGGGGGCGAATGTTGCGAATGTTGAGACGCTGGCGGGGTGGCGGCGAGGTGCTTAGCCCACCTTCACCATCACCCCGGCGAAGGCCGGGGTCCGATTTGGAGGCGCTGCGTGGCTGCGACCATCGTTCCGTAACTGGGCCCCGGCCTTCGCCGGGGTGACGGATCGGGGCCGGGATGAAACTTGGACCTTCGACTTCAGCCGGCAGGTTTGAGCGATCGTCATCCCGCCCTTTTGCCAGACCCGCGCCACGTAGGACAGCGGCGTCCCCGCGCCCTAGCGGGTCGGATAGTTCGGCGCCTCGCGGGTAATCGTCACGTCGTGGACGTGGCTTTCCTTGAGCCCCGCGCCGGTGATCTGGACGAACTGCGCGCGCGCCTGCAAGTCCTTGATCGTCGCCGAACCGGTATAGCCCATCGCCGCCTTGATGCCGCCGACGAGCTGGTGGATCACATCGCGCGCCGGGCCCTTGTACGGCACCTGCCCCTCGATGCCCTCGGGCACCAGCTTGAGCTGATCGCGTACCTCACCCTGGAAATAGCGATCGGCCGAGCCGCGCCCCATCGCGCCGACACTGCCCATGCCGCGATAGGATTTGTACGCACGCCCTTGATAAAGGAAGGTTTCGCCCGGCGCTTCCTCGGTGCCGGCGAGCAGCGAACCGACCATGCACGTCCCCGCGCCCGCCGCCAGCGCCTTGGCGAGATCGCCCGAGGTGCGCAGCCCGCCGTCGGCGATCACCGGCACGCCGGCCTTCGCCGCAGCCTCGGCGCAGTCCATCACCGCGGTCAGCTGCGGCACGCCGACGCCCGCGACGACGCGCGTGGTGCAGATCGAGCCCGGGCCGATCCCGACCTTGATCCCGTCCGCGCCCGCATCGATCAGCGCGCGCGTCGCCTCGCCGGTCGCGACATTGCCCGCGACGACCTGCACGGCGTTCGACAATTTCTTGACGCGCTCGACCGCGCGCGCGACCTCGCTGTTGTGGCCGTGCGCGGTGTCGATGACGATCAGGTCGCATTCGGCGTCGACCAACGCCTCGGTACGGCCGAAGCCCTTGTCGCCGACCGTGGTCGCGGCAGCGACGCGCAGGCGGCCGGCGGCGTCCTTGGTCGCCTCGGGGTACATGACCGCCTTTTCGATGTCCTTGACGGTGATGAGCCCGACGCAGCGATAGGCGTCGTCGACGACCAGCAATTTCTCGATGCGGCGTTGGTGGAGCAGGCGGCGCGCCTCTTCCTTCCCGACACTGGTCGAGACGGTGACGAGCTGCTCGCGCGTCATCAGCTCGGCGACCGGCTGGTTAGGGTTTTCGGCGAAGCGCACGTCGCGGTTGGTGAGGATGCCGACCAGCTTGCCATCGCTCTCCACCACCGGGATGCCGCTGATGCGGTGCGCGGCCATCAGCGCCTGCGCCTGCGCGAGCGTCGCCTGCGGCGCGATCGTGATCGGGTTGACGACCATCCCGCTTTCGAAGCGCTTGACCTGCCGCACCGCCGCGACCTGCTCGTCGACGGTCAGATTGCGGTGGAGCACCCCCATCCCGCCGAGCTGCGCCATGACGATCGCCATGTCGGCCTCGGTCACGGTGTCCATCGCCGAGGACAGCACGGGGATGTTGAGCGAGATACCGCGCGTCACCTGCGTCCGCGTATCGGCCTCACCGGGAAGCACGCTCGACTCCGCGGGCACGAGCAGCACGTCGTCGAAGGTAAGGCCGAGGCGGATGTTCATGGAACGCCGAATCCTGTGGGGGTGAGGAAGTGGCGCGCCATGTAACCGCGATGCGGCAAAATCGCTAGGGGGCAGCAGCGAGACGCGATTGCCGACCGATGAGCCACCATTTAGACACAAGGTGTTAACGGGGGAATCATCATGAATTCATTGTTTTGGGCGGCGAGCGTCGTCGCCGTCGTCGCGCCTGCGGCGGTGCAGGCCGAGATTGTCGATGTGACCATTTCCGGGACGGTCACCGGTCACCAGATGCCGAACGGCAATCCGGGCTATGAGAGCAACCCGACCGCACTGAACGCCTTCGTGGCGAACTACGCGCTCGGATCGAGCTACCGGCTAACCTTCTCCTACGACACAGCCGCCGCGCCGGTGTTCTCGTCCGCGACCTATGCGTGGTACAATGGCGTTCCCGTCGGCGGCATCTTCACGATGGGCAATGCCGCGGCCGCGCTGCCGGTGGCGGGCCTTTCGGTCGGTTATGATTCGATGTCGGGTCGGCAGCGCTTCGCGTTGTTCGGGAATGCCGCCTCGCCGTGGACCGGTCCCTTTGCGGGGTTTTCTCCGATCGACTTCAGCTTCGAGGCGACCGCCACCCAGCCGATCGGCCCGGCCCTGCCGACCGAACTGTCACTCGCGAAGAGCCCGGCGAATTATGCGCGCGTTCGCTTCATTCGTAACGATGTCGGCGAAACCGGCGTGCTGTTCAGCATCGACTCGCTCGTTGCGTCGCGCGGCGCCGCCGTGCCGGAGCCGGCAAGCTGGGCGATGATGATCGTCGGGTTCGGCGTTGCGGGCGCGGCACTGCGCCGCCGCGGCGCGCGGTCGGCCATCGCCTGAACGAGGGGGCCGCCCGCAGGCGGCCCCACCTGGTACGTCAGGCGGCGGCCTTCACCGCCCTGGGTGCGGCCTCGCGGACGCCCTGATCGACGTGCTCGGCGAATTGCGCGAAATTGTCGTTGAACAGGTCGACCAGCTTCGCCGCGGTCGCGTCATATTCGGCCTTGTCCGCCCAGGTCGCGCGCGGATCGAGGATCGCGGTGTCGACACCGGGCACGGACACCGGCACCTTGAACCCGAAATTGGGATCGGTACGGAACTCGGCGTCGTTCAGGCTGCCGTCGAGCGCGGCGTCGAGCAGCGCGCGGGTCGCCTTGATCGGCATCCGGTGCCCGGTGCCGTATTTGCCGCCGGTCCAGCCGGTGTTGACCAGCCAGCAATCCACCCCGCCCTTCGCGATCCGCTCCTTGAGCAGATTGCCATAGACCGACGGATGGCGCGGCATGAACGGCGCGCCGAAACAGGTCGAGAAGGTCGCATCGGGCTCGGTCACGCCGATCTCGGTGCCCGCGACGCGCGCGGTATAGCCCGACAGGAAGTGGTACATCGCTTGATCCGGGGTCAGCTTCGCGATCGGCGGCAGGATGCCGTAGGCGTCGGCGGTCAGCATCACGATGCTGCGCGGCGTGCCGCCCATGTTTTCTTCCGAGGCGTTCGGGATGAAGTCGATCGGATAGGCCCCGCGGCTGTTCTCGGCGAGGCTGTTGTCGTCGAGGTCGAGCTGGCGCGTCACCTCGTCCATCACGACGTTCTCGAGCACGGTGCCGAACCGCTTGGTGGTGGCGAAGATCTCGGGCTCGGCATCCTCCGACAGGCGGATCATCTTGGCGTAGCAGCCGCCCTCGAAATTGAAGACCGCATCGTCGGACCAGCCATGTTCGTCGTCGCCGATCAGCGTGCGCTTGGGATCGGCCGACAGCGTGGTCTTGCCGGTGCCCGACAGGCCGAAGAACACCGCGGTGCGCCCGTCGGCGCCCATGTTCGCCGAGCAGTGCATCGGCATCACGCCGGTCGGCGGGAGCAGATAGTTGAGGATGCCGAACACCGACTTCTTCATTTCGCCGGCATAGCGCGTGCCGCCGATCAGGATCAGCTTCTCGGTCATGTTGACCGCGATCACCGTCTCGCTGCGGCAGCCGTGACGCGCGGGATCGGCGCGGAAACCGGGCAGGTCGATGATCGTGTAATCGGGGACGAAGCCCTTCAGGTCCTTCTCCTCGGGACGGACCAGCATCGTGCGGATGAACAGATTGTGCCACGCCAGCTCGTTGATGACGCGGACGCGGACGCGGTGCGACGGCTGCGAGCCGCCGTACAGGTCCTGGACGAACAGGTCGCTCTTGGTGCCGAGCGCGGTGAGGAAATCTTGCTTGAGCGCGGCGAACTGCGACGGCTCCATCGCCTTGTTCGACTTGCCCCACCAGACGGTCGATTCGGTTTCGGCATCGCGGACGATGAACTTGTCCTGCGCCGATCGGCCGGTGTGCGCGCCGGTTTCGACGACCAGCGGGCCGTCGGCGGACAGCTTGCCCTCGCCACGCGCGACCGCGGCTTCGGTCAGCCGCGCGGTGACGAGGTTCCAGTGCAGCGTGGCGCGGGTTTCGATGCCCTGCGTCTCAAGCCCGGCGTCGGGAATGCGATGGCTCAACGGGTCGTCCTCCAATGGGCGCTTGCGGAAAGCGCGTTCGATGGCAGCGGGATACGATGCTACAAGGCTCGCGTCAAACACGTTAAACAAACGAGTGGGACGATGTTGTGATTGAGCGGCGTCGCGCTTTGGCTTACCCCTGCGCGCGTGATGACCGGGACCAATCCATGACCGCCACGATCGCGCTGGTCGACGACGATCGCAACATCCTGACCTCGGTGTCGATCGCGCTGCAGGCCGAGGGATTCCTGACCCGGCTGTATTCGGACGGCGAAGCGGCGCTGAAGGCGCTGACCGACAACCCGCCCGATCTCGCGATCTTCGACATCAAGATGCCGAAGATGGACGGGCTGGAACTGCTGCGGCGGCTGCGCGAGAAGAGCCGGCTGCCGGTGATCTTCCTGACCAGCAAGGACGACGAGCTGGACGAGGCGCTGGGTCTCGCGATGGGCGCCGACGATTATATCGCCAAGCCGTTCAGCCAGCGGCTGCTGATCGCGCGGATCCGCGCGATCCTGCGCCGCACCGAGCCGGCGCAGGCGGGCGCGGAGGGCGAGAGCGAGACGCAGGGACCGATCGAGCGCGGACGGCTGGTGATGGACCCGGCGCGGCACCGCGTCACGTGGGACGGCAAGCCGGTGACGTTGACCGTGACCGAATTCCTGATCCTCGAGACGCTCGCGCAGCGGCCCGGTATCGTGAAGACGCGCAACCAGTTGATGGATGCGGCCTATCAGGACGACATCTACGTCGACGATCGCACGATCGACAGCCATATCAAGCGTGTGCGCCGCAAGTTCCGCGAAGCCGACCCCGCCTTCGATTCGATCGAGACGCTGTATGGCGCCGGCTACCGCTTTTCGGAGGAGTGACGCTGCCGAGCAGGCACGCGCGTGGTCGGGCAAGGTCTCGCTCACGCCGCGTATCCTCGCGGTCAACGTCCTCGCGCTGCTGTTGCTGGCCGGCGGGTTCTTCTATCTCGAGTCGTTCCGCAGCCGAATCCTCGACCAGCGCTCGACACAGGCGGGGCGCGAGGTGCGGTTGATGACCGAGGCGCTGGCGCCGATCGCACGGGACGCGCGCGACGCGACGATCGCGCGGCTGGCGCGCGAGACGGGCACGCGGGTGCGGCTGTACGATCGCGGCGGCGCGCTGCTGGCGGACAGCCGCGCGCTGGGGGTCGCCAATTTTCGGCTCGACGATCCCGACGATGATCCGATCGCGCGGCGCAGCGCGCGCTGGCTCGACGCCGCGATCGACCGGATCGTCCGCGCGCCGCTCGCGCCCGGCTATCGCGAGCAGCGTGACGGGCGGCGCTGGCCCGACGTGCGGACGGTGTTTGCGGGCGCGGCCAGCGCGCAGACCTTGTGGCGCGCCCCCGATCGCACCCCGGTCATCACCGCCGCGGCACCGCTGGGCGACGGGTTGGCGCTGCTGACCGCGGTCAACGCGCGCGACGTGACCGAGCGGGTGCGCGCCGAGCGCTACCGGCTGAGCGTAGTGGTGCTGGTGGCGAGCGTCATCTCGATCGGGCTGTCGCTGTTCCTGGCCCGGACGATCGTGGTGCCGTTGCGGCTGCTGGCGCGCGCGGCGGTGCGCGTGCGGCTGGGGCGCGCACGTGAGGTGACGGTGCCGCGACTGCCCGAGCGCCGCGACGAGATCGGGATGCTGGCGCGCGCGCTGTCCGACATGACGCTGGCGCTGCGCGCGCGGATCGATGCCACCGAGGCGTTCGCGGCCGACGTGACGCACGAACTGAAGAACCCGCTTGCCTCGCTCCGCTCCGCGACCGATGCGCTCAGCCGTGTCGAGCAGCCGGAACTGCGCGCCAGATTGCTTGCGATCGTCAACGACGACGTCCATCGGCTCGACCGGCTCATCAGCGATATCTCCGAGGCATCCCGGCTCGACGCGCAATTGAGCCGCGCGACGTTCGAGCCGGTCGATGTCGCAGCGATGCTGGCGGCGATGGTCGCCGACCGCGAGGCACGTGGCCCCGCACACGACGTGCGCGTGCGTTTCGATCCGCTCGACGACGATCTGGTCGTGGCCGGCGAAGGCGCGCGGCTGGAGCGCGTGTTCGCCAATCTGATCGACAATGCGATCTCCTTCTCGCCCGAGGGTGGCACGGTGACGATCGCGGCGCGTCGCGATCGCTCGATGCTGGAGGTCCGGGTCGAGGACGAAGGCCCCGGTGTTCCCGAGGAAGCGCGCGAGACGATCTTCCGCCGTTTTCATTCGGTGCGCCCGGCGCAGGAGACGTTCGGTCAGCATTCCGGGCTGGGTCTGGCGATCGCGCGGACGATCGTCGAGGCGCACCAGGGCGAGATCGGGGTCGAATCGCGCGAGGACCGGCTGAGCGGCGCGCGCTTCGTGGTGCGGCTGCCGCTGGCGGCGCGCGCGTGACCGCGACGATCCACGCGACCTGCGTCGCGATCGGCACGCGCGGCGTGCTGCTGACCGGCCCGTCGGGCGCCGGCAAAAGCGATCTGGCGATGCGACTGATCGACCGTGGCGCCGTTCTGGTTTCCGATGATTATACACTGCTCTCACAAGAAGATGGCATGTTGATCGCCCGGTCCCCGGCGACGATCGCGGGCCGGATGGAGGTGCGCGGGATCGGGATCGTCGCGCGCCCCGCCCGCCCCGCGATCTCGGTGTCGCTCGCGGTCGTGCTCGCCGGCGAAGACGAGCGGATGCCAGAGCCGCGCACGATCGTGATCGACGGCGTCACCATCCCCGAGGTCGTGATCGATCCGCGCTGGCCGTCCGCGCCGATCAAGGTCGAATGGGCGTTGGCAGAACAACCGCCGGGCGAAGGGGGCGAGCGATGAACGAGGTGCTGCTGGTGACCGGCATGGCCGGGGCGGGCGTGTCGACGGTGTTGAAGACGCTGGAGGACCTCGGCTGGGAGACGATCGACAACGTCCCCTTGTCACTGTTGCCGCGCGTCGTGGCCCCCCCGACCGATCCGGACGAGACGCCGCGCCCGCTCGCGATCGGTTTCGGCACGCGGACGCGCAACTTCGACGCCGACACTGCGCTGCGCCGCTTCGAGGAATTGCGCCAGCGCGGCGACAATGTCGGGATGCTGTTCCTCGATTGTTCGGGCGAGGAGTTGACGCGGCGCTTCGCCGAGACGCGCCGCCGCCACCCGCTCGCCGACGATCGCCCCGCCGTCGAGGGCATCCAGCGCGAGCGGCGGCTGTTGGCCCCGCTGCGCGAGCGTGCCAACCGGCTGATCGACACGACGACGTTCAAGGCCAACACGCTGGCGCAGCAGGTACGCGAGATGTTCACGCGCGACGCCGGGGTCGGCACGACGCTGACGATCGAGTCGTTCGGCTTCGCGCGCGGCATCCCGGCGGGTGTCGATATGGTGTTCGACATGCGCTTCCTGCGGAATCCCCATTGGGATCCGGCACTTCGTCCCCATACGGGACAAGACCCGGCGGTGGCGGCCTATATCGCCGCCGATCCGGCCTATGAAGAAGCGGTCGGACGGATCGAGGACCTGTTGCTGCTGTTGCTGCCGCGGTATCGCGCCGAAGGAAAGCCCTATGTCACCGTCGCGATCGGCTGCACCGGTGGCAAGCACCGCTCGGTTCACGTCGCGGAGCGGATCGCTGGACGGTTGCGTGATGCGGGATTATGCCCCACCATCGTGCATCGGGACCTTGCGGCGGCCCCGCAGGATGCGCTCGAGGGACGCCCACACGGTCAATGAACGGATTGTCGAAGCAAATGTCGGGGCCAGTGATCGGTTTGGTGCTCGTCACCCACGGGCGTCTTGCCGACGAATTCGTCGTCGCGATGGAGCATGTCGTCGGCCCGCAGCGGCAGGTGCGCACCGTCGCGATCGGGCCGGAGGACGATATGGAGGCGCGCCGCGCCGATATCGCTGCGACCATTGCCGAGGTCGATGAGGGCCGCGGCGTGATCGTGCTGACCGACCTGTTCGGCGGCACCCCCTCCAATCTCGCGATCTCGCTGATGGAACGCGGTCGCGTCGAGGTGATCGCGGGGATCAACCTGCCGATGCTGATCCGGCTTGAATCGGCGCGCAAGGCGATGACCGTCGTCGCGGCGGTCGCGGCCGCGCGCGAGGCGGGGCGTAAATACATCTCGGTCGCGTCCGAGGTGCTGGGCGAGGCCGCGGCATGACGGTGTCGCGCACCGTCGAGGTCACCAACCGCCGCGGACTGCACGCGCGCGCCAGCGCCAAGTTCGTGACGCTCGCCAGCGGACAGCCCGCGCCGGTGAAGGTCGCAAAGGGCGAGTCGGAAGTGATCGGGACGTCGATCATGGGGCTGATGATGCTCGGCGCCGCCAAGGGCGACCATATCACCATCTCTGCCGAGGGCGAGCAGGCCGAGGGCGTGGTCGAGACGATGTGCGCGCTGGTCGAGGGCAAGTTCGGCGAGGACTGATCCTCCGCCATCGTCGCTTATGCCGAAAGTCATTACCTCCTTCTCCAATCCGTTGGTCAAGCGCGTGCAGGCGCTGCGCGACAAGCGCCATCGCCGCGAGGACGGGCTGTTCCTCGCCGAGGGGCTGCGCATCCTGACCGAAGCGCTGGAAACCGGGCGCATTCCGCGCATCCTGTTCTTCGCGGCGGCCAGCGCCGGGCATCCGCTGGTGCGTGCGTTGATCGATGCGGTCGAGGCGGATTACGGCGAGGCGGTCGAGACGACGCCGGACATCCTTTCGAAACTATCGGGCAAGGACAATCCGCAAGCGGTGGTCGGCGTCTTCGACACGTTCGAGACGACGCTCGATGCGCTCGACCGCAGCGCCGCACCGATCTGGCTGGTCGCCGAGCGGCTGCGCGATCCCGGCAATCTTGGCACGATCCTGCGCACCGGCGATGCGGTCGGCGCAGGGGCGCTGATCCTCGTCGACGAATGCGTCGATCCGTTCTCCACCGAGGCGGTGCGCGCGAGCATGGGGGCGCTGTTCACGGTGCCGATCGTGCGCGTGATCTGGCCCGAATTCCTGTCGTGGCTGCGCGAGGGGCCGGGGCAGCTGGTCGGGCTGAGTTTGCAGACCGAAAACAATTACCGCGACGCGCCTTATGCTACGCCGACCTTCCTGCTGACCGGCAACGAGGCGCAAGGGCTTCCGGACGAATATGAGGCCGAGTGCGACCTGCTGGTGAAGATGCCGATGCTCGGCAAGGCGGATAGCCTCAATGCGGCGGTCGCGACCGCGGTGATGGCCTATGAGGTGCTCGCGCGGCACCGGTGAGTGGATGACGGTGCAGGCCGACGCGCGGTCGCCCTCCGCCGTTCCGCACCAGTCGGCGTGGCGGCGATTATTCCTCGACCAGCTTCATCAACCGCCGCTCGACCGGCGCGAGCACCGGGCCAAGCTCATGCCCGCGCCGCACCACCTGCCCCGCCTCGCCGACCAGCGCCCACATGCCTTGCCGGTTGCGCAAGGCCGGGCGTTTCTCGACGCGGAACTCGGGACGTTCGGTGGCGCGGCGAAAGGCCGAAAACACCGCCGCGTCGCGCCCCAGGTCGAGCGCATAGTCGCGCCAGTGGCCGGCGGCGACCATGCGGCCATACAGGTCGAGGATCCGCATCAGCTCGGCCCGATCGAAGGCGACCTGCCGCGGCTGGCCGGCCCCGGCCGGAAAGGGCGTGACGATCCCCATCAGGCGCGATCGCGCTCCGCTCCGTCGGCGGGCTCTTGCTCGGCAATCAGCGCGTCCAGCCGCTTCTTCATCGCCTCCAGCTCGCAGCGCAGCGACTCGACGCGCTGCGTCGCCGGATCGAACATCTCGCGACACGGCGTGCCATAGGGGACGAAGCGCGGTTCCGGGGCCGCTCCCCCCTCGACGACGGTCGGGCGCGCCGGGATCCCGACCATCACCGCGCCCGCCGGCACGTCGCGCGTCACGACCGCGTTCGCGCCGACGCGTGCGCGCGGCCCGACCGTGATCGGCCCCAGCACCTGCGCGCCCGAACCGATGATCGCACCATCGGCGATCGTCGGATGCCGCTTGCCCGCCACGCCGTTGTCGGGACTGGTCCCGCCCAGCGTCACGCATTGATAGATGGTGACGTCGTCCCCGATCTCCGCGGTTTCGCCGATCACCACGAATCCGTGATCGATGAAGAAATTGCGCCCGATCGTCGCGCCGGGGTGGATGTCGATCGCCGTCAGCGCGCGCGAGACATGGTTCACGATCCGCGCCGGCAAGTAGAAACCTGCGCGATACAGCCGGTTGGCGACACGATGCCACGCCAGTGCCCACACGCCCGGATAGGTCAGCACCTCGAGCCGCGAATGCGGCGCCGGATCGCGCGCGCGGATGGAATCCAGATACTTGGTCAGTCGCGACATCCGCGTCCCCTTTGGTCTTCGCCGCAAGATAGAGCGTCGCCGCGCCGGTTTCCATAAGCAGCGCTATCGAGCGAGAAACCGGATTTTCCTATCGCCATTATGGGATATGACCGATGAAGGCTGCGCGATCCTTTCCGATCGTGCTGGGGAGACCGGATGCAGGCGCTGACGCAACTCGATTTTTCCGCACTTTGGCCGTTCATCGCGGTCGGTTTCGGTGCGCAGCTCGTCGATGGCGCGCTCGGCATGGCCTTTGGAGTCATCTGCAACACCTTGCTCGTCGCCGTGATGGGCCTCCCGCCGGCGCGGGCGTCGGCCAACGTCCATATCGTCGAAACCTTCACCACCGCGATCTCCGGGATCAGCCATGCGATCACCGGCAACATCGACAAGGGGCTGTTCCTGCGGCTGCTGATCCCCGGCGTGATCGGCGGCGTGGCGGGTGCCTATGTCCTGACCAATATCGACGGCGCGGTCGTGAAGCCGTTCGTGCTCGCCTATCTGGTCATCATCGGCATCTATCTGCTCGTCCGCGGGCTGATGTTCCCGCCGAAGGTCAGCAAGCCCAAGGTGGTCGAACCGCTTGGGCTGCTCGGCGGGTTCATGGACGCGGCGGGCGGCGGCGGCTGGGGGCCGATCGTCACCTCCAACCTGCTGGTGCAGGGCGTCGAGCCGCGCAAGGTGGTCGGCACGGTCAGCGCGGTCGAGTTCTTCCTGACCGCGGTCGTCTCGGCGACCTTCATCTATCATCTGGGCGTCAAGGATTTCGCGACCGCGACGGTCGGCCTGCTGATCGGCGGCGTGTTCGCCGCACCGCTCGGCGCGTTCTTCGCCAAGCGCATTCCGATGAAGATCATGCTGGTGATGGTCGGCACGGTGCTGACGATCACCAGCACCTACGGCTTCGTCCGCGCGGTGCTGATGTAGCCGGGCGGCGACATGCGTCACCGCCGTCATTCCCGCGAAGGCGGGAATCCAGACACGCAGGTGCTCGCAAGAGCCGCGACGTTCGCGCTTCTGGATCCCCGCCTTCGCGGGGATGACGGGAGTGACGTTACGCGCTGACCGCGTGGACCGTCGCGACCGCCTTCATCACCGAGGCGATGCGCGCGGCGGTCTGGATCATCTCGGCGGTGACGCCAGCCTTCTTGAGCACCTGCTCATGGCTGTCGATGCACATGCCGCAGCCGTTCATCGCGCTGACCGCGAGGCTGAACAGCTCGAAATCGACCTTGTCGATCCCCGGCGCGCCGATCACGTTCATGCGCAGCTTGGCCGGCATCCGGGCATATTCCTCGTTGCTGGCGAGGTGCGTGAAGCGGTAATAGACGTTGTTCATCGCCATCACCGCCGCAGCCGCACGCGCCGCGGTCGCCGCCTCGGGCGACAGCTTGTCGGCGATCTCGGCTTCGGTCGCCTCAACCAACGGCTTGTAGCCCGAGCCATGCGCGCAGGCGAGCAACGTGCCATATTTGCGCTGGTCGTTGAGCACCGTCTCGTTCAGCAGCGAGCCGACGTTGAGGCGGATGTCCTTGGCGAAATCGGGCAACGTGCCCGCGAATTCCTTGAGAGCCATGTCATGTCTCCGACCACGACCCGTCATTGCGAGCGCAGCGAAGCAATCCAGAGCCCAGCGCGTGACGCTCTGGATTGCTTCGCTGCGCTCGCAATGACGGGCGGGCGATTTCTTTAGAGAAAGAGGGCGGGACCGATCGGCCCCACCCCCGGGTAACTCAGGCCGCGACCTGCAGGACGTCGTCGCCCTTGTTCCAGTTGCACGGGCACAGCTCGTCGGTCTGCAGCGCGTCGAGCACGCGCAGCGTCTCGGCCGGGTTGCGGCCGACGTTCAGCCCGTTGACCTGCACCGCCTGGATGACGTTGTCCGGATCGACGATGAACGTCGCGCGGAACGCGACATGCTCGTTCTTGTCGACGATGCCCAGCGCGTCGGCCAGCGTGCGGCCATTGTCCGCCAGCCACGGGAAGTCGGCTGCGGCGAGATCCGGGTCCGACTTGCGCCACGCGAGATGGACGTGCGCGGTGTCGGTCGAGGCGCCGATCAGCACCGCGTCGCGATCCTCGAAGTCACCCTTGATCTGGCTGTAGCCGACGATCTCGGTCGGGCAGACGAAGGTGAAGTCCTTCGGCCAGTAGAACAGCACCTTCCACTTGCCCGGATAGGCGGTGGTCAGGTCGAGCGTCTCACCGTTGGGGAGCGCGCTGGTGCCCTGCTGGACGGGGACGGTGATGGCGGGGAAGATGTCGCCGATGGTCAGCATGTCTGGCTCCTTTGAATAGAATGCGGAGTTCCAGCCATCCTCTCTGCCGGGGTTGCGTCATCGCGCCGCCTCTCGTTGCGAAAGCGATATAGGGGGCTTCGCGTAATCGAACAAATCGTCTATTCCACGCGCAGTGATCGGTGGAGACGATGAATGGCGGCGACCTATCTGCCGACGTTGAAACAATTGCAGTATCTGGTCGCGCTCAAGGATCACGGCCATTTCGGCCGGGCGGCGGAGGCGTGTTTCGTGACGCAGTCGACGCTTTCAGCGGGGTTGCGTGAATTGGAGACGCTGATCGGCGTCACGCTGGTCGAGCGGACGCGCCGCGTCGTGCGCTTCACGCCGCTCGGCGAGCAGATCGCCGCCAAGGCGCGGGTCGTGCTGCGCGAGGCGGAGGAACTCGGCGATCTCGCGCGCGCCGCCGGGCGTCCCCTGTCGGGCGAGATGCGGCTGAGCGTCATTCCGACGATCGCGCCCTTCCTGCTCCCGCGCATCCTGCCGCGGCTGCGGCGCGACTATCCCGACCTGAAACTGTATCTGCGGGAGGAGCCGAGCGGCCCGGCATGCGAGGCGCTGCACAACGGCCGCACCGATTGCGTGCTGCTCGCCCTGCCCTATTCGTGTGGCGAAGTGACGGTGCTCAAGCTGTTCGACGATCACTTGTTCCTCGCCTTTCCCGAGGGCGAGATGCCCGCCGGCCTCGCCGCGGTCCGCCCGGAAGAGATCGATGAGACGCGACTGCTGCTGCTCGAGGACGGGCATTGCCTCAAGGAACATGCGCTGGCGGCGTGCAACCGTGCCGAGCTGCGTGCGGAGGCGACGATGCTCGGCACGTCGCTGCACACGATGGTGCAGATGGTCGACAATGGCCTGGGCGTGACGATGCTTCCCAAGATCGCGCTCGATGCGGGCATCCTCGATCATACCAAGGTCGTCGCGCGCCCGCTCGACGCCGCCGCGCCGGTCCGCACGCTGGCGCTGGTCTGGCGTCGCGCCTCGCCGCGTGAACGCGACTTCCATCTGCTCGGCGAGGTGCTGAAGGCCGCCGCCTGAATGGGTCATCGTCGCGATTGACGCGCAGTCGCAATCGGCGCAGCTTCGTTTTCTGGAGCTCGTCGTTCGCCGGGCACTTTGTCCGTCGTGGCGCCTCCGGTCGGGAGGTTGGTCGCATGGCTTACGCAAATCGGATCGACAATTCACGGCGTCTCACCACGATCGCGGGCGTCGCCGCGATCCACGGGCTGATCGGCTATGTCTTCATCAGCGGCATGGCCGCCGACTTCGTGCACTCGGTGTCGAAGCCGTTCATCACCACCAACATCCCGATCGAAACGCCTCCGCCGCCCGACATCACCCCGCCCAAGCTGGAAAAGGTGACACCGCAACAGAGCAGCGTCGCCACGCCACGCGTCACCGTCACGCCGATCGCCCCGTCGCAGCAGAGCACCAACACCTTCGTGCTCGTCGACACGCCACCGCTTCCGCCGCTTGCGTCCGGGAACGACGGCGTGACCGTCGACCAGCCCGCGACGCAGCCCGCGACGGTCAGCAAGGCAAGCGGCGTGCTCGCCCGGGGCAATCGCAACGACTGGATCACGACGGACGATTACCCGCCGTCGGCGATCCGCGCCGAGGAGGAAGGCGTGGTTGGCATTTCGTTGCGGATCAACGCGGACGGGCGGATCGACTCGTGCAGCGTCACCGCGTCGAGCGGCCATGCGTCGCTCGATCAGGCGACGTGCCGGCTCTATCAGCGCCGCGCGCGCTTCACCCCCGCGCGCGACGATGCCGGGACGCCGGTCGCCGCGACCTTCACCGATCGCATCCGGTGGCAGCTGCCGCGGTAATCACGTCCAGCGCGCCGCCGCATGATCGTCGGCGGCGCGCGCCTCCACCCAGCGCGATGCGCCGTCGACCGTCTCACGCTTCCAGAACGGCGCATCGGTCTTGAGCCGATCGATCAGGAACGCGCAGGCGTCGAGCGCGGCGGCACGATGCGCCGAACAGGTACCGACGAACACGATCCGCTCGCCGGGCGTCATCGGGCCGACCCGGTGGACGATCGTCGCCGCGGTCAGCGACCAGCGCGCGCGCGCCTCTTCGGCGAGCCGCGTCAGCGCTGCCTCGGTGGCGCCGGGATAATGTTCCAGCTCCAGCGTCGCGACGCCATCGTCGGCGCGCACCAGACCGGTAAAGGTCGCTACCGCCCCGCCCTGCTCCACGCGCGCGAACTCGCCCGCGATGTCGATCGGTTCGCGTGAGACGAGCACACGGATCATCCGCCCGTCACCGGCGGGAAGATCGCCACCTCACGCGCGCCTGCCACCGGCGTGTCCAAGGGCACGAACGCCTGATCGACCGCCGCACGCAGCCGCGCCGGATCGGCGAAGGCGGCGGCATGGCCGGCGCTGCGCGGCGCAAGCCACGCGACCAGATCGGCGACGGTGGCGACGTCGGCCGGCGGGGTCACGTCTTCCTCGGCAAGGCCGATCCGTTCGCGCACCCAAGCGAAATAGAGTAGTTTCATCGTCGTCCCACTAACCCGTCCGTCGAGAGGTTGTCCCGCCCTGCACCTTCTCGACATGCCGCCTCGACGACGCTCGACGGCGGCTCGAAGCGAAAGGAGAGGCTCAATCCATGTGCTTCAGGCCAACCCGCAAATAATCCCAGCCGGTGACGATCGTCAGCGCGGCCGCCCCCCACAGGCTGGCGAGGCTCACGACCTTGATCCACGCCTCGCCGGGCAGCGCACCCGACAGGATCAGACCGCCCAGCGAGACGAGCTGCAACGTCGTCTTCCACTTCGCCAGTCGCGATACCGGGAGCGACACCTGCAATCCGGCGAGGAACTCGCGCAAGCCGCTGACCGCGATCTCGCGCAGCAGGATCACCAATGCCGCGATGATATGCACGCCGGTGATCGCCGCAACGTCGTCGTGACGCGTGCCGACCAGCATCAGGATCACCGCGGCGACCATGATCTTGTCGGCGATCGGATCGAGGAACACGCCCAGCTTCGACACCGTACCCTGCGCGCGCGCGAGATAACCGTCGAAATAATCGGTGACGCCCATCAGGCAATAGAGGCCGAACGCGACCCCGAACCCGAACCGCCAGCTCGGCCACCAGAGGAACGCCACCAGCAGCGGCACCGCGACGATCCGCGACAGCGTCAGGATGTTGGGCAGGGACAGCATGGGTGCGACGTGGACCCGCGGCGCGGACAGCGCAAGCGCCCGTCGACCGAAAATCGCCGTTGGATCGCGGCGGGGCAGCGGCTATGGCTCGGCGAATTGCCAACAATCCGGGGGCCGGGTCCCGCGTCATGATCAATGCCCTCGGGCTTCTCAAGCGGCGGCGTTTCCTGCCGCTGTTCACCACGCAGTTTCTCGGCGCCTTCAACGACAATCTCTTCAAGACCTCGATGGTGCTGTTCGCCACCTATGAGATCTTCGCCGACGAGACGCAGGAGAGTTTCTTCAACGCGTTGACCGCGGCGCTGTTCATCCTGCCGTTCTTCGTGCTGTCCGCGCTGTCGGGCCAGCTCGCCGATTCGAGCGACAAGGCGCGGATCATCCGGCTGGTAAAGACGGTCGAGATCGCCATCATGGGCGTCGGCGGTGCCGGGCTGATGCTCGCGCGCACCGGCGCGGTGACGCTTCCGCTCGTGCTGATGCTCGCTGCGGTCACCGGGCTCGGCGTGCATTCGACGTTCTTCGGCCCGATCAAATATGCGATCCTGCCGCAGCATCTCGATGAGGACGATGTGCTCGGCGGCACCGGGCTGGTCGAGGCCGGGACGTATCTTTCGATCCTGCTCGGCACGATCCTCGCCGGCTTCGTCTACAAGTCGCCGTTGCTCGTCACCGCGCTGACGCTCGGGGTCGCGCTGCTCGGCTGGCTGACGGCGCGTGCGGTGCCGCCTGCGCCGCGGCTCGGACCGAAGCTGGTGCTCGACTATAATCCGATCCGCGCCTCATGGCGATTGATCGCCGAGACGATGCATATCCCGCGACTGTTCCTCGCGATCTGCGCGATCAGCTTCTTCTGGACGATCGGCTCGGTGCTCATCATCGTCTTCCCGCCGCTGGTCAAGAACGTCCTGACCGCCGATGCCAGCGTCGCCAGCCTCGTGCTCGCGGTGTTCTCGATCGGGGTCGCGATCGGGTCGGTGGTCATCAACCTGATGCTGCGCGGGCGAATTTCCGCGCGCTTCTCGCCCGCCTCGGTGATCGCGATGGGGCTGGCGGTGCTCGCCTTCTGGTGGGTCGTCGGGCTGTGGACTCCCGCGCCGGAGGGCCATTTGTTCGACATGGCCAGCTTCATCCGGCAACCCCATGCGGTGCTGGTGCTGCTCGCGCTGCTCGGCGTCGCGATCTTCGGCGGGATGTTCGTGGTGCCGCTCTACGCGTTCCTGACCACCACCGTGACTAAGGACCATACCGCGCGGACGGTCGCCGCCAACAACGTCGTCAATGCCGGGGCGATGACGTTCGGTTCGGTCGCGGTGGCGGGGATCACCGCGCTGGGCGTCACGCCCTCCCAGCTGTTGCTGGTGGTCGTCGGGATGTGCGTGATCTCGGCGCTGATCGCGCAGCGGCTGCATCGCGCCTGCGATTGACCGCCTAGAAGAACAGCGTCGAGAAGGTGATGAAGAAGGCACCGAAGCTGAGCAGGAACAGGCGCACGTCCTGATCGCCCGGCTTCGTCGCCTGCTGCGCCGGGGGCGGCGGAAGGGTGCGGCGGAAGGGGTGTCGCGCACCCTCGTTCGTCAGGACCAGTCGGCGTTGCATAGCGATCTCTTAACGCGCCGTTTACATATTCGGCCACCATCCCCTGTCGCGGTCCATGTGTCGCGACGGGACAACCGGGGAACGAAGCGATGCCGCTCTATGCCTTCAAGGGACAACGCCCCACCCGCGCCGCCTCCGCCTGGGTCGCGCCGAGTGCCGACGTGATCGGCGACGTGGTGCTCGGCGAGGAGGTCGGCGTCTGGTTCGGCGCGGTGATCCGCGGCGACAATACCACGATCGCGGTCGGCGCGCGCAGCAACGTGCAGGAGGGCGCGATGCTCCATTCGGACCCCGGCGCGCCGCTGACGATCGGCACCGAATGCACGATCGGCCATCATGCGGTGCTGCACGGCTGCACGATCGGTGACCGGACGCTGATCGGCATGGGCGCGATCGTCCTCAACCGCGCGGTGATCGGCGCGGACTGCATCGTCGGCGCGGGCGCGCTGGTCACCGAAGGCAAGGTCTTCCCGCCGCGCTCGCTGATCGTCGGCAGCCCGGCGCGCGTCGTGCGCGAGCTGGATGATGCGACGGTCGCGGGGCTGCGGCTGTCGGCGGCGCATTATGTGGAGAATGCGCGCGCGGCGGCCGAGGGGCTGGAGCGGGTGGAGTGACGACCCCGTCATCCCCGCGCAGGCGGGGATCCAGACGCGCAGGTCTTCGCAAGAGTCACGGCGTCAGATGTTCTGGATTCCCGCCTGCGCGGGAAGGACGGTGTAGAAAAAACCCGCGCCACCTGACGTGGCGTCAATCTTGCCACACTCCTGCCCGCCCCACATAACCCCGGGCATGTCGATCCCCCCGCTCCTGTCGCGCCTGCGTCTCCCCGTGATCGGGTCGCCGCTGTTCATCATCTCCAACCCGGATCTGGTGATCGCGCAGTGCCAGGCGGGGATCGTCGGATCGTTCCCCGCGCTCAACGCGCGCCCCGCGGCGATGCTCGACGAATGGCTCCACCGCATCACCGAGGAACTCGCCGCGCACGACCGCGCGCATCCCGAATCCCCCGCCGCACCGTTCGCAGTCAACCAGATCGTCCACAAGTCCAACGACCGGCTGGAGGCCGATCTCGCGGTCTGCGCCAAATGGAAGGTGCCGATCACGATCACCTCGCTCGGCGCGCGCGAGGAACTCAATCAGGCGGTGCACGCATGGGGCGGAATCACGCTCCACGACGTCATCGACGATCGCTTCGCGCGCAAGGCGATCGAAAAGGGCGCGGATGGACTGATCGCGGTCGCAGCGGGCGCCGGCGGCCACGCCGGCCGGCTCTCGCCCTTCGCGCTCGTGCAGGAAATTCGCAGCTGGTTCAATGGTCCGCTCGCCCTGTCGGGTGCGATCGCCAGCGGCGATGCGGTGCTGGCGGCGCAGGCGATGGGGGCGGACTTCGCCTATGTCGGCTCGGCCTTCATCGCGACGCACGAGGCGAATGCCGATGAACGCTACAAGCAGGCGATCGTCGAGGGACGCGCGGCCGACATCGTCTATTCGGACCTGTTCACCGGCGTGCACGGCAATTACCTGCGCAGCTCGATCGTCGCGGCCGGGCTCGATCCCGACAACCTTCCGCACGGCGACCTCAAGACGATGAGTTTCGCGTCGGGCGGCGCGGCCAAGGCGTGGCGCGACATTTGGGGCTCGGGCCAGGGGATCGGCGCGATCGACACGATCGTCTCCGCCGCCGAGCGCATCGCACGACTGGCTGCCGAATATCGCGCCGCGCGTAAGCGGTTGCTGGCGTGATCCGGACAGCCGCGACCATCCCTGCGCCGACGCCGATCCGGGCGACGGGCGGAAGACCGAGGGTGTGATCGATCCCGCCTGAACCATCTCCCACCGTCACCCCGGACGTCTTCCGGGGTCCACCGTCCCGCAAGGGCAATCGCCCGTTTGCCGGCGGAACGGTGGATGCCGGAACACGTCCGGCATGACGGATGACGGCTCCACGTCAGCTTGGATGGATCAACAACCTAGAACGCCGTCGCCAACCGGTCGAGCATCGAGCGCGCCGGGCTGACCATCGGCGCCTCTCCCGCCAGCGCGGTATCCAGCAGCGCGACCCGGCGGTGCAGGTCGACGCTGCTCCAGATCAGCCCGCGCGCCTGCGCAGGAAAGCGTGCCAGTAGCTCGACATCGGTGGTCGCCGCCACACCCAGCCGCTGCGCCGGATCGAGCGCCCAGTTTTCCGGCAATTCGCCGGCAGCGATCGCGCGCTGCGTCAGCAACCACGAGATGACGTGCATCAATCGCGTCGTCACCTTCAGCGATTCACAACTGAACGCCACGCGCTCCATCGGCGGCAATGCCTCACGCTCGGCCCGCCCGCCTTCGTCGAAATAATGGCGCGCCTCATCCGCCAGCACCATCGCCTCCGTATAGAAGGAATCGACCAGGCGGCGTTGCAGGCGGGGATCATGCGCATGTTCGGCCATGATATTTCAATGCCATGGCCGTCGGCACCCCGCCAAGCGCGTTTATCGCATCGCCAGGGACGAACCGTCCCGAAACGCGCCAGTTCCGACTGGTTGGTCAGGCGATGATGTCGGGGATCAGCTGATCTTCCAGCGCCGCGATCTCATCGCGAAGCCGCAGCTTGCGCTTCTTCAGCCGCATCAATTGCAACTGGTCCGACGAACCGCCGCCCGCCAACGCGGCGATCGCCGCATCGAGGTCGCGATGCTCCACGCGCAGCATCTCCACGCGGCGTTCCACCTCGGCATCTTCGCCCCTGTCGTTCATCCCGGCACTCCCGACGCCTGAGTCGCGCCTGCATAGCCGCCGCGCCCGTGTGGCGCGACCTGTCGTACGAAAGTCGCAGATGATCGTGTGCAAGCAAAAGTCACGGGACATATGTCCCATTTCGTGATTTCCTTCGTTTCCCTCTCAACCACGAAGGAGACTGCCATGCAGACTGCGCACATCTCGGCCCTCGAGGCCAAGCATGCGACGATCGACCAGCGCATCGCCGCCGAGTCGCAACGTCCCGTGCCCGATACGATCGTGCTTGCGGATCTGAAGAAGCAGAAACTACGGTTGAAGGAGGAAATCACCTCCTCGCACTAAGCGGAGCAAGGTGGCGCCCGGTGGACACGTTCCGCCGGGCGCTTTGCCCTATCCCGCGCAGCCGATCAGCCCGGCGAGCGGCACCACCAACGTATCACGACCCTCGCGATCCAGCCGCAGGGTAGCCACCGGCACCGCCGCTCCGGCGGTCAGGTTCTGACGCATCTCCACAGTCATTTGCATTGTCGCAACGATGTCGCCGCTGCGATAGACGTTCTCGGCATTCAGGCCGAGGGTTGCCGCCCCGGTCGCGCCCGTCCGCGGCAGGTCGATCACCTTGCCGTCGATCGAGATCCGCAGCGTCGCCGGGTCGGCCGTCGCCATCGCCGCGAGCACCCGCGTCGTCCCCGTCGAGAAGAGATAAGCAGCACAGCCGCGTGCGGGCAGCGCCTGTTGGGGCAGCGCGCCGATTGGCAAGCCATCGATGCCGGACGCGGGCGCAGCCGCCTGCGCCGCCATCAGCAGAAACGCGAACATCATGCCACCAGCCCTACCATGAGCAGCCACGCCGGGTAAGCCGCGATCGCGAGCAGCGTGCCGAGCGGCACGGCATCGTCGGCGGCGATCGTCCGCCCGCGCGACCGTTGAACGACCACCCAGCCAAGCCCGACCAATCCCGCGACCAGCAGCACCGTCGGCAACATCCGCCAGCCCAGCGCAAGCCCGATCGCGCCGAACAATTTCGGATCACCGCCGCCCAGCCCCTCGCGGCCGCGCCACCGCCGATACCCCGCACCGACCAGCCACAGCAGCACGAAGCCGCCAATACCGCCGATCAGGCGTTCGCCGGGCGTGGGCGGCGCAAGCCACGCGCCCGCCGCCGCGACCAGCGCCAGCGCCGCGACCAGCGGATCGGGAAGCCAGAAGTCCCTCGCATCCATGACGGCGAGCAGCAGCAGCAACCATCCGAACGCCGCGCCGGCCAGTGCCGCCGGCCCCGGCGCCGCGATCGCCGCCGCCACACCGACCAGCGCGCACCCCAGCTCGATCAGCGGATGCAGCGCATCGATCCGCGCCCCGCACGTCCGGCACCGTCCGCGGGCGAAAAGCCACGACAATAACGGTATCAGCTCACTGGCGCGCAGCGTTCGCCCGCAACCGTCGCACGCCGATCGCCCGTGCACGACCGATCGCTCCTGCGGCCAGCGCAGCGCGATCGTTGCGAGGAAGCTGCCGATCACGGCGCCCAGCACGCCCAACCCGAGCACCCACATCCACCGTCTCAGCCCTGCTTGCGAATCAGGTATCGATATACGCCGAAGCTGTTGATGCCGAGCAAGACGCCATTCTGCACACCCAGTGGTTCGTCGCCGGTCAGCCATGCGCCGGTGATCCACGCGATCGACGAGGTGACGAAGATCGCCATGCCCCATCCGGTCACCCGTCGTCCATTGTCGAGCGATACCATGAACGCGGCCGCGATCCCGCTGAGCGCCGCATACCATTTCAGCGCTTCGTCGATGGCGTGCATGACGGCGTGCGTAGTCGTTTGCGCCCTGCCGGACGAGCGCTTACATGCCGATCGAGATCAAGCGAGGAACCGCGGAATCATGGCTACCGACCCCATCGTCATCCTGTCCTATGCGCGCACCCCGATGGGCTCGATGCAGGGCAGTCTCGCCGCCTTGTCGGCCAGCGAACTCGGCGCTGCGGCGGTGAAGGCCGCGGTCGAACGCGCCAGTGTCGACGCCGCCGCGATCGAGCGCATCTACATGGGCAACGTCCTGTCGGCGGGTGTCGGACAGGCGCCAGCGCGACAGGCCGCGATCAACGCCGGGCTCGGCGAGCATGTCGAGGCGACGACGCTCAACAAGGTCTGCGGCTCGGGAATGCAGGCGGCGATCCTCGGTGCCGAGGCGCTGGGTGCGGGCTCGATCGACCTGCTGGTCGCGGGCGGCATGGAGAGCATGACCAACGCGCCGTATCTGTCGAAGGCGCATCGCGGCGGCGCGCGCTTCGGGCATGACCGGCTGTTCGATCACATGGCGCTCGACGGGCTCGAGGATGCCTATCAGTCAGGCACCGCGATGGGCGTGTTCGCCGACGACACCGCACGCGACTATCAGTTCACCCGCGAGGCGCAGGACGAATTCGCGATCGCCTCGCTGACCCGCGCACAGAAGGCGCAAGCGTCGGGTGCGTTCGATCGCGAGATCGTCCCGGTCGAGGTCAAGGGCCGCAAAGGGACCGTCACCGTCGCGACCGACGAACAGCCGACCAAGAGCGATCCCGCCAAGATCCCGTCGCTGCGCCCCGCCTTCGGCAAGGACGGCACCGTCACCGCCGCCAACGCCTCGTCGATCTCCGACGGCGCCGCGGCGCTGGTGCTGACCCGCCTGTCGGTCGCCGAGAAGCTCGGCATCACGCCGGTCGCGCGGATCGTCAGCCACGCCGCGCACGCGCACGCCCCGGCGCGCTTCACCACCGCCCCGGTGCCCGCGATGCGCAAGGCGCTCGAGAAGGCCGGCTGGTCGGTCGGCGATGTCGATCTGTGGGAGGTCAATGAGGCGTTCGCCTGTGTCGCGATGGTCGCGATGCAGGAACTCGCGCTCGATCACGAGAAACTCAACATCAACGGCGGTGCCTGCGCGCTCGGCCATCCGATCGGCGCGTCGGGCGCCCGCATCCTCGCCACCTTGCTCGGCGGGTTGCAGACGACCGGCCAGAAGCGCGGCGTCGCCTCTTTGTGCATCGGCGGCGGTGAAGGCGTGGCGATGGCCGTCGAACTGATGAACTGAGTTTCCGCGGGCTGAACCTTGTCGTCGCGGCGCGCCCTCCCTTCGTCGCCCCGGGCTTGACCCGGGGCCCCGCTTCCTTTGTCGACGCCAAGGTAGAAGCGGGGTCCCGGATCAGGTCCGGGACGACGGATACCTCCTTGGGACGGCTCGCCCTCCCCAAGACAAATCATTGCAGCGACCCGGATCAGCGCCCTGAACGGTTGCGCCCGGCGCCACTTCCGGCGATCCCCTCCTCATCCCCATGCCGAAGGAGGCTGCGCGCCTTGGAAGTCGTCTCGATCGTTCTGTTGTTGTTGTTTGCCGTCGTCATCAGCGGCGCGATCGCGCGCATCCTGCCGATCAACATCCCCGCTCCCCTGGTCCAGATCGCCTTCGGCGCAGCGATCGGCATGGCGGCAAACCTGCGGGTGACGCTCGATCCGGAGCTTTTCCTCCTCGTCTTCCTGCCCCCGCTGCTGTTCATCGACGGCTGGCGCATCCCGAAGGACGAATTGCTGAAGGACGTGCCGGTGGTCGTCGAGCTGGCGCTGGGGCTGGTCCTGACCACCGTCGTCGGGGTCGGCTTCTTCATCGACTGGCTGATCCCGGCAATGCCGCTCGCGGTGTCGTTCGCGCTTGCCGCGGTCGTGTCGCCGACCGATCCGATCGCGGTATCGGCGATTGCCGCGCGCGTCCCGATCCCGCGCCGGATGATGCACATCCTCGAGGGCGAGGCGCTGCTCAACGACGCCTCCGGCCTCGTCTGCCTGCGTTTCGCGATCGCCGCGGCGCTCACCGGCGCCTTCTCGCTCGCCGATGCCGCCGGCAGCTTCGTATGGCTTGCCGCCGCCGGGATCGCGATCGGCGTCGTGACCACGCTGGCGATCACGCGCGCCAAGGCGTGGGTGTCGCGCCGCTTCGGCGAGGATACGGGGTCGCAGGTGCTGGTCAGCCTGCTGATCCCGTTCATCGCCTATATCGCCGCCGAGCACGTCCACGCCTCGGGGATCCTCGCGGTCGTCGCCGCCGGGGTGACGATGACTTTCGCCGAATTGTCGCGCCAAGCGCTCCCGGCCACGCGGATGCGGCGCAATTCGGTGTGGGACACGATCCAGTTCGCGCTCAACGGCATCATTTTCGTGCTGCTCGGTGAACAACTGCCGGTGATCCTCGCCGGCGCGCGCGAGACGGTGCGGCTCACCAACCACGACAATCCGTGGTGGCTGGCGCTGTATGTGCTGGCGATCGTCGCGGTGCTCGCCGGGCTGCGCTTCCTCTGGGTGTGGGTGTCGTTCCGGCTGACCGTGCTGCGCCGCGGTGTCGACGACTCGCCGTTGCGCAGCCCGGACTGGCGGGTGTTCGCGGCGATGTCGCTCGCCGGAGTACGCGGGGTCATCACGCTGGCGGGCGTGCTGACGCTGCCGCTTGCGCTGAGCGACGGATCGCCCTTCCCCGCGCGCGACCTCGCGATCGCACTCGCCGCCGGGGTCATCATCGTCTCGCTGGTCGCCGCGAGCATCGGGTTGCCGCTGGTGCTGCGTGGGCTTGCGCTGCCCCCCGAACCGTCGAAGCAGGGCGAGGAAAACCGCGCGCGCGTCGCCGCGGCGCGCGCCGCGATCCGCGCGGTCGACGGCGCGCAGCACGACCTCTCGCGCGACCGCGACGACGCCGACGTCTTTGCCGAGGCGGCGACGCGGATCATGGACCTGTACCGCGAGCGCATCCGCGTCCGCGTCGACGGCGAGCCCGAATTGGCGGTGATCCAGCAGAACGAGCGTATCGACCGCGTGTTGCGACTGGCGGCGATCCGTGCGGAGCGCGAAGAGGTGTTCCGACTGGAACGCGCCCGTGCGATCGGCAGCGAAACCGGCCGCAAGCTGACCCGCGAGCTGGACCTACTGGAGGGCCGGCTGCGGGGCTGACGAAAGCGCCCCGTCGTCCCGGGCTTGACCCGGGACCCCGCTTCTTACCCACGCATACGACAGAAAAGCGGGGTCCCGGATCAAGTCCGGGACGACGGGTGAATCATTGCTCCGCCAGCGAGAATATCCGCCGCGCCTCTACCCACTTCACCCCCGGCGCGGCCCACGGCAGACGCCGCTGGTACGCGTCCATCTTCGCCTCCCACGCCTGCACGTCGGGATCGGCTGCATCCGCCGCCGCCTTGACCGCGGCATCGAACGTCTCATCCGTCTCCATCACCATCACCAGCCGCCCGCCGGTGCGATAGATGTCCATCGCCACGATCCCCGCCGCGCGGATGCTCGCGATCACCGGCGCCGGCACCGCGCCGGCGGCGTGCCACGCCTCATAGGCCGCGACCGCCTCCGGCTCGTCGGCGATATCGACCAGCAGGACGTGGCGTTCGGTCATGCCTGATACGCCACGACGGTCTGGCGCTGCTGCCCAAGCCCTTCGATCCCGAGTTCCATCACGTCACCCGCCGTCAGGAACACCGGCGGCTTCTGCCCCATGCCGACGCCCGGCGGCGTGCCGGTCGAGATCACGTCGCCGGGCTGGAGCGACATGAACTGGCTGACATAGCTGACGAGGAACGCCGGCTTGTAGACCATCGTCGACGTCGACCCGTCCTGATAGCGCTGGCCATTGACCTCCAGCCACATGCCCAGCGCGGTCGGATCGGCGACCTCGTCGCGGGTCACCAGCCACGGCCCGATCGGCCCGAACGTGTCGCAGCCCTTGCCCTTGTCCCACGTCCCCTGCCGCTCAAGCTGGAAGGCGCGCTCCGACACGTCGTTGATGACGCAATAGCCGGCGATATGCCGCTCGGCATCCGCCTCGTCGACGTAGCGCGCTTCGCTGCCGATCACGATCCCCAGCTCGACCTCCCAGTCGGTCTTGGTCGAGCCTTTCGGGATTTGGACATTGTCGTCGGGGCCGATGATCGCGCTGGTCGCCTTGGTGAAGATCACCGGCTCGCTCGGCACGGTCGCGCCGGTCTCGGCGGCGTGGTCCGAATAATTAAGCCCGATGCACAGGAACTTGCCGACCGCGCCGACGCACGGGCCGTAGCGTTCGACCTCGACCACCGGCAGCGTCGCCGGATCGATCGCCGCCAGCCGCGCCAGCTCGGCATCGCCCAGCGCCACGCCCGCGATATCGGAAACATGCGCCGACAGGTCGCGAACCTGCCCCTGAGCGTCGACCATCCCGGGCTTCTCGGCGCCCGGCGCCCCGTAACGTACCAGCTTCATGCGATTTTCCTCAATTGACCCAGCCGCCGTCGATGACATGCACCGCGCCGGTCGTGAAGGCGGCGTCATCGCTGCCCAGATAGGCGACCAGCGCCGCGATCTCCTCCGCGCGCCCCAGCCGCCCCATCGGCTGCCGCGCGACGAACGCCTGTTGCGCCGCCTCGTAATCGCCGGTGTCGCGCAGCCGCTGCTGAAGCGACGGCGTATCGACCGTGCCGGGGCAGATCGCGTTGCAGCGGATCCCCTGCCCGACGAAATCGGCCGCGACCGCCTTGGTGATCCCGATCACCCCCGCCTTGGTCGCGGTATAGGCGAAGCGGTTGGGGATGCCCTTCACCGAACTGGCGATCGACGACATGTTGACGATCGCCCCGCCGCCCGCCGCGAGCATCCCTGGCAGCACCGCGCGGATCGTCCGCATCATCGCGGTCATGTTGATCGCAATTGCCTGCTCCCACTCGGCATCGCTCATGTCGAGGATCGTGCCCGCATGGACGATGCCCGCGATGTTCGCGAGCACGTCGATCCGCCCGACCTCTTCGACCAGCGCGGCAATCTGCGCCGCATCGGTGACGTCGAGCGCCCGCCGTTCGCACCCGTCGAGCCCGGCCAGCGCGCCCGCATCGATATCGGTCGCAATCACCCGCGCGCCCTCGGCGGCATAGCGCAGCGCGGCGGCGCGCCCGATCCCGTTGCCCGCCGCGGTGATCAACGCGACCTTGCCCTTCAACCGGCCTTCCATTGCTTAGCTCCGTGCAGCGACCGGCAGGCACGCCGGCCCCACCGGGTCGAACGCCTTGTAGGTCAGGATGAATTCGCGATGCCCGAGCGCCTCGGACACGCTCGGCTGGCCGCCGGCCACCGCCATGATCGCGTCGACGATCTCCGCGCCGACCTCGTCGAGCGTCGCGTCGCCTTCGAGGATACGCCCGGCGTTGATGTCCATGTCCGCCGCCAGCCGCTTCGCCGTCTCGGGGTTGGCGCAGATTTTGATGACCGGCGCGATCGCCGATCCGACCACCGACCCGCGACCCGTCGTAAACAGCGTCAGGTGACACCCGCACGCGATCATCTCGACGATTTCGGCATTGTCGGAAATGTTCGGAAAACCGAAGCGCGGCTCGCCATCGGGCACGACGTCGAGCAGATACAGCCCGCCCGCCGGCGGCACGTCGCCGGGCTTGATGATCCCGCTGATCAGCGACGATCCCGATTTGGAATACGCCCCCATCGACTTTTCTTCCTGCGTCGTCAGTCCGCCCTCGGCGTTGCCTGGCGCGAAGCTGCCGAAGCCCATGATCGTGTAATATTCCTCGGCCTTGCGGACGCAGGCCATGATCTCCTCGCCCAGCTCCGGGGTCAGCGCACGATCGGCCATGATCCCCTCGCACCCGACCAGCTCGCCGGTTTCCTCGAAGATGCAGGTCGCACCGTCCGCCACCAGTCTGTCGAACGCGCGTCCGACCGCCGGGTTGGCGGTGATCCCGCTGGTCCCGTCCGAGCCGCCGCAGATCGTGCCGACGATCAGCTCGTCGACGCGCATCGGCACGCGCGGCACGTCGGCGATCTGCGCCTTGACGCGCGCGACGGCGTCCAGCCCGGCGGCGATCGTCGCCGCGGTGCCGCCGGTCTGCTGGATGACGTACAGCTCGACCGGGCGGCCGCTGTCGCGGATCACCTGTTGCAGGCGCTCGCGATCGAAGCTTTCGCAGCCCAGCGACACGATCACCACGCCACCGACATTCGGGTGCGTCGTCACCGCCTCCATCACCCGCGCGGCATAGGCGTTGGGGTAGCAGCCGGGAAAGCCGATCAGATGCACGTCGGCGTCGTCGGCCTTGTCGACGATCTTGCGTGCCACATGATGCGCGCACTCGACCAGATAGGCGACCGCGACGGTGTTGCGGATGCCCTTGCGCCCGTCGGCGCGTTGCCATGCCTCGATCATGCGCGCCGCTCCGTCATAGTGCTGCGCGTATGGCTGGCGATATAGTCGCTCTTCATATTGTGCATATGGACCCATTGTCCGGCCGCCGCGGCGTCGGTCATCGACCCGATCGGCGCGCCATATTTGATGACCTTGTCGCCCGCGTTGAGCGGGCGGCGCGCGATCTTGTGCCCGACCGTCACGCCCTCGCGCGCCGGGATCGTCCCGCCCGACACCGGCAGCAGGTCGCCCGCCGCGATCGGCGCGACGCAGATCATCACATTGTCGTCGGGGTGGAGCAGGATCAGCTGCTGGGGCGCGCGCGCCTCCAGCGCCGGCCACAGATCGTCCGGGATCGGCGCGGCGATCCGCTCACGCAGATCGGCGACCTCTTCGGGATTGCCGAGGCCGGCGAGCACGCACGCCACCGCCGGGTGCCGCAGCGGAAACTGGATCGCGGCGGCGGGCAGCGCCGCGCCCGCGGTGGCGCAGGTCCGCGCGAGCGCGCGGGTCCGCTCCACCAGCGTCGCGGGGGGGGCGGCGTAATCGTAATGCGACTGCGCTGGGTCGGCGTCCGCCGGATCACGCGCGAGGATGCCGCTGTTGTACGCGCCGCCGATGATGACGCGCACACCCTGCGCTGCACAGCGATCGAGGAACGGCTTCGCGCTGCGATCGAGCAACGTGTAGCGCCCCGCCAGCAGGATCACGTCGAGCGGCACGCGATCGAGCAATTCCTCGCACACCGCAACCTCGTTGACGCCCACCCCGATCGCGCCGACCGCGCCGGTTTCGCGCAACGCCACCATCGCGGCATAGCCGCCGTCGAGAAAGTCGCGCAGGTGGCGCTCATGCGCCTCGCCATGCGTCAGCCGCCCGAGATCGTGCGCCAGCAGCACGTCGACGTGATCGCGCTGCAACCGCGCACAGCTCGCGTCGAACGACCGCCGGATCCCGTCGGCGGTATAGTCGAACACCGGCTCGAACGGATCGGCATCGACGAAACCATGCCGCACCCCCGCCGCGTCGGTCGGCGCGAGCACGCGCCCGACCTTGGTGGAAACCGCACGCGTTCGCTCCGGATCGAGCCGCGCCAGCGCCGCGCCGAGCCGCCGCTCCGCAAGCCCGAAGCCGTAATGCGGTGCGGTGTCGAAGTAACGGATTCCGGCGTCCAAGGCCGCGGCGACGGTCGCCTCCGCCGTGGCGTCATCGATCGCGCGATAGAGGTTGCCGATCGCCGCCGTTCCCATCCCGAACCGCGGCAAGGCATCGCACCGCCGATCGGGCGGCGATGAACCGGGGGCCAAGTGTTGGAACATGCACGCTTCCTCTCTCGGCTTGATCTTGTCGCGCGATCACCGAACCGGCAACCTAGAAGGCTGATCAAGCAATTGAAATATGAAAGATGCTTTCATTCGCGCGACCGTCTCTTTGCTGGCGTGGTCGGTTCCGCGAAGCTAGGATACGCCGACCATGACGACCCCGCCCCGCTATCAGGCTCCCGCGCTCAAGAAGGGGCTGGAGATTCTGGAACTGCTCGCCACCTCCGAACAGGCCCTGACGATGTCCGATATCTCCGGCGCGCTGGGCCGATCGGTCGGCGAGATTTTCCGCATGCTCCAGGTGCTGGAGGAGCATCGCTACATCGCGCGCGACGATGAGGGATATCGTCTCACCAACCGGCTCTTTGCGCTCGGCATGGGTCGTCCGCCGGTACGCGATCTCACCATCACCGCACTGCCGGTAATGCAGGGGCTTGCGCGGGCCACCGGGCAAAGCTGCCATCTGGCGGTCGCATCGGGCGCCGAGATGGTGGTCATCGCCGGTGTCGAGGCGCCCGGCCTGTCGGGTTTCGCAGTGCGCGTCGGCTATCGCCGGCCGCTGCACCGCTCGAACTCGGGGCGCGTGCTGCTCGCCTTCCAGCCGACGCCGGTCCGCGCGGCGATGGTGGCGGAAGTCCGCGACGCGGGGGGCGACATCGATCCCGCGCTCGACGAACGGCTCGACGCGCTGGTCGCGGAGGGCGATGCGGTCACCCCCAGCCCGATGCTGGAAGGGATCACCGATCTGTCGGCACCGGTGCTCGAACACGGTGCCGCACGCGCCGCGCTGACCGTCCCGTTCGTCGCCGGGCGTGCCGCACGGGTGTCGCTGGACGAAACCCGCGCGCTGCTTCGCGACGCGGTGCGCTCGGTCAGCGCGCAACTCCAGCCGACGATCGACTGAGCCACCTTCCGTCGGACGTCGACATCACCCCATCATCGCCAGCATGATCCGCGTCGAGCAGATCGAGCAATGCAGCGCCCGCGCCGCGCCCTCCGGGCAGTCGATGCACGCGCGCTGCGGCCGCGATCCGTCGAGCAGGTCGACCAGCATCCGCTCGTCGGCCGATAGTGCTGCCGCGGTCCCGACCGCGAAGTCGCGTCCCAACGCCGCCTCGTACAACGCCATCAGACTGTCGAACACCGGCGCGAGCATCCCGGTCCCATGCGGCGCGAGCAAGCGGTGCAGGCGTTGCTGCGTACAGGCATGGCGATCACGTGCCGCGCGCCACCCGCGCGCAAGCGTCGGCAGCAGATACGCAATCCCGCGCGACGGCGACGATAGCGGCGGTGCGACGACACTCATGCCCGATCCTCCACAACCGGATCAGTGCATAGATTAGATGAGAATGATTATCAATAGATCAATCCGCACCGATCGCCTCAAGCGAGCGCTGCTTTGTCTCTGGGAAGAACAACCACACCACCACGAATTGCACCGCCATCATCGCCGCGAACACCACGAACGGCAGCCCGCGCGTGTGCGCCGCGATCACCGGAAAGGCCATCGCGATCACCGCATCCATCGCCCAATGCGTCGAGGAGCCGAGCGCCTGCCCGCGCGCGCGGACGTCGGTCGGGAATATCTCGCTGATATAGACCCAGATCACCGCGCCCTGGCTGAACGCGAAGAAGGCGATGAACGCGATCAGCAGCGCCAGCAGATACTGCTGCCCCTGCCCGGTCAGGAACACCGCCGCAGTTCCAGCCAGCGCCAGCGTCAGCCCGACAGATCCGATCAGCAGCAGCGTCCGCCGCCCCAGCCGGTCGATCACCAGCAACGCCAGCGCGGTGAACACGAAATTGCACAGCCCGATCGTCACCGCCTGCCGGTCCGCCGACACCGCGTCATAGCCCGCCGCAGCGAAGATATCATTGAGATAGTAGAGGATCGCATTGATCCCCGAGAGCTGGTTGAACGACGCCACCGCAAAGGCGAGCAGGATCGGCTTGCGATGCCGCGCCCACGACAGTCGCGGCGCGCTACCCACCGCCACCGCCGCCGCGGCGCGCGCGTAGCTTTCCAGCTCGCGCCGTGGATCGGTGACGCCCAGCCCGACCAGCACGGTCTCGGCCTCGTCCTCGCGCCCCTTTGCCGCCAGCCAGCGCGGGCTGTCGGGGATCGTGAACATCAGCGACAGCAGCAGCAGCGCCGGCACCGCGCTGACGCCGAGCTTCACCTGCCAGTCGCCCGCGCCCAGATCGAAGCTGCCGACCACCGCGTTGCTCAGATAGGCGGCGAGAATGCCGAGGACGATATTCAGCTGGAACGTCCCCACCATCAACCCGCGCCGCTCGGCGGGCGCGATCTCGGCGAGGTATACCGGTGCCAGCACCGATGACGCGCCGACTGCCAGCCCGGCCATGACGCGGAACACGATCAGCGCCGGCCAGCTCCACGCGATCAGGCACCCCAGCCCCGACAGGCAATAGAGCAGCGCGATCCCCTTCAGCGCATTGCGCGCGCCATAGCGATCGCCCGGCAAGCCAGCGAGCAACGCCCCCGCCAGCGTCCCCCACAAGGCCGCCGACACGGTGATGCCGACTCCGCTGGCGTCGAGCGCGAAGGCGGTGCGAATCCCCTCGGTCGTCCCCGCAATCACCGCTGTGTCGAAGCCGAACAACAGCCCGGCCAGTCCGCCCACCAGCACGCCGCGCAGCAAGGTCGTGTTCAAAAGATCGTGCTCCGCCCGCATCGTCCGCCCCGCGCGGCCCGCTCGTGCACAGGGACCGCAAACCACGCGTCCCGTCAACCCGCACGCGCTCTTGGCAAAGCCGGATGCAGCCGATACTTGTCTTACAAAATGACTTAATCGGGAGGATTACCGTGCATCACGTCGGCCAGCGCCGGAGCGCTGTTCTTGTCGCAGCGTTGCTCGCCAGCGTGTCGGCCCATGCCGCCGCCCAGAACGTACCGCTCCAGCCGCAGATCGATCCGCAGCGTCCGGATTGGGAGAACCCGGCCGTCAACTACATCGGCCGGATGCCGGCGCATGCCACCGGCTTTCCGTTCGAGACGCGCGACAAGGCGCTGGCCGGCCATCGCACGGAATCGAAGCGGTTCCTGTCGCTCAACGGCCAATGGCAGTTCAGCTTCTCGCCTGACGCGGACAAGCTTCCGACCGGCTTCGAGCGTCCCGATTTCGATGCCTCGCAGTGGAAGACGATCAAGGTTCCCGCCGACTGGCAGACCGAGGGCTATGATCAGCCGCGCTACAACAACATCACCTACCCCTTCCCTGCCAATCGCCCGCTGATCCCGCACGCCACCAACCCGGTCGGCTCGTATCGTCGCACGATCGACCTGCCCGCCGGCTGGTCCGGGCAGGACGTGGTGCTGCACATCGGCGCGGCGGGCTCGGCCTATAAGGTGTGGGTCAACGGCCAGCAGGTCGGCTATTCCGAGGATAGCAAGCTCCCGTCCGAGTTCGACGTCACGCGCTTCGTGAAGCCGGGTGCGAACACCGTGGCCATCCAGGTGTTCCGCTGGTCGGACGGCAGCTATCTCGAGGATCAGGATTTCTGGCGCGTCTCGGGGATCGAGCGCGAGGTCTATCTGATGGCTGCACCGAAGACGCGCATCCGCGACTTCTTCGTTCACGCCGGGCTCGACGAGAATTACCGTGACGGCAAGCTCGCGGTCGACCTGTCGGTCGCGCCGGGTGCGGCGGTCAGCGCGCGCTACGTCCTGATGGATGGCGACCGGATCGTCTCGCAGGGTCGCGCGCCGCTCGCTGCCGGTGACGCCGATCGCAAGACGACGCTCTCCGCCACCGTCGCCGGGGTGAAGCCGTGGAGCGCCGAGACGCCCAACCTCTACATGCTGCTGGTCGAGCTGTACGACGCCAAGGGCGCGATCATCCAGTCGACCTATCAGCGGATCGGCTTCCGCACCGTGGAGATGAAGAACGGTCTGGTCAGCGTCAACGGCAAGCCGATCACGATCCGCGGCGTCAATCGCCACGAACACGATCCGGAAACCTTCCACGTCGTCAGTCGCGAGTCGATGGAGCACGACATCCAGCTGATGAAGCGCAACAACATCAACGCGCTGCGCACCTCGCACTATCCGAACGACCCGTATCTCTATGAACTCGCCGATCGCTACGGCCTGTACGTGATGGACGAGGCCAATATCGAGAGCCACGCCTATATGGAGATGGGCAATCGCTACCCGCGCCAGCGCAGCGTGTACCAGCTCGGCTTCGACAAGGCGTGGCAGTCGGCGCATGTCGACCGCGTGCTCAACATGGTCGAGCGCGACAAGAACCATCCCTCGATCATCTTCTGGTCGCTCGGCAACGAGGCGGGGATCGGCCCGAACTTCGCGACCGCCGGCACCGCCGCCAAGACGCGCGATCCCGGCCGGCTCATCAGCTATCTCGGCTGGGGCACCTATGAGGGCGTGCAGCAGCACCGCCCGAACTGGTTCGCCGACATCTACGCGCCGATGTACGATCCGGTCGCCAAGATGGAGGATTACGCCACCAACTGGAATTACAAGCAGCCGATGATCCAGTGCGAATATGCGCACATGATGGGCAATTCGGGCGGCAACCTGAAGGAATATTGGGACACGATCTACGCGCACCCCGACAAGCTGCAGGGCGGCTTCGCGTGGGACTGGGTCGATCAGGCGATGTACCGCTATACCAAGGACGGGCGGCGCTACTGGGGGGACGGCGGCGAATACGGCCCCAACCCCGGCGGCGACATCGAGTTCGGCGACGGGATGCTCCAGGCCGACCGTACCCCCAATCCGCAGCTGTACGAGGTCCGCAAGGTCTACGCGCCGGTCCAGTTCACCGGGTACGACGCGAACGCCGGCCAGCTGACCGTCGCCAACCGCCACGACTTCCTCGGTGCGGAGGCTTACGACTATAGCTGGGAAGTGCTCGAGAACGGCGTCGCGGTCGCCCGCGGCACGCTGCCCGCGCCGACTGTCGCCGCGCACCAGAGCGCGCGCGTCGCGCTCGCGCCGACCGGCTTTGCCCGCCGCCCCGACGCCGAATATTTCCTGACCGTCAGCTACCGCGCCAAGGCCGGCACCACCCCCGGTGTTGCCGCGGGGACACTGGTCGGTTGGGAGCAGTTCCCGCTCAGCGCTGCCCCGACCGCTGCGACGATCGCCGACAACGGCCCGGTCAAGCTCGACAATAGCGGCGGCACCGTCCGCCTGTCGGCGGGCGAAACCGCGCTGGTGATCGATCGCAAGACCGGGCTGGTCGATCGCTATGCGACCGGCGGGCGCGTGCTGCTGTCGGGCGGCGCGCCCAACTTCACCCGCGCGCTGACCGACAACGACCTCGGCGTCGGCAGCGAGCGGCGCAACGTGCCGTGGCAGCGCGCCACCGACGAACGCGTCGTCGAGGGCATCGACACGCAGAAGCTGCCCGGCGGCGGCGCGGCGGTGACCGTCCGCTGGCTGACCGGCGGCAATGTCGCGCGCTTCTCGACCCGCTACCAGATGGCGGCGGACGGCAGCGTCGCGGTGACGGGCGACTTCCAGCCGCTCGACACGACGCTCGGCGATCCGCTGCGTGTCGGCCTGTCCTACGTCACCCCGCGCGACTATAAGGTCGTGCAATGGTACGGGCGCGGGCCGCACGAAAGCTACAGCGACCGGAAGACCTCGGCGCCGATCGGCCTGTGGCGCGGCGACATCGCGGCGCAGAACCATGACTATCTCCGCCCGCAGGAAACCGGCAACAAGGTCGACGTGCGCTGGATGGAGCTGGTGCGCGGCACCGATGGCGGCCTGCGCGTCACCGGCGACCAGCCGCTGTCGATGAACGCGCTCGCCTTCCCGTACACCGAGCTGAACCGCCGCGAGCCCGGCACGCGCAAGAGCACCGACATCGTCCCCGGCGCGAACGGCAGCCTGCTGGTCGATGCGGTGCAATCGGGGATCGGCGGCGATACGCAATGGAGCGACTGGGGCCGCCCGCTCGAGCAATATCGTATCAAGGTCGCGCCCTTGCGCTACGGCTTCACACTGTCGCCGGTCGCCAGCGACGCGCACGGCGCGGGCGCGAAGCCGGCCAGCGCGACGGGAGAAGAATAAGACAGCCGCACTACCCGCCCCGTCGCCCCGGATACGATCCCGAACCCCGCTTCATCGCAACGACCGTCGTTGAGGAAGCGGGACCCGGCCCGAGGGGGGGGCGTCAGGCCATGGCGGAGCGCAGGCCCAGATGCGCGACGAACGGCACGAAGTCCCGGTCGCTGTAGAGAAGCGGAACGCCGTCGATGATGCAGCGGGTGGCGATCAGCGTATCGATCGTCTTGCGGATCGTGATGCCCCGGGCACGCAGCGTGCGATAGTTGCGGGCCGCCTGAAGCGCCACGACGTCGTCTACGATCGGTATCGAACGAAAGCTGCCGAGCGCGGTGCGCAGCGTCTCGAATTGACGATCGGTGCGGCAACCTTGCAGGACTTCCACAAGGATCAGATCACCGATCAGGAACCGTCGCCGCGACAGTTGCGCATCGAGCCACTCTGTTTGCAGCGTGCGCGCGCCGCCGAAATAGTCGATCCACACGCCGGAATCGACAAGGATCACGTGTCCGCCGGAATGTATTTGCTGGTGCGCATGTCATCGAGATCGCCGACCCAGTCGATCGCGCCGCGCAGACTGCGGATTTCGGCTTGCTGGTCCAGTTCCACGAGCCGCGCAAGCGCCTCATGGACGGCATCACGCTTGGTCTTCTTGCCAGTGATCCGCATGGCCTGTGCCATGAGGCGATCGTCGATGTCGATATTGGTCCGCATGTGTATGGCTCCGCAGAGCCATACACATAATCGGTGGCGCGCGCTTACGCCAGACCGGCGCGCGCGATCAGGTCCGTGGTGGACGGGTCGAAGTCGCCGCCGCCCTTCGCCGCCGCCTTGGCCATTTCCTTGCCCAGCTCGACCCCGAACTGGTCGAACGAGTTGATGCCGAGCAGCACGCCGTTCACGAACACGCGGTGCTCGTAGAAGGCGATCAGCGCGCCGAGCGTCCGGGCGTCGAGCCGGTCGAGCAGCAACGTCGAGGACGGTCGGTCGCCGGGATAGCTGCGCGCGGGATCATCGACCTGCTTGCCCTGCATCAACGCTGCGCCTTGGGCGAAGGCATTGAGCAGCAACTGGCGGTGATGTTCCGCGGGCAGGGTGTCGCCGGCCTCGATCACCGCGAGGAACTCGACGGGGACGAGGTGCGTGCCCTGGTGGAGCAGCTGGAACACCGCATGTTGCGCGTCGGTGCCGACCCCGCCCCAGGTGATCGCGGCGGTCGGGCGGCCGACCGGCTGGCCATCGACCGTCACGCCCTTGCCGTTCGACTCCATCTCGAGTTGCTGGAGATAGCTCGGAAGCAACCGCAGCCGTTCGTCATAGGCGAAAGGCGCGCGGGTCTCGGCATGGCGGACTTGGGTGTAATAGAGGTCGGCGAAGGCGGCGAGCGCCGGCGCGTTCTCGTGGAGCGCGGTCAGCCGGAAATGGCGGTCCATCTCGGCGGCACCGTCGAGCAGTTCCTCGAACTGCTCCCAGCCGAGCTTGATCGCGGCCGGAAAGCCGATCGACGACCACAAAGAGTAACGCCCGCCGACGCCCTCGGAGAAGGGCAGGATGCGCGTTTCGTCGACGCCCCACTCGATCGCCTTCTCGGGCGAAGCAGTCAGCGCGACGACGCGGCCATAGGGGTCCTCGACGCCCGCCCCGGTCATCCACGCGATGACGCTCTCGGCATTCATCATCGTTTCGGTGGTGGTGAAGGTCTTCGAGGCGACGACCAGCAGCGTGGTGGCGGGATCGAAGCGGTCGAACACGTCGTCGAGCGCCATGCCGTCGACGTTCGAGACGATCGCGACGTCATAGCGGTCGCTGTCGCGACCGAGCGCGTCGATCAGCAGATGCGGCCCGAGCGCCGACCCGCCGATGCCGACGTGAAGGACGTGGCGGATCGGGCCGAAGGCGTCGGCCTCGATCGCGTCGATCACCGCACGCATCCGCGCGTGATAGGAAGCGGCGCGTGCGACGCTCTCATCCTTGCCCTCGCCGCGTTCGGCGGTGTGCTCGACCGGGCGATCCTCGGTGACGTTGACGTTCTGCCCGCCGAACATCGCCTCGCGCTTGCCGGCGAGGTCGGTTTCCTTCGCCAGCGCCTCGAAGGCGGCGACCGCCTCCGGGGTCAGATGCGTCTTCGACCAGTCGAAATGAATGCCCGCGACGTCGAGCGACAGCTTCGCCAGCCGATCCGGGTCGTTCGCGAACAGCGTCTCCAGCCGCTCCTTGGGGAGCGCTTCGATCCTTGACCAATCCGCCACGTGCGTCTTCCTTCCGAGCAATTGCGGGTCACAACCGTTCGCGCCGGCCAAGGCTCCGCTTGACGAAGCGCGGGCATTGCGCGACGCGGTGCTTCATGGCCACCCCTGCTGCCCCCGGCAAGCCCGCGCGTTCCGAAACCGGCGAAACGATCCGCTTCCTGCTGAAGCTGGCGTTGTTCGTGTTCGTCCTGCGCAGCTTCATCTTCTCGCCCTTTTCGATCCCGTCCGAATCGATGCTGCCGCGCTTGCTGATCGGTGACTATCTGTTCGTGTCGAAGTGGAACTACGGCTATTCGCGCTGGTCGCTGCCCTGGGGTATTCCGCTGATCCCCGGGCGCATCTTCGCCAGCACGCCGACGCGCGGCGACACGGTGGTGTTCCGCTCGCTGGGACCGGACGATCACGACGTCATCAAGCGCGTGATCGGGCTGCCTGGCGACACGATCCAGATGCGCAACGGTCAGTTGTTCCTCAACGGCAAGGCGATTCCCAAGCAGCGCGTCGCCGACTTCATCGTGCCGCTCACCCCGAACTTTCCGGCCGAGAAGTGCGGCGCGGAGTTTCAGGACGTCGACGCGACCGGGCAGCCGATCTGCCGCTACCCGCGCTTCCGCGAGACGCTGCCGGGCGGGCGCAGCTATGAGGTGCTCGATCAGGGCAATTTGCCGATCGCTGACGATACCGACGTGTACACCGTCCCGGCCGGCGACGTCTTCCTGATGGGCGACAATCGCGACGACAGCGCCGACAGCCGCTTCGCGCCGCCGGAGGGGATGGGCTACATTCCGATGGAGCGCATCCAGGGCAAGGCGCTGGTCACCTTCTGGTCGACCGACGGCTCGGCCGAGTGGATCAAGCCGTGGACCTGGGTATCGGCGGCGCGGTTCAGCCGGATCGGTCACGGCTTCTGAGCGTGAGCGACGATGTCGCGTCATGGGTGAGCGAGGTTCTGGGGGTTCACCCTGAAGACCCGGCGTTGTTCAAGCGCGCGCTGACGCATTCCAGCCACACCGGCGAAAGCTACGAGCGGCTCGAATTCCTGGGTGACCGGGTGCTCGGGCTCATCATGGCCGAGTGGTTGAGCGAGGTGTTCCCCGACGAACCCGAGGGGCAATTGTCGAAGCGCTTCAACGCGCTGGTGACCGGTGCGGTTTGCGCGGAGGTGGCGCGCGGGATCGGTGCGGTCGCGCATGTCCGGCTCGGCAAGCAGGCGCGCGACGATGGCGCGCAGCATGGCGACAACCTGCTCGGCGACGTGATGGAGGCGCTGCTCGGCGCCTTGTATCTGACCGCGGGGCTCGATGCAGCGCGCGCGGCGGTGCGGCGGCTGTGGGCGGATCGCATCCACAGCGACGACAAGGCGCCGCAGCACCCGAAGTCGGCGTTGCAGGAATGGGCGGCGGCAAACCGGCGTGCGGTCCCCGCCTATGAATTGATCGACCGCGCCGGTCCCGGCCACGCGCCACGCTTCACGGTACGCGTGACGGTCGGCAAGGACGAGGTCAGCGCGGAGGGCGCCAGCAAGCAGGAAGCCGAAACCGCGGCGGCACAGGCGTTGCTGGACGTGCTGAGCGCGCAGGCGACGCCGCGGCGCAAGCGACGGCGGTAGGACCATCTCCCGCCGTCACCCCGGACTGGTTCCGGGGTCTACCGACCCGCAGGAACAACCGACCGTGTGCTGGCGGAACGGTGGATGCCGGAACGAGCCCGGCATGACAGGTGACGGGTGACGGCTCCACTTCAGCTTTGAGGGATCACGCTCCAGACTGGCCGCAGACAAGGAAAAGGGCGAGGCCATCCGGCCCCGCCCTTTTCTCCCCGCACGAAACGCAACTGGTGCGGCCCGGTCGCCTGGTGCTCCCTTGGCGACCGGAAACCTTTCGTCAGCGCCTTAGAAGTGCGCGACGATGCCCAGCGTCGGACGGAAGCTGTTGGTCCAGCCGTAGCTCGACACTTCGCCGCGCAGGCGGATGCCCGAGTTGCTGGTGATGCCGCCGAGACCGATGTCCTTCGGGCCGACCTCGAAGCCGATGCCGTAGGTCATGTCGTGGAAGTCGCGATCGGTGTTGACGCGCTTGTCGAAGTTCACCCACTGGTAGCCGACCTTGCCGTAGATCAGGCCGCTGTCGCCAGCGCGGAAGCCGAAGCGGCCCGCAGCACCATACTGCCAGTCGATGTCGCCCGAAATGCCCTTGGCGACGTTACCCTCGGCGCCCACGAACACCGGCCCGAGCGGGATGTTGACGCCGGCCAGACCCTCGACCAGCGAGCCGTTCAGCTTGTTCTGGCGCGGGGCGCCCGGGACGCTGTCGCTCTGGAATTCTTCCCAGCCACCGCGCACGGCGACATAGGGCTCGATCCCGAACGCGCGGGTGCCGTCCGGCGCGGTCGCGGTCGCGGTGTCGGTGGTCGACATATCCTGCGCGAGCGAGGGGGTGGCGACGAACGCGGCGGATGCAGCAACGGCCGCAAGAACGAGCTTACGCATAAAATACCTCAATACAGTTTCGTTGCCCGGTTTGTCGCAGCACCAGGTGCGGCCGGGCCGGGGACTGCTCTAACCACGCCTCCCCGGCTTGGTTGCGCGAAAAAACGCCATTTTGGCATGGAACTCGGCAGGTGTTGCGGGAAAGACACGCAATCTGTCGAGAAGATGAATGAACGTGCCGTATCCCTGCCACCGTCCGGATGCTGCGCCGCAATATGGCCTTATTACAAGTCGCTTCGACGATGGCGGGTGGGCGCGTGAAAGTCGGCGGGCTTGTCGGCGATCCACCGCAGGAAGCGACTCAGCGCGGGGATGTCGCGGATCGCGTCGAGCGTTCCGGCGCGCGCCAGCGCCGGATTGTCGGCGGCCGCGTGGATTGCACGGTGGCAGATCGGGTGGAGCGGTACGGTGTCGGTGCCGCCTTCGCTGCGCGGAACGACATGGTGCCACTCGACACGGGATCCGAGCGGACGGCCGCATAACGCGCAGCACGGCGCCGCGTCGTTCGTATCGCGCGCACGCGCCTCGGCTTCGGCGAGCCCGGCCTTGCGCCTTACGCGTCCGACCATGCGGTTGCGGTCGGACGCGAGAGGATGAACGATGCGCAGCCGATCATCGCGGCGGCGACGAGCAGCGCGAGCGGCAGCTGCGGCTGCGCCGTGGCGAGAAAGATCATATAGCCGGCTGCGATGCCGGTGCAGGCCAACAGCTTGGCGCGGCGGGGGATCGCACGATCACGCCGCCACGCGCGCAGCGTCGTGCCGAAGCGCGGGTGATCGAGCAGCCAAGCCTCGAGCCGGGGCGACGAACGCGCGAAGCAGCCGGCGGCGAGGATCAGGAAGATCGTGGTCGGCATCAACGGCAACAACGCGCCGATCACGCCCAGTGCGATGAAGAAGAATCCGAGCGCCAGCCAGCCGTAGCGGGCCGCGGCGTGCAGACGGCCGGGCTTGATCGGGTCGGCGGGGAGATCGGTCACGATCGTGTCGGTTCCTCTGCGGCGGAGCGGGAACGTCTGGCGTGGCCGTTCGGTGCCGTGCCTGGGAGCAGCGCCCTGCAATGATCCGTGGTCACCTCGCGGATTTCGCTGCGAAAGTCGCCTTCTTCTTCCACGGTGAAGGCCGGACCTCAGTTGAGAGACGATTGTAACCTCTCCATCTGGGCCCCGGCCTTCGCCGGGGTAGGGGTTGCAAAGGGCCCGGTCCCGACTTTTTGCACCGATCCCCTCGCGCGGACGGAGCTTTCGATGCGCCGATCGAAGCCCGCCCTGTCCTACGTCACGCCGCGCTGCTAACAGCGGCACCATCCGGCGCGCCGCTGGTTCTCGGTTCTGAATCCAACGCGCGATCGTCTCAACATTCGCAACATTCGCGTCCAACGGAGCCTGTCCATGTCCGACTTCGACTACGACCTTTTCGTCATCGGCGCCGGCTCCGGCGGCACGCGCGCCGCGCGCGTCTCGGCGGCGCACGGCGCAAAGGTGGCGGTGGCGGAGGAATATCGCGTCGGCGGCACCTGTGTGATCCGCGGCTGCGTCCCCAAGAAGCTGCTCGTCTACGGCGCGCATTTCGCCGAGGATCTGCGCGACGCGCGTCACTTCGGCTGGGACGTTCCCGACGACTGCGCCTTCAGCTGGCCGCGGCTGCGCGACAATGTGATGAAGGAGGTGGACCGCATCAACAAGGCGTACACCACCACGATCGAAAGCTCGGGCGCCGAGATCATCCACCAGCGCGCCACGGTTTCCGGCCCCAATGAGGTGACGCTCGCCGACGGCACGAAGAAGACCGCGAAGACGATCCTGATCGCGGTCGGCGCGCATCCCGCCATTCCGGAGTGCCCGGGCCACGAACATGGCATCACCTCGAACGAGGCGTTCCATCTCGACAGCATCCCCAAGCGCATCCTGATCGCAGGCGCGGGCTATATCGCCAACGAGTTTGCGGGCGTCTTCCATCAGCTCGGCGCGCACGTCATCCTGATGAACCGCACCAAGGAAATCCTGCGCGGCTACGACCTGCAGATCCGCGACCGTCTCCTTCAGATCAGCATGATGAAGGGGCTCGAGTTCCGCTTCGACGCCGCCTTCCAGGGGATCGACAAGGGCGAGGACGGCTGCCTTACCGTCCATATGTCTAACCATGAGCCGGTCACCGTCGACCTCGTGATGTTCGCCACCGGCCGCAAGCCCAACACGCATGGGCTAGGGCTGGAGACGGCGGGGGTGGAACTGGACGATCACGGCGCGGTCGTGGTCGACGACGATAACCGCTCCACCTGCGCGTCGATCTATGCGGTCGGCGACGTCACCAATCGCATACAGCTCACCCCGATCGCGATCCGCGAGGGGCAGGCGTTCGCCGACAACATGTTCGGCGGCAAGGCGACCAAGGTCGATTACGACTGCGTGCCCTCCGCGGTGTTCAGCCACCCGCCGCTCGCCGGTGTCGGAATGACCGAGGCGCAGGCGCGGCAGAAGCTTGGCTCGGTAAAGGTCTATTCGTCGGACTTCCGCCCGATGAAGAACGTCCTCGCCGAACGCGACGAACGCGCGCTCTACAAGATGGTGTGCGACGGCGAGACCGACCGCGTCGTCGGCATCCACATGATCGGCCCCGACGTGCCCGAGATCATCCAGGCCGCCGCGGTGGCGGTGAAGGCCGGGCTGACCAAGGCGCAGTTCGACGCGACGGTCGCGCTCCACCCGACGATGGCCGAGGAACTGGTGCTGCTGAAGTAACTCCTCGTCATCCCCGCGACGGCGGGGATGACGGGTGCGCAGATCACCCCACCACCCCCCGCCCCGCGGCGATCACCGCCGCGGTCATCCGCGCGAGGCACACCAGCCGCTCGGCCTCGTCGGTCACCCGGATCGTCCACACCTGCGACGACCGCCCGCGCGCCTCGCTGGTCGCGGTGGCGTAGACGAACCCCTCGCCGACCGGGCGCAGATGGTTGGCGTTGATCTCCATGCCGACCGCGGCGGAGGTCGCCGGATCGAGCGTCGCCATTGCCGCGACCGACGCGACCGTCTCAGCCAGCGCGACCGAGGCACCGCCATGCAGCCGCCCATATGGCTGACGCGTGCGCTGGTCGACCGGCATCCGCGCGCGCAGCCAGTCGTCGCCCGCCGCGACGAACGCGATCCCGAGAAAACCCGGCATCGAACCCGCACAGGCAGCGGTCAGCGCATCGAGGTCGAGGGGGGAATGCCAGATGCTCACGCACGATCTCCGAACGGCAGGATGGTTTCATAGCGCGCCAGCTCCGGCGCACCCGGCACGATCGCACCGTGCCGCAACAGAAAGGCATGACGAACGATCTCGGCCTGTTGCTCAAGGCCATAGCGCTCCAGCCGCCAGCCGGGCCGGATCGCATAATCGTAGCGGCAGAACGGATGGCGCTTCAGCGGCAGGAAGATGCCACGCTGATGCTGCCAGATGTGGCACATCTCGTGGATGAACAGCCCCTGCCGGTCGAGCGAGGCGGCACCGAAATCCTCGCACCACAGGTCGCCCTTCGGGTGGAAGTGGATGCAGCCACGCGGCGCCATCACCACGTCGCGCGGCTGAAAGAACGCCCATTTGCTGTTCGCCAGCGACACCGCCCGATAGTCGATCGCATCGCCATACAGCGACCGCGCCAGCGCGATCTCCGCCGCGGTCAGGGATCGCCGGTCTTCTATGGCCATATTTCGGCCAGCAGCAGCAACGGGCTCGTTCCGGTGCGGCAATGACAGGAACACTCCAGCCACACGATCGACAATCCGCCGAGCACGACCGGAAGGGCGATGCCGAGTGCGGCGATCATGTCGATCGTCTCGCGATCATAGCAATGAAGCACGATCAGCGCGGCGATGGCAGCGGTCGCCAGCTCGGCGAAAAGCGTCAGAACGAAGCGAAGAACCGCCGGGGCTCCGCTCAGCTCCTCATCCGGCGGACGAAAGCCCGGCTCACTCCGGTGCGACATCGCCCGCCGCGATCACCTTCGCCTCGACCTGCGTCGATGCACCATCCGCGAAGCGCAGCGTCAACGGCAGCCGCGATCCCGGCGTCACCGTGCGCGGCACGTCGAACAGCATCACGTGCCGCCCGCCCGGCGCGAACGCGACATCGGTCCTGGCCGGCACCGGGACGTTCGCCAGCGACTCCATCGTCACCATCCCGTTCGCGGTCATCTTGCTGCCGTGCATTTCGGCGCGAGAGACGCCCGGCGCTTCCACGCGCACCAGCGTCGTGTCCTTGCCCCCGCCACGCAGCGCGAAATAACCCGCCGCTGGCCGGTCCGGCACGGCCGCCAGCCGGACATAGCCGTCCTCCGCCACCGGGGCGGCGCCCTGCGCCGAACATCCCGCCGCGAGCACCGAAACTGCCATCATCAAGCGGCGCATGACCGTCTCCCCGTTCGACGCCCGGATGTACGGTCGCCCGACAAGGCGGGCAAGCGGTAACGGCCGGCCGCACCGCCCCCGTTCACCTGCCACGCCGCGCATCCGCATTCTTGGTGCGGAGTGTCGGCGCGGCGGCAGCCGGATCGTCGGGCCACGGATGCCGCGGATAGCGCCCGCGCATCTCGCGCGCCACGTCACGCCAACTCCCTGCCCAGAAGCCGGGCAGGTCGCGGGTCGTCTGGATCGGTCGTCCGGCAGGCGAGGTCAGCGACAGCACCAGCGGCACCCGCCGCTCGCCGACCACCGGATGCTCGGCCAGCCCGAACAACGCCTGCACGCGCAACTCGACGGTCGGACCCGCCTCGGCACCATAATCGATCGCGTGCGTCGAACCGGCCGGACTGGTGAAGTCACCCGGCGCCAACCGATCGATCTGGCGCAGGGCATCCCAGCCGAGCAGCGTGCGCAATGCGTCGGTCAGCGCGCCCGGCGCGACGGCATCGAGCCGCCGCTTGCCTGCCACCAGCGCCGGCAACCATTCGTCGAGCCGCTCGACCAGCGCTTCGTCGTCGAGCGGCACGCCCGCATAGGCCGCCCGCGTTCGCAGCGCTCGTGCCCCTTCGGACCACGGCAACAAAGCGACGCCATGCACGCGCACCCCCTCGACCAGTGCCGCCGCCACCGCCGCCGGGTCCGCCTGGCTGTCCGGCCCGCTGGAGACCCGGATGGCGCCGATCCGCCGCTCGCGCAGTGGCTGGACGCCGCCGGTCGCCGGATCGAACACCGCGGTTCGGCGCGTTTCGATCCGCTCGGCGAACAGCGTCTCGACGTCATCGGCATCGATCGTCGCGGCCGAAAGAATGCGCGCGCCCGCCGCCATTCCCTGCGTTTCCGCGACCGCCAGCCACTCCGCGCGCGCCAGCGACGAGGTCGCCTCGAGCCGGAACCCGCGTCCGCCCGCCGACACCCAGCGCTCGCCGCTCGCATCGCGCCGCCGCGCGACGCGATCCGGGAAGGCCAGCGCCACGCACGCCGCAATCGTATCACCGCTGCCCTCGCCTCCCGCCATCGCTGCCCAGCGCTTCGCCAGCGCGCGCGCATTCTCCGCCTTGGGCGAGCGATCGCCGCGCCAGCGCCGCAGCCGCAGTTCGAGATCGGCGTCCTGCCCGCCCAGTCCGCGCTCCTGCAACAGCACCGCAATCTCCGCCGCCAGCCGCTTGTCGCCCGCGCTGAGCAGCATATGCGCGAGCCGCGGCGTCATCGGCAGCCGCGCAATTCGGCGACCATGCGCGGTCGGCCGCCCGTCCGCGTCGATCGCCCCCAGCCCGAGCAGCCGCGCGCGTGCCTCGTCGATCGCCACCGCCGGTGGCGCGTCGATCCAGCGCAGCGCGCGCGGATCCGCGACACCCCACAAGGCGCACGCCAGCACCAGCGCCGACAGATCGGCCTCAAGGATCTCCGGTGGGTCGAAGCGCGGGATGCCCGCAGTCGCCGCCGCCTCCCACAAGCGATACGCGACCCCCGGCTTCTGCCGCGCGGCACGCCCGGCGCGCTGCGTCGCCGCCGCCTGGCTCGCGCGCTCGGTGACCAACCGGGTCATCCCCGCGGCGCGATCGTAGCGCGGGCGGCGCGCGAGCCCACTGTCGACCACCACGCGAATGCCGTCGAGCGTCAGGCTCGTCTCGGCGATCGAGGTCGCGAGCACCAGCTTGCGCGCACCGTTGGACTCGGCGCGGATCGCCGCGCGCTGCGCCGCCGGGTCGAGGCTGCCATGCAGCCGGTGCAGCCGGACGCCAGGCAGCTCACCGATCCGCTCGGCGGTGCGCTCGATCTCGGCGACACCGGGCAGGAAGGCGAGCACCCCGCCGTCTTCCTCGGCCAAGGCGCGCCGCACCGCGGACGCCATCGCCTCCTCGATCCGCGCCTCGGCGGCACGGCCGACATGCCGCAGCTCGAGCGGATGGCTCCGCCCCTCGCTCTCGATCATCGGCGCATCGTCCATCAACGCCGCGAACCGCGCCCCGTCGAGCGTCGCCGACATCGCCACCACCCGTAGATCGGGCCGCAGCCCGGCCTGCGCGTCAAGCGCCAGCGCGAGCCCGAAATCGCCGTCGAGGCTGCGCTCGTGCACTTCGTCGAACAGGATCGCCGCGACGCCGGTCAACTCGGGATCGTCCTGTAGCCGCGCGGTCAGGATGCCCTCGGTCACGACCGTCACGCGCGTGGCCGCCGACCGCTTGCTGTCGAGCCGTGTCGCATAGCCGAAAGTGCGCCCGACCGGCTCGCCCGCCTGCGCCGCCATCCGCTCCGCCGCCGCCCGCGCCGCGAGCCGGCGCGGGCTGGTAACCAGCACCTCGCCCGTGCACCACGGCTCACCGATCAGCGCAGGCGCTACCGCGGTGGTCTTGCCCGCCCCCGGCGGTGCGATCAGCACCGCCGACGACCGCTCGCGCAGGGCGGCGAGCAGGTCGGGCAGGACAGCATGGATCGGCAGCGAGGTCACGCGCGGGTCTGTGGCAGATCGACGCGTGCTTGAGAACCGCTGACCCTCCCGTCGCCCCTGCGCAGGCAGGGGCCTATGTCAGTGGAGTTGGGATAAGACCCCGACACACGCACGCCGCACCTGTGTCCACGGGCATACTAGACGACATAGTCATGGGCCCCTGCCTTCGCAGGGGCGACGGGAGAGAACTGATCCCCCGCCCGACGTTAAACCCCCGCGGTGATCGCCTTCAAATCGACGATCGGCCGCGCGCCGAAATGCTGGATCACCTCGGCCGCACAGATCGCGCCGAGCGTCAGCGACGCCTCCAGCGACTTGCCCTGCGCCTGACCGTGCAGGAAGCCCGCCGCGAACAGATCGCCCGCGCCGGTCGTGTCGACCACCTTGTCGATCGGCTGCGCCGGCACCACAACGCGCTCGCCGCCCGCGACCGCCATCGCCCCGCGCTCGGCGAGCGTGACGACGACCAGCGGCACCTTGCCCTGCACCGCCGCCACTGCCGCGTCGACCGTGTCGGTCTGCGTCAGGAACATGATCTCGGTCTCGTTCGCGAACAGCACGTCGATCACCCCCTGATCGATCAGCGCGTGGAAAGCGTCGCGGTGGCGATCGATTACGAACTCGGCCGACAGCGTGAAGGCGACCTTGCGACCCGCCCCGCGCGCAATGTCGATCGCGGCGCGCATCGCGGCGCGCGGCTCTTCGGGATCCCAGAGATAGCCCTCGAGATACAGATAGCGCGCATCGGCGATCAGCCCGGCGTCCAGCGCCTCGGCCGGCAGATAATGCGAGGCACCAAGGAAGGTATTCATCGTGCGCTGCCCGTCGGGCGTCACGAAGATCAGGCAGCGGCCGGTCGTCGGCGCACCGGCGCGCGATGCGGTGTCGAAGCGGATGCCCGCCGCACGGATGTCGTGCGCGAAAACCTCGCCGAGCTGATCGTCGGCGACCTGCCCGATGAACGCGCACTGGCTGCCCAGCGCCGCCATCCCCGCGATCGTGTTCGCGGCCGATCCGCCCGACACTTCCTGCCCCGGTCCCATCTTCGCATAGAGCGCGTCGGCTTCCTCGGGCGAAAAGACCAGCGCCATCGCGCCCTTGGTCATGCCATTCTCGGCGATGAACGAGTCGGTGGCGGGCGAGAGGATGTCGACGATGGCGTTGCCGATCGCGACCACGTCATAATGGGGTTCGGTCAAGGTGCTGGTTCCTGGAAGCGCGCAAAGCGCCCGACTAGAGTGCGGTCGCGGCTTGCGCAACGGGCAAGCGAGGCGCATCGCCGCATGATGATGCGCGCATTCTGGCTCTCGGTGCAGCAACTCGGCGACGCTGCGATCCTGCGCGTGCTCGCACTGTCGCTGGCGATCACGCTGGGCATCTTCGTCGCGCTTGGTGCCGGCGCGTGGTGGCTGATCGACACCGCTCTCGCCGGAGTCAGCGGGCATGGCACGCTCGCCGGCGTCGCCGCCACGTTGCTGGCCGTGTTCGGCGGGTGGCTGCTGTTCCGGGCGGTGGCGATGCTGGTTGTAGGGCTGTTCGCCGATACCATCGTCGAGGCGGTCGAACGGCGGCATTACCCGCAGGCGCTGGCGACAGCGCGCCCGGTATCGCTGGCAGGCGGCGTGCGGATGGGGCTAGCCTCGGCCGGGCGGTTCGTCGCGGTCAACCTGCTCGCCGCGCCGGTATATATCGCGCTGCTGGTCACAGGGATCGGCACCGCGGCGGCATTCTTCGTCGTCAACGGCTGGCTGCTCGGGCGCGATCTCGGCGAGATGGTCGCGGCGCGTCATCTGCCCGCTGCGGCGATGCGAGACTGGCGCGCGGCGACCGCCGGGCGGCGCTTCGTGCTGGGGCTTGCCGCGACCGGGCTGTTCGTGGTTCCGCTGCTCAACATCCTCGCGCCCGTGCTGGGCGCGGCGATGGCGACGCATCTGTTCCACGGAAACCGCCGATGAAGCTCCTAGACTCCGCCGCGCTGCTGCTCCTGCCCATGCTCGCCGGGTGCGCGACCACCACTGCACAGCGCCCGGCGGTGGCGCGCGCGGTTCCGGTCGCACTCCCGACACTGGGGCTGGAGGCGGTGATGGGACAGGATGCCGCGCAACTGACGCGCAGCTTCGGTCAGCCCGACGCCGACGTGCGCGAAGGAACGGCGCGCAAGCTGCAGTTCTCGAGCGCGATCTGCATCCTCGACGCCTATCTCTATCCCACCGCCGATCGCGCCGAGCCGCGCGTCACCTGGGTCGACGCACGACAGCGTGACGGCAGCAGCATCGATCGCGCCAGCTGCGTCGCGGCGCTCACCCGCAAGACCGGCGGCCGATAGCGCAAACATCGTCGTTGAGCGCGCCGACCTCTCGCGTTAGCCTGCGCAAAACGGGTGGGGATTCGTGATGGCACCGGCGCAGCTCAGCGTCCTTTTCTTCATGCAACTGTTTGCGATCGTCGCGGTATCTCGCGGCGTCGGCTGGCTGGCGAAACGCTATCTCGGACAACCCCAGGTCGTCGGCGAGATGATCGCGGGCGTCTTGCTCGGACCGTCGCTGCTCGGGCTGCTCGCCCCGGAGTGGCAGGCGCTGCTGTTCCCGAAGGAGACGCGCGGGCTGCTCTATGCGGTCGCGCAGCTCGGCGTCGGGCTCTACATGTTCATCGTCGGGCTCGGCTTCCGCGCGGACCATTTCCGCAGCAACGCACGTAGCGCCACCGCCGTGTCGCTGTCGGGAATGATCGCACCATTTGCGGTCGCGGTCGTGCTCGCCCCGTGGCTTCGCTCGATCCCCGGACTGTTCGGCCCCACGGTCACCGCGACGCAGGCCGCCTTGTTCACCGGCGCGTGCATCGCGATCACCGCCTTCCCGATGCTCGCCCGGATCATCCACGAACGCGGGCTGTCGGGCACGCCGCTCGGCACGCTGTCGCTTTCTTCGGGCGCGATCGACGACGCCGGGGCGTGGACGGTGTTGGCGGTGGTGCTGGCGACCTTCGGTGACGGAGCCGGCGTCGCGATCAAGGTGATCGGCGGCGCGGCGATCTTCGCGGTCGTGGTGCTCGGCGTTGGCCCCCGGCTGTTGCGCCCACTCGGCGCGCGGGCGGAGCGGACCGGAATGGTGGGTCAGACCGAGACGGGCATTGCGCTGATGCTGTTCCTGCTTGCCGCCTTCGCGATGGATGCGGTCGGCATGCACGCGGTGTTCGGCGGCTTCCTGCTCGGCGTGGCGATGCCGCGCGGCGCCTTTGCAGAAGGTTTGCGGCGGCAGCTCGAACCGATGACCGTGCTGCTGCTGCTACCGTGCTTCTTCACGTTCAGCGGGCTCAACACGCAGCTGGCGCTGGTGGCCGATCCGGCGCTGCTCGTCGTCACGCTGGTGGTGCTCGCCGCGTCGATCGTCGCAAAGGGCGGCGCATGCTGGGCGGCGGCGCGGCTTACCGGGCAGGACAATGCCACTGCGCTCGGGGTCGGCGCGCTGATGAACGCGCGCGGACTGATGGAGCTGATCATCATCAACATCGGGCTGGCACGCGGCATCATCGGGCCGGCACTGTTCTCGATGCTCGTGCTGATGGCGATCGCGACGACGCTGATGACCTCGCCGTTGTTCGAATTCGTCTATGGTCGCCGTGCCCGTGCACGCGGCGAACTGGGCGCGCTCGACGACGAAGGCGCAGCGCCTGCTCCGGAACGGGCGCTGTCCTGAACCGGAGCGGCGACGGCGCGTGCCTCAGAGGCTGATGTCACGACGCCGCATCTCGGCCTCGGCGATGTCGCGCAGCGGTGTCGCTTCGCGCTCCGAAAAGATGTCGGCGAAGTCGAGAAGATCCTCGTCATCAAGCGCGATGATCGCCGCCTTCACGGCAGCCAATCGCGCGACGGCTCGCTTGGCTTCGATCGCGCGGCGCTTCTCTCTGACTTTCAGCATGAGAGACTGCTAGCAGGATTCATCGAAATGCGAAGGATTGCATGACGATACACATGCGACCCCGGCATCGGCAGGCGTTAAGGACGATCAAAAGCCAAATCTCTGACGATCAATGGTTTTTAGTGGTTTGACAGTAATTGTCGCTTACCACACCCCTAGCGAGAGGGTTGACATGGGCAGCCTCGACGGAAGGGGATGCGCATGGATGCCGCAGGGATTGTCGCACATGTCGGCCGCAAGGGGCTGCGCTTCGCGCTGACCGACAGCGCCGGGGAACTCGTTCCCAGCAGTATGCGGCAATATGGGTCCGAGCAGAGTTCGAGCGTCTCCGGGGCGCTCTCGACGTTCCAGCACGATTCGCGGCTGGCGCGGCTGCCCGCCAATCTGGCGATCGCCGTCGCGGGGTTGCCCCGCGGCGACGCGATTTCCATCACCCACACCCGCTGGTATGTCTCGCGGTCGGGATTGCAGGCGATGCTCGGGCGGCCGCCGCTCATCCTTAACGATTTCGAGGCCGAGGCGTGGGCGCTTTGCGGCCATCGCCACCACACGTTGCTGCCGCTCGGCTCGATGCCGGCGGTCTGCCTGCAACGTCCGGGCACCTATTGCGTGATCGGCATGACCTCGGGACTGGGCGTGTCGGTGCTCGTCCATGAGCCCGACGGCAGCGTGAACGTGCTCGCCACCGAAGCCGGACATGCCGGCTTCGCCCCGGCATCGCGGAAGATGGCCGATCTCGTCGCCGCGATCTTTCCGGAGCGTTATCCGGTCGTGGCCGAGCATCTGATCTCCGCCACCGGCCTCGTCGCCATCTACAACGAGCTGGCGCGCGCGCAGAAGCTTGAGAAGCGTTTCACCAAGCCCGAGGATATCACGCGCCTCGCCGGCATCGATCCGCTCGCGCGCAGGGCATGCGAGCTGTTGTGCGAAGCGTTCTGGACCTACACCAGCGGACTGGTGCTCGGCTTCGGGGCGTGGGACGGCGTGATCGTCACCGGGAAACTGGCGGTTGCACTCCGCGAGATCCTTGCACTCGCGCCGATGGCGGCGGTCTTTCAGGGTACCGGCAAGTACATGCGGCTTCTCGCATCGGTGCCGCGGTCGGTCACCGCGTTGGAGCATGGCGAACTCAACGGCGCCGCACATGCCTTGGCCCGTCACGCGTTCCGCGAGGCAGGCGCGTCGCGACCGTCGGGGCGATCGTCCGACCTGCCGATCTCCCCGCGCCCTCCGGAACGAACGCCGGTCCTTCCATCATAATCCCGCGCGGTCGATCATCGTCGCGATTTCGGCCGGCAAGGTGGCGTCCTTCTTCGGCAACAGCCGGTTGAGCGCCGTCTGGACGCGCGTTCTTGCGACCTGATACGTCTTGTGACGGACCGCCCGCGTCGCGTTGGTGCGCCACGACGGGCTTTCACCAAGCAGCTTTTCCCATTTCGCCTCTTCGGCTTCAAGAATCGACAACGCCTGTCGCAGTCCGTCGCGGCGTCCGCGCGCATAATCCTCGGTTATTGGCGGCTTTTCCATTTCCCGCTCCATCGGCCACGCAGCGCCGCTTGGCAACGGCCGCACCCGGAAACGGCTCGGCGTCGAAGCCGAAGCGCGGTTATTTGGAGGTTTCAGCCGTCATATTGAACCCAGTCCGGGATCCACCGCGCCGCAAACGGCGGTTGCGGAACAATCGTCATTCGGAGCAGGTCTGCGCCATGATGAAGAATGGTTCGAAAGCGTGTTTGCGCCCGGGGCATCAAGCACGCGTGTCCTTACAGACGCAACCGTGAGCCCCCCCGACGCCGGCTGCGATCGATGGCGCTCACGGTAAGCGCCATCAGCGCCCGGTTGATGACGCCGTGTGTTGTTCCGGCTGCGGCTCCTGCGCGAACAGCGAACCGATCCGGCGCAGCGAGAACAGATGCGCGAAGATCAGCGCCAGCGCCCCCGACTGGACGAGCTTGCGATATTGATCGCCGCGCAGGCTCTTGAGCTTTTCTTCCGATACCATCTGGAATCCGCGGAGTACGCGCGGCGTGCCGTCTTCGCCCGGCATGCTCGCTTCCGCCTCGATCAGGAGATCGAGATCCTGCAATTCGCGCACGAAGTTTTCGGTGCGGCGGATCGCACCTTCGAACTGCTCGCAAAAACCGAGGACGTCGCGGGTCAATGCCGTCGGCTCGTCACCATCGAACAGATTGCCGTCATCACCCTCGACGAAACGATCACTTTCGCTGTCGAAGCATAGGGTCAGATCGGTCGCATTCTCGTTGAGCTTGGCGAGCAGGAACGGATAGCGGCGCACATAGGCCGGAATGTACCGTTCAGCCGCCCACTGCCCGTCCGCATCGACGTGACGGTTCGTGGCGCCCGGCATTCCCGTCAGCACGACCGGCATCGGGGTTTCGGCGCTCGCGAAGACGATCGGATAGTCCGCTTCCGCCGGGATGAACTCGTCGGTCGTCAGGACGATCGCGGGGCTTGCCGCGCCGAAGCGATAGTCGGCGGGATCGCGATCGCGAAAAATCAGCTTCTGGTGAAGCTGGCTGAGTAACGGCGTCACCGCTCTGTAGAATTGCGGCAATGCGGCGGGGGTCGCGTCAGTCATATCTATCACTTCGCCTGGGCTATAGGGATCAAGCTGCTTCGGTCGTTTCGGTAGTGCCGACCGCCAGGCGCTGGCCGAGGTGACGCAGCGAGAAGAGGTGCGCGAAGATCGCCGCCTGCGCGCCCGTGCTCATCAACTTGCGTAGCGGTTCTGCACGCAATTGCCGCAGGCGCTCCTCGTCGACCATGCTGAACCCTTTCACGGGCACCGCACGCCCTGCACTGTCGACACGCACCAGATCCACCAACAGCTCGAGTTCCAGCAGTTCGTCGATGAAGAAGCGCGTCCGGCGCACCGCTGCCTCGTAATTCTGACAAAATTCGAGGATCTGCCGCGTCGTCTCGCTGGGATTGTCGCCGTCGCTGAACAGATTGCCTTCGTCATGGTCGCGCAGCCACGGACAGGCGCCGTCGAAGCACAGGCTCATTTCGTCGACTTCGGGATCGAGACGCGCCAGCAGGAACGGATAACGCCGCACATAGGCCGGGATATAGGCCTTGTCGCGCCACGAACCGTCGTCATTGATGAACTGGTTCCGCTGCGTGTCCGGCTGGCCCGTCAGCACCATCGGGCGCAACGCGTCGCCGCCACCGAACACGATCGGGTAATGCATGATCGCTGCCGGAAACTCATCGATCGTCAGGTCGATCGTCTCGGCGCGCGCGGCAAAGGTGTAATCGGGCGTTTCGGGCATCTCATAGGTCAGGTGGCGGTGAAGCCTGCTGATCAACGGCGTGACGAAGCGATAGAAACGCGGAAGCGGCGCACTGGTCATCGGAAGCATCGGGCTTGGTCCTTTGGCTTATTGTTGTTTGCCGAGGGTGATCGGAGCCTTGGCGGGAGGTGGAGTGGTTGCGGCGGGCGCCGGATGCTTGGCGCTCCACGCCTGGTTGCGCGTCGTCATCACCTGCATCGCCTGCGCGAAGCCGTTGAGCGACAACGGCAGGACGACCGGCTTTCCCGCGCGATCGGCAACCGCGACCAGCCCCTTGGCGGCCTTGAAGAACGGCTCCAGCTCCGCTTTCGTCATCACGCGATCGATGAAGCAGCCTTCGGCTTCGCAGCGCGTGACGCGGAAATCGGAGAGGTCGGTCTTGTCGTCGAGCCGGATCAGCGGCTGCACCTGAACCAGAATGCCGAGCGGCACCTGGAACTGGACGCCGTACCGATCCCCCTGCCCGGCATAGGCGAAGGAGAAGCGCAACGGCTGGCTCGCCGCGTCCTTGGGTTGCAGCCCCTGCACCGCCTCGCACGGCGGTAAGTCGGTGCGATCGACACACAGCACCGACCAGTCGCCATAATGTTCGCTCTTCGGGGCAGCCGTCGATTGTGCCGGCGCAGCGGTAGCAACGGATTTCGGCGGAGTGGCGGCTGGCGGCGTGATCGCCGAAGCCAGCGCCGTCGCGGCCAGGAACGGGGTCATCGTATCTTTCCTTGTCTGTGTTGAATTACTTACGCCTTGCGCCGCGATCACAGTGTTGCGCCCGATCATGTCGGCGATAGCATCCGCCAGACCATTCACCGTCAAAGGAATGTTCAGACGTCCCGCTTTTGGGTCATCGAACGTTATCTTCAACCGGCGCGCCCGCGCGATCGTCGCCGCGGTTTCGAAGGGCAACACGGCTCCCGCAAGGCAACGAGCGGCGTCGCAATCGATCATCGGCAATTCGAGGGGCTTCTCCTCATCCTCTTGAAACAGCACCACTTGACCTGTCCGCAACCGCGGCGGCAACTCCGCTTCGATTGCGCACCGTCGTTGTTCAGCCACGCAACTTAGCGACAACAGGAGCACCGGGCGCTCTTTGAAATTGCTTTCAACCTGTTGCGCGATTTCACAAAAGCCGGCGCGCGCGCCCACGCGACCACACCGGACCGCCCAATTGCCATGAGCGGCGATTGCCGATGGCGCGGGCGGCGCCGCGGCGCAGCTGTCCGGCATCGCCAACCAGGCTCCGACGAACAGCGATATCGCCCGCACGCTGGAACGAAGATGTGCAACCATGGTCCGTCGCTCAGTTGCCGACGTAGTACACGTCATCGCCCAGGTTCGCGCGCGGCAGCACGCGGTGATAGGCCGCACCATCATCCTTTTCGTCAAAGCGCGCGGTCACATAGGTCGTGTCGGCCTTCCCCATCGCGTCGGTATCGGCGAGCATCCGACCGGCGCCGTCGGCACTCGTGACGCCGGTGGGTGCGGTGGACAGGACTTCGGCGGCACCGGCGTTGGCGCGTCCGGTATCGGCCTTGGCCGGCGCTTCATAAGCCGGGGCGGCAGACGTCAGGACATCCGCCGTGGAGGTCGATCCTGCGACCAGCCCGCCCGCAACCAGGTTGCCCGTTCCCGTCGACGTGCTGAGACGCCCCGCCGACACCGCGCCGACCGTCGCGGCGCGGCCGACGATCTTGTCCGCCAGCCCACGCAGCTGATCGATCGCGCCACCTGACGTGCACGCCCCCGCGATCTTGCCGCTCGTCGACGTGCACGAGACGGTCCCGCCGAAATGATTGCCGGTGTTGCTGAGGGTGATGTCCCCCACCGACTTCACTACGGCGTCGCCCGAGACGGTGACGTACTGATCCTGCGTGATCGCACCGGTGCCGCTCTGCCCCGCCGTCACCGACAGATTGCGCCCGACCTTCGTCGGACCACCCAGAACCGCATCGCCGCCGGCGACGATCGTCAGATCGCGCGAGGCATTCGTGTCACGCACGCGCACCGCCTGCGTGCCGGTCAGCGTTATGTCACGACCGGACACGGACAGCGTCTCCAGATCGCCGCTCCCCTGATAGACGGAAACGTCGCCCTTCATCACGATCGAACCACCGGTCTGGGTGAAGCTGTCGAGCACCGTGACCGAGCCGGCACCTGTCAGCCCGCCGCCGCGCTGTACCAGCGTGTCGATGGTCAGGTCCTTGTCGACCACGAGGTTGCCGCGCAGCAGATCCAGCACCGTGTCCGTGCCGCTCGGCACGGTATCGGCATCGGGCGAGGTGACGAGGCGGTCGATCGACACCTGCTGCGTGCTGTCGAACGTCAGCTTCGTCGCCGCCGGCAGCACGACGTCCGCCACGTTACTTCCGTCGGGTATCGCGCCGCCCGCCCAGTTCGCCGGATCGAACCAGTTCTTGCCGTCACCCTTGCCCGTCCAGGTGACGCTTGCCAGGCGCGTGACGCTGGTCGTCAGCCCGGTCGGTTGGACGAGGCTGTAATTGCCCGCGTCGGGACCGGTCAGGGCGTAACCCGACACCGTCACCGCCTTGTTCGCGCCGACGTTCTTGCTGTCGAAATTGGCCGTTGCGCCGGTGGTGACCAAGGCGACGATATCCGGGCCGAGCGCGGTCACCATCCCGCCGGTCAGCGCGACCGATGTGCTGCCGTCGTAGACCTTGCCGACTGCCGTGATCCCGGAGATGGAAAGGCTCGCGGGGGTGATGTCGACCGTCATTCCGCCGGGCTGGACCACGGTGTAATTGGCCGCGTCGGCACCGGATAGGGTGAAGCCCGACACGGTTACGGTCTTGCCGGCGCCGGCATTCTTGTCGGCCAGCGCGCCCACCGCGTGGGTGGCGTTCAGCGAGACGATGTCGCTGCCGAGGGGTGTCACGCTGCCGCCCGACACGCCGACGACCGTGCTCGCATCATAGGCCCTGCCCTGCGCTCCGGCCCCGACAACCGCGAGCCGGGCGGGTTCGATCTCGCCAACCAGGTTGGTCGGCGCGAGCACCTCATAGTTCAACGCGTCCGTCCCGGTCAGCGTGAGGCCGCTGACCCGCACCGCCTTGCCGCTGCCGGCATTCTTGTCGGCGAAGCGGGCGTCGACTGCCGACGTGTTCAGACGGACGTCGTCGCCGCCCAGCGGCTGCACGCTGCCGCCCGCCACCGTCGCCCCGGCGGTGGCATCATAGGTCTTCTTCGTGATCGTCATGTCCCTCACCATCAGACCGGCTCGTGCAACATCGACCGTCAGGCCGACCGGCTGGACGATCGCGTAATTGCCCGCGTCCGCCCCGCTCAGCGCATAACCGGTCGCCGTCACCGCCTTGGCGGTACCGACGTTCTTGTCGTTCATCCTCCCGGAGGCGCCTGCGGTCACCAGCGACACGGCGTCGCGACCGAGCGCCTGCACCGAGCCGCCGGTCAGCCAAACGACGTCGGTCGCGTCGTAGACCTTGTTGATCGTGGCGACGCCGGTGACCGCCAGGCTCGCTGGCGATATCGCCGCGGTCGAGGAAGCGGTCGCCGTCGCGAGGCGGTAGTTGGCGGCGTCCACGCCGGCCAGCGCCCCGGCAAGGCTCAGCGTCACGACCTTGTTGCTGCCGACGTTCTTGTCCGCGAACGTGCCGCTCGCGCCTTGCAGGTTCAATCGGACATCGTCCCGAGCGACGGCGTTCAGCAGGTTCAGGCCGCGCGCGTCGACCGCGGCGTTCGTCGTGGCGTCGTACACCTTGGACTGTGCGGAGAAGCTGCCCGCGACACTCAGCGTGCGCGCGTTGATCGCCGCGGCCAGACCGATCGGCTGCAGCAAGGTGTAATTGCCGGCGTCCGCCCCGGACAGCGCAAAGCCGGAGACGTCCACCGCCTTGCGCACGCCGGCATTCTTGTCGGCGAACGCACCGCTGGCATTGGACGTCACCAGCGTGACCGCATCGCCCGCCAGCGCGGTGACCGAACCGCCCGAGACGGTCGCCGCCGTCGTCGCATCATAGACCTTGTCGGCAACGGTCACGCCCGCCACCGATAGCGCCATCGGCGTGATGGTCGCCGTCAGCCCGGTCGGCTGCACCAGCGTGTAATTGCCCGCGTCCGTCCCCGAGATCGCATAGCCCGTCGCCGTCACCGCCTTGCCGGTGCCGACATGCTTGTCCGCGAACGTGCCGCTTGCGGCAGAGGTCGACAGGCTCACCGAGTCGCTGCCCAGCGCGCTCACCGACCCGCCCGACAGGCGCGCCGCCGTCGTCGCGTCATAGACCCGGTTCGTGGCGCGCACGCCGGTCACCGCGAGATTCGCCTTTGTAATGTCCGCCGTCAGCCCGGTCGGCTGGACCAGCGTGTAATTGCCCGAGTCCGTCCCGGAGATCGTATAGCCCGTCGCCGTGACCGCCTTGACGCTGCCGACATTCTTGTCCGCGAACGTGCCGCTCGCGCCCAAGGTCGACAGGCTCACCGTGTCGCCGCGCAGCGCGGTTACTGACCCACCCGACAGGCTTGCCGCCGTCGTCGCGTCATAGACCCGGCTCACAGCGCTCACGCCGGTCACCGCCAAATTCGCCTTTGTGATGTCCGCCGTCAGCCCGGTCGGCTGGGCCAGCGTGTAATTGCCCGCGTCCGTCCCGGAGATCGTATAGCCCGTCGCCGTGACCGCCTTGCCGGTCCCGACGTGCTTGTCCGCGAACGTGCCGCTCGCGGCCAAGGTCGACAGACTCACCGTGTCGCTGCGCAGCGCGGTCACCGACCCACCCGACAGGCTCGCCGCCGTCGTCGCGTCATAGATCCGGCTCGCGGCGCTCACGCCGGTCACCGACAGGCTCGCCTTGATAACGTCCGCCGTCAGCCCGGTCGGCTGCTCCAACGTGTAATTGCCGGCATCCACCCCCGAGATCGTATAGCCCGTCGCGGTCACCGCCTTGCCGACGCCGACGTTCTTGTCCGCGAACGTGCCGCTGGCGGCCGACGTCGACAGGCTCACCGCATCGCTGCCCAGCGCGGTCACCGACCCACCCGACAGGCGCGCCACTCTCGTCGCGTCATAGGTGCGGCTGGCCGCCGTGACACCCGACACCGCCAGCGTCGCCGGCGTGATGTCGGCGGTCGCGGTCGGCGCGGCCGTGGTGATGAAGGTGTAATTGCCCGCATCCCGGCCGGTCAGCGCCCCGGCCGTGCTCAACGTCACGGTCTTGCCCGTACCGACGTTCCTGTCGGCGAACGTGCCGGTCGCGCCGCCGAGATTCAGCTGCACATCGTCGTTCGCGACCGTGTTCGACAATCTCAACCCGGTGGTGTCGACCGTGGCCACGACGCCGGCGTCATACACCTTGCTGGTGGCGGTGAGCCGGCCGGTCAGCGCCACGACGCGGGGATCGACCACCAGATGCCCGCCGACATAGGTGAACGCGTAATTGTTCGACGTCAGCCCGCTGACGTCGATGCCGTATCGGCCGGCCCGGACCGCCCCCTGCGCACTGCCGGCATAGGACAGCGCGCCGCCGAGCACCGCATCCGTCTCGTGGTTGACGAAGCCGTTGTAATCGACGCCGTTGCCGCCCGACCACGACTGCCCGTCGTAGGTCCGCGACGCATCCTTCGCCGTGACCGTCAATGCCGCCTTGCCGACGACCAGCGCACCGTCGACGAACGTGATCGCGTAATTGCTGGCGGTCAGGCCGTTCGGCGTGATGACGTAGCTGCCCGCGTTGACCGCCCCTTGCGACGTGCCGGCGTAGGACAGCGTGCCGCCAAGCACGGTGTCGGTTTCGCCGTTGACGAAGCCCAGATAGGATACGCCGTTGCCGCCGGAATAGCCCTGCCCGTCATAGGTCTTGCTCGCGTCGGTCGCGGTGACCCGCAACGCCGCCCTGGTCACCTCATAAGCGGTGGCATTGCCGGCCGCCTGCTGCGCGGTGATCGTATAGTTCCCGCTGGTCAGCCCCGAACCGGCGATCGCATGATGCCCGACCCCGGTCGTTGCGGTAACCGGCGTCGTCCAGCTGGCGCTGCCGCCGAGGTCGGCGATGGTTTCATTGCCGGCGAAGTTCGATCCGGACACGTTGCCCGTGACGCTCGCCGGGGCCGAGCCGTAGACCGAGGTCGCCGCCGCCGCGGTATAGGTCAGCGTCAGCGCTCTCTTGTCGATCGTCAGCGCGCCGTTGGTGTAGGCGATCGTGTAGTTCGACAACCCGGTGCCGCTCGCCCCCGAAAGGCTGTCGGCATAGATGCCGGCGTTCGTACCCGATGCCAGACCCGACACAGACGTCACCTTGTCGCCGTTGACCAGCCCGCTCGTGGTGAAGCCATTGGTCTGCGCCGCGCCGTTGTAGATCGACGATCCGCGGTCGCCCGTGACCGTCAGCGCCGCCCTGGCCACCTCATAAGCGGTGGCATTGCCGGCCGCCTGCTGCGCGATGATCGTATAGTTCCCGCTGGTCAGCCCCGAACCGGCGATCGCATGATGCCCGACCCCGGTCGTTGCGGTAACCGGCGTCGTCCAGCTGGCGCTGCCGCCGAGGTCGGCGACGCCCTCGCCCGCGGCGAACGCGTTGCCCGACACCGTGCCCGACACCGCGGAAACCGTCGTGCCATAGACCGATTGCGCCGCATCCGCCGTATAGGTCAGCGTCAGCGCCTGCGGCGTGATCTTCGCCGTCGCCGTCGGCGCACTCGCCGAGAAGCTGTAGTTGCTCGTATCGACACCCGTGATCGACCCGGACGTGCTGAGCGTCACCGTCCGCGCGATGACATTGCCGCTGCCGTCGTACGCGACGTTCCTGCTGTCGAAGCTGCCCGTCGCGCCGCTGACGTTCAGGTTGACGTCGTCGCCGTTGATCTTGCCCGCCAGCGTCAGCCCGGCGGTGTCGATGGCCGCGACCGTGGTGCCGTCATAGGTCTTGTTCTGCGCGGTGAACGAACCGCCGATCGTCAGCGCCTTGGGCGTAAGCGTCTGACCGACGGTCTGGCTGGCCAGCGTATAATTGTCCGGCTGCCCGCCGTTCGTGCCGCCCATCAGCGCGTAGCTGACCGTGGCAGTCGGATTGTCGCGGATGTTCTTGCTCGACAGCGCGCCCGCTGTGCCGGTGACCGTCACCCGCTCGTTGCCCACCCAGTCGGTCACGGTGCCCAGCGTCACGGCGCCCGCCGTGGTGGTCCGGTCATATTCGCGGCTCGCCAGCGTCGTGCCGCTGATCGATAGTGCCCTGGGCGAGACGGTCGTCGTCACCGTATCGGCGGCCAGCGTGTAATTGTCCGGCTGCCCGCCGTTCGTGCCGCCCGTCAGCGCATAACTGACGCTCGCCGTGCGAGTGCCGGCGTTCTTGTCCGACAGCGCCCCCGCTGTCCCGGTCACGGTAACCGCTTCCGAATCAACGAAACCGGTCACCATGCCGAGCGTCAGCGTACCCGCGGTGGTGGTGCCGTCATAGGCCTTGCCGGCGATCGTCGTGCCGGTGATCGTCAGCGCCTTTGCGGTAATGTCCGCGGTCAGGCCGGTCGGCTGCACCAGCGTGTAATTGCCCGCGGCCGTCCCGGAGATCGTATAGCCGGTCGCGGTCACCGCCTTGCCGATGCCGACATCCTTGCCCGCGAACGTGCCACTGGCGCCCGAGATCGACAGGTTCACCGTTTCGCCGCTGACCACGCCCGAGAGCGAGCCTCCCACAAGCGCGGCTACGATATTGCCATCGTAGGTCTTGCTCGTCGCCGCCGCGCCGGTGATCGACAGCGCCGCGGCCGTGATCTTCGCCGCAACGCCCGTACTCGCGGCCAGCGTATAGTTGCTCGCACTCCCGCTGCCGTTGTTCAGCGTATACCCGACCGTCGTCGTATAGCTGCCGACATCCTTGCTTGACAGCGCCGCCGCCGCGCCGCTCACGCTCAGCGTCTCGCTGCCGATCAGCCCGCTCAGCGACCCCACCGTCAGCACCCCCGCCGCGGTCGTGCCGTTATAGACCTTGTCCGCGATGCTCGGCGCGCCGATCGTCAGCGCCTTGGCCGTGATCGCCGCCGCCACCCCCGTGCTCGCGGCCAGCGTATAGTTGCTCGCACTCCCGCTGCCGTTGTTCAGCGTATACCCGACCGTCGTCGTATAGCTGCCGACATCCTTGGACGACAGCGCCGCCGCCGCGCCGCTCACGCTCAGCGTCTCGCTGCCGACCAGACCGCTCAGCGACCCCACCGTCAGCACCCCCGCCGCGGTCGTGCCGTTATAGACCTTGTCCGCGATGCTCGGCGCGCCGATCGTCAGCGCCTTGGCCGTGATCGCCGCCGCCACCCCCGTGCTCGCGGCCAGCGTATAGTTGCTCGCACTCCCGCTGCCGTTGTTCAGCGTATACCCGACCGTCGTCGTATAGCTGCCGACATCCTTGCTTGACAGCGCCGCCGCCGCGCCGCTCACGCTCAGCGTCTCGCTGCCGATCAGCCCGCTCAGCGACCCCACCGTCAGCACCCCCGCCGCGGTCGTGCCGTTATAGACCTTGTCCGCGATGCTCGGCGCGCCGATCGTCAGCGCCTTGGCCGTGATCGCCGCCGCCACCCCCGTGCTCGCGGCCAGCGTATAGTTGCTCGCACTCCCGCTGCCGTTGTTCAGCGTATACCCGACCGTCGTCGTATAGCTGCCGACATCCTTGGACGACAGCGCCGCCGCCGCGCCGCTCACGCTCAGCGTCTCGCTCCCGACCAGACCGCTCAGCGACCCCACCGTCAGCGTCCCCGCCGCGGTCGTGCCGTCATAGACCTTGTCCGCGATCGTCGGCGCCCCGATCGACAGCGCCTTCCTGGTGATCGTCAGCGCGCCGTTGGTGTAAGCGATCGTATAGTTCGACAGCCCGGTGCCGGTCGCCGCCGACAGGCTGTCGGCATAGGTGCCGGCGTTGGTGCCGGATGCCAGACCCGACACGCCGGTGACCGTGTCGTCGTTGACCAGCCCGCTGGTGGTGAAGCCGTTGGCCTGTGCCGCACCGGTATAGACATGCGTCGTGGTATCGCCGGTTACGGTCAGCGCCGCCTTGGTGACGGTATAGGCCGAGCTGTTCGCCGCCGCCTGACTGGCGGTGATCGTATAATTCCCGCTCGTCACCCCGCTGCCGGTAATGCCATACGTCCCGGCGGCGCTCGTCGTAGCGACGGGAGATGCCCACACGGCGGCCCCGCCCAGATCGGTCACGCTTTCGTTGGGCACGAAGCCGGTGCCGGTCACGGTGCCGCCAAGCGTCGCCGGTGTCGCGCCATAGACCGAGGTCGCGGCGTTGGCGGTATAGACCAGGGCCAGCGCCGCCTTGTTCACGGTCAACGCACCGTCGACGAAGGTGATCGCATAATTGCTGCTGGTCAGGCCATTCGGCGTGATCGCATAGCTGCCCGCGTTCGTCGCGCCCTGCGCCGTGCCGGCATAGCCGAGCGTTCCGCCCAGCACGGCGTCGGTCTCGCCGTTGACGAAGCCGGCATAGGTCACGCCGTTGCCGCCCGACCAGGCAGTGCCGTCATAGGTCTTCGACGCCGCGGTAGCGGTCACCGACAGGGGCGCGGTGGCGATCGTGCTGCCGGTGTTCTGCAGGTTCGATGACAGCCTGTAACCGTAAACCGGCTTGCCGTTACTGGTGGCCGTGATTGCAACGTCCGCTTTGCGGAAGGTCACGGTCTTGTTGCCCGCCCCCACATCCTTGGAATTGAACGTGCCGGTCGTCGAGGTGTAGCCGGTGATCGTGTCGGCGCCATAGCCGGTGACCGCATCGCCGGTGAAGGCGCAGACGGTGCAGGTCACCGCGCCCGCGGGCAGCGTCGCCGCAGTCGTGCCGTCATAGGTCTTGGTGACCGCGCCCAGTGTCGCCGTCAACGTCGGCGCGCCCAGGTAAATCAGCCCGTTCTTGCCCGCATCCTGAACCAGATGCTGCGCGGCGTTATAGGTTTTGAAGTCGAACGGCAGTCCGTTGACATAATCACCGGTCGGCGAATTCGTCCAGACCTGCCAGTAACCATTCGGCGCCGACAGCGCGGCCGCGCCGGCATTGTTGGTCAGCTTCTCGGCCATCAGGTCGAGGGCGAAACCGGTATCGCTGGCGGTCAGCCTGGCGCCGCTGTTGAGGATGATGGCATTGCCGCTGTAGTTGATTCCGCTGGTGATCAGGATCGCCTTGCCGGTGATCGAGTTCAGCGTGATATCGCCGAGCAGATTGCTGGAACTGACACCACTAAGCATTCCGATGTTGACATTGCCGGCGGTTCCCGCGTCGATCGCGGTGCCCGCGGCCATGGTGATGACCGCCCTGCCCGCGTCGCGGTGCTCGGGGATCACGCCATAGCTGGTCAGATCGTTGGCGATCAGACCGACGTTGCCACCCTTCGTCGTGATGCTGGCATTGAGCAGGATCGACCGTCCCGCCTGCAAGGTCAGCGCCCCGACGCTGGACGGCGTGCCGAACACCGTGATCGGCTTGTTGACGGTGATGTCGTTCGACGCCTGAAGCGTGACGGCGGTGCCGCTGGCGAGCTGTGCGGAGATGGCCGCCGCGCCGACCGTGACGGTATCGGCCGGGGTCAGGGCATAGGTCTGGTTCAGCGAAACGCCGTCCGACCCCGCGATGCCGAACAGATAGACCGCGCCGCTCTGGCTGGAGACGTTGGCCGCGCCGCCGTCGTACATCGCCCCCACGGCCATCCGGTTGCCGACCGCGTTCAGCGCGACCGCCGAACCGAACCGTCGCTCGCCTCCAGCGCCGGGACATTGAGCGTGTTGCCGCCGCTCAGGCCCTTGCCCAACTGCGCCTGGATCGAGCCGCCCGAGAAGTTGCCGTCGATGAAATCGATGACATAGACCGCGCCCGTCTGCGACAGGCTGTTGCCGCTACCGTCGGCGCCGTTGAAGGTCGGTGCACCGACCGCGAGCCGGTTGCCCTGCGCATTCAGGGACAGTGACGTTCCGAACCCGCCATTGCTTTGCAGGCCGTCGATGCTGACGTCCTTCAGCGCCGACGCCGTCGGGGCATAGCCCAGGCCCAGCTTCGCCGTCAGCGACCCACTTTTGAAAAGGTTCGTGCTGACCGAATTGTCGAAGCTGTAGAGGTATGCCGCGCCGTAATCGCCGGTCGTGTTACCCTGACCATCGTCTCCGGTGACGCCGACCGCCAGACGATCGCCGGCGGCATTCAGCGCGACCGAAGAGCCGAACTTGTAGGACGGCCCGAGGGTTGACACTTCGACGTTGTTGTCGATGCCGCCATAGCCCTTGCCCACGGTCGACCATTTCGTCCCTCCCGAGAAACCGGTGGCGCCGTTGGTCGAGGTGAAGCTGAACAGATAGACGGCGCCGAGGCTGGTTCCCGTTCCGTCCGAACCCTTGTTCTGGGGCGCGCCGACCGCCAGCAGGTTTCCCTGTGCGTTCAACGAGACGCTGCCGCCGAAATTCTCCCCGGCGCGCAGCGTGGAGATATCGCGGTCCGCCGCCAGGCTGCCGGCATAGCCGCTGCCCGTATAGCCTTTGCCCAGCCGCGCCTTCAGCGTGCCGCCGGAAAAATTCGTATCCGAAAAGCCGAAGAGATAGACCGCACCGTAATTATTGTCGGCGGTGCCCGGCGATATGCCGGCGCCATCGTCGCCCTGCGCACCGACCGCCAGACGATCCCCGGCCCCGTTCAGCGCGACGCCGGTGCCGAAGGCATCGCCGCCGTCCGGCGCCGTGAGACTGACGTTCTTGCCACCGGTATAGCCCCGGCCGATGATCCCCTGCAGCACGCCGCCGCTGAAACTCGCGTCCGCGAAGCTGAACAGATAGACCGCGCCGGTCGATGCCTGATCGTTGGCGACCCCGGAATCGTCGGGCGCCCCCACCGCCATGCGGGTGGCATCGGCATTGAGCGCGACGGAAGAACCGAAACGGTCGCCTTGATCGAGCAGCCCGCCGATATCGATGTTCTTGTCGTTATACCCCTTGCCGATCGTCCCCGCCTGCGCGCCGCCGGCGAACTTGTTGTCGGCGAAGGTGAACAGGCACACCGTGCCGCTGCCGAAGCTGTTACCGGTCGCGTCGACGTCGTTGACCGCGCCGACCGCCAGCCGCGTCGCGTCGGCGCTCAGCGCCACCGCGCTGCCGAAGCTGTTGCGGGCGGTGCCACCGACGATCGGGATATTGGGCGTCGAGCCGACGATCCGGCCCGCGGTCGCGTTCAGCGTGACGCCGTGGAACGCCGACGTCCCGTCGAACCGGAACAGATAGACCGCGCCGCCCGTCGTCTCGCCGGTGCGCGTCGGCGCCCCGACCGCGAGGCGATCGCCGGTCGCGTCGAGCGCGACCGAGGTCGCGAACCGGTCATATTGCGACAGCGTGACCTTGTTCGCGCCGGCTTCGCCGTTGCCCAGCTTGCCGATCAGCGACGCGCCGGAAAAGTCGGTGGCGGAGGTGAAGCCGAACAGATAGGCGGCACCGGTCTGGAGCAGGCTCGCGCCGGTTTCGATCGGCGCACCGACGGCCAGCCGGTCCCCCGTCGCATTCAGCGCGACGCCGGTGCCGAACTGCGCCCCGGCGACCGCGCCCGTCACGCCGATGCCCAGATTGTTGCCCGCGCTGCCGCTGCCGCCATAGCCCGACCCGATCGTCGCCAGCAGTGACGGCGTCTTGAACGGCGTCGTCAGATCGGACTGGTCGAAGCCGAACAGATAGACGGCGCCATAATCGGCGGAGGTGGAACCCGCGCCGCTGCCATCCTCGAGGGGCGCGCCGATCGCCAGACGATCGGCCGCCGCGTTGAACGCCACGCTGCTGCCGAACCGGTCGCCGATATCCAGCCCGGCGACGGCGATCGTATAGCCGCTGCCGATGACGCCGCGCTGCATCGCATTGCTGAAGTCGTTATCGCTGAAGCTGAAAAGGTAGACGGCGCCATAATCCTTGTTGGTGCTGGACGCGTTGCCGCTGCCGTCGTCGCCACTGGCGCCGACCGCCAGCAGATTGCCCGCCGCGCTCAGCGCGACGCCGCTGCCGAAATTGTCCGACGCCTCCAGCGCCGAGACATCGAAGTTCCTGCCGCCGGTATAGCCCTTGCCGATGATCCCGCGCAGCGTGCCGCCGTTGAAGCCGCCGTCGCTGAACCCGAAGAGATAGACCGCACCCGCGTCGGTATAGCCGTTGGAGAATCCGTCGTCGCCGACCGCCCCCACCGCCATGCGCGTCGCGCTGGCATTCAACGCGACCGACGAGCCGAAATTGTCGGTGGAGGACGCGACGGCACTGTTGGCGTCGTAATATTTTCCGTAGACCGCGCTTCGCGTCGGGCCGCTGAACGCGGCGTCGGTGAAACTGAACAGATAGGCGGCACCCGATCCGGTGAGGGCGTTGCCGGCGCCGTTGTCGGTCGGCGCGCCGACCACCATCCGGTCGCCGGTGCCGTTCAGGGCCACCGACGTGCCGAAGGTATCGTTCGCCTCCAGACCGTCAACGTCGAGGCTCCCGGTGCTCGTATACCCCGCGCCCAGGATGCCGGTCTGCGTCCATTCCGGCCCGGTGCTCGAACCGCTCTTGGTGAAGAGGAAGACGGCGCCTGTGGTGGTCGTGCCGCTGGCGCTCTTGGTGAACGGCGCGCCCACCGCCATCACGGTGCCGGTGGCGTTCACCGCCACCGACTGGCCGAACCAGCCGCCGCCCGTCATGCCGGTCACCGACGTTCCGCGCGCGCCGTCCGTGCCGAAATTATAGCCGATCGTCCCCTTCTTCGTCGGCGTGGTGAAGTTGGCGCCGAACGAATAGGTGTAGATGGCCCCCGCATTGCCGCCGCTCAGCGATCCGTTGTAGCCACCGTTCGCGACCGCGCCGATCGCCAGGAAGCTGCCGTCCGAGCTGAGCGCGACACCGGCGCCTAGCGCGGCCCCGACACCCCCCGTCGGATCCAGGTCACCGTCGACCGTGATCGTCTTCGCCAGCGAGCCACCGGTGAAGGCGCCACTGGCTTCCCCGAAATTGTACAGATAGACCGCGCCGGCGTTGGTCCTGTTATTATTGATGCCGTCATATTGATAGGCACCGACCGCCAGCTGGTTGCCGGTGCCGTTCAGCGCCACCGCGCTCCCGAACCAGTCGCTCGTGCGATAGGGAGAGGGGCCGCCCAGATTGTTGCCGCCGGAATAGTTGCTGCCGACCGTCGCCGCGAGCGCGCCGCCGGAAAAATTCGTATCGGTGAAGGTGAACAGATAGACCGCGCCATAGTCGTTCGATCCGGCGGCGCCGGGGCCGTCGTCGAACGGCGCGCCGACCGCCAGCCGCGTGCCGTCGGTGTTCAGCGCCAGCGACGTACCGAATTCGTCGTTCGCATCCAGCGCGGCGACATTGACGTTCTTGCCGCCGGTATAGCCCTTGCCGATGATCCCCTGCAGCGCCGATCCGCCGAAATTCGTATCCGCAAAGGTGAAGAGATAGACTGCGCCGGTATGACTGGTGGCATTGAGCGGACCGGAATCGTGGTGCGCGCCGATCGCCATGGCCTTGCCATCGCGGCTGAGCGCGACGCCGCGACCGAAATTGTCGTCGGCGTCCAGGAAGCCGGTCAGTCCGCCGATGCCCCGCAACCCCTCCAGCGCGGGCAGCGCGCGATTATAGCCGCGACCGATCGTGCCCGCCTGCGTGATGCCGCCGGAGTACCTACCAAAATCGCTCCACGAGAGGGTGAACAGCCGAACTGCGCCGGAGCCGCTTGCGTCCGCGAGCGCGCCCTTGTCGCCCGGCGTTCCCACGGCCAGCCGTAAACCGTCCCCGCTGAGCGCCAGCGCCGCGCCAAAGTTGCTGCCTGTATACCCGCTGATGCTGTCGGCGAAATTCAGGTCCTGAAGATCGAGCCTGTTGCCGTCATTCCCGGATCCATTACTGTTCCCCCGGCCGATCCAGGCGGCAGTACCGCTGACCGTTGTGCCACCCTCCAAGTCCGTTAATTGCAAGTCGGGTCGCACGTTGACCAGATAGGCGCGTCCACTGCCCGATCCCGTGGCGGCAGGATCGCCCAGACCGGGTGCGCCGATGAATAGCTTGTTTCCCGCCGCGTTCAGGGCAACCGCCGCGCCGACCTGTCCCCCATCACGGAATTTGACGTCAAGCCGCGCATATTTTCCGGCAACGTTTTCGATCTGTGGTATCGCTGCGACAAAGGATCCGAACGTCGGCGCGCCCGTCGCTGCCGAATAGGTCGCGTCGCTCGATTTTATCAGGAAGACGGCGCCAGAATTGTTGACCGACGCTGGCGTTAGACTCGTATAGTGGGGCGCCCCGATCGCCAGTATCTTTCCGTCACCGGACAAGGCGACGGCCCCACCGAAAGCCGTGCCACTCGTCAAACTCGGCCTAGTATAAGTAAGAGGAAAATTGGCCCTGTCGATATATCCGGTCAGGCTGCCGGCACCCGAATCCATCCCGGACCAGGTGTAGACGGCACCCACGTCGGTGGCGTTGTTCGTGCTGTCGTCGGCGTCGACATAGTCGGTCTTCGGCGCACCGACGGCCATGACCTTTCCGTCATTGAAAATGGCGACCGCACTGCCGAACGCGTCGCCGGCGTTGAGCAAGGGATTGGAACTGCCATCTACGACATTGGAGCTGGTGAACCCGTTGTAATTGCCTCCGTAATTCGACCCGCCCCAAAGATAGGCCGGAGTGATATTCGCGTTGGAACCCACGTTGAATTTGTAGACGGCCCCGCGATCCTTGTTGGCGGCGGATGCCGTAGCATCGGAATATCCCCGGCCATCGTCACCCGGCGCACCGACGTAGAGCGCGGTCGCGCTGCCATTCAGGGCGACCGCGGACCCGAATTCGTCGTTCGGGTCGAGCGACTGGGCCATGTCGTAATTGGTGCCGCCGGTATAGCCGACACCGATAATCCCCTTCAGCGCCGCGCCGCCGAAACTGGTGTCGGTAAAGCCGAAGAGGTAGACCGCACCCGCATTCGTCGACTGGTTGAGCGAACCGCTGTCCCCCGGCGCGCCGACCGCCATCACCGTCGCATCGCTGTTGAGCGCGACGGCCGCACCGAAGCGGTCGTTCGTCTCCAGCTGCGCAATGCCCGGCAGGGCGTACCATTTGCCGATGATCCCCTGATACGCCCAGGACTGCGCCTGCGCGGCGTCGCCGATGATGATGTTCTTCGGGTCGAGCAGCAGGTTGCCGCCGCCGGTGGCCACCCGGTCCAGCGCGACGTGGCGCAGGTCCTGCGCGGAGGACAGCTCGACCGCGCCGCCGCTGCCCTTCGCGCCGCTGCCGCGCGCGTCGATCGCGCCCATGAAGGTGGTCTGCGCGTCCGACCAGACGACCGCCGTGCCGCCCTGCCCCTTGCTCGCGCGCACGTCGATCCGCGTGCCGTCGTTGACGAAGGCATGGCCCGCCGTGGCCAGCGCGGGCAGGTCGCCCCAGCGGCCGACGAAGCTCTCGTAATAAGGCTGCGCGGTGTCGGGCGTCTTGCCGCCCTGGAACGCCCCGCCGATCCGCACCAGACCGCCGCCGCCACGCCCGGTCGCGGTGACGTCCGCGCTGAGCAGCCGCAAATCGGTCGCGGTCATGTCGATCCGCCCGCCCAGGCCATAGAGGCCGTCGGCGGCATAGCGGCCCGAGGTCATCGCAGTGTCGGTGATGATCGAGCGGATCGTGCCGCCGTCGATCAGGCCCGACACGTCGGTCCGCCCGTCGCTGTTCTCGAACAGGCGCGCCGCCTGATAGGTGACGCTGCCGCCCGAACCCAGTGCGCTCGTCGCGGTGACGCTGCCGCCCAGCGACAACAGGCTGTCGGACCTGACCGCCACGCTGCCGCCGGTCTGGTGCGCGCCGGTCGACGAGGCGTCGATCGCGCCGCCCAGCCCGACCGCGCCGCCCGCGACGGTGACGCTGCCGCCGGTCGCGCCCGCCGCGGTGATGACCGACCTCGCCTCGGTGGTGATCCCGCCCGATCCCGACAGCGTGATCACCCCGCCTTGTGACGAAACGGCGTCCGCGCGCACGATCCCCGCGACGTTGACCGAGGCGTTGACCACCTCGCGCGCGGCGGTCGCGGTCAGCAGGATCTTGCCACCGCGCGCCGCGATCGTGCCGTCATTCTCGACCAGCGCCTTCACCGGCTGGCCCTGCGCATCCTTCAGCGTGCCGGTGATCGCGTCCGACGCGGCGAAGCGGACCAGCCCGTCGCCATACAGGTCGATCCCGAAGCCCTTGCCCGCCGCCAGCGTCACCCGGCCCATATCGGCCTGGATCAGCCCGGAATTGCGGACGTGCGGCGCCACGAACGCCGCCATGCCGGCGTCGCGGATCGTGATGCGGCCCTCGACCACCACCTCGGCCTTGTCGTTGCCGCCATCGGTGAAGCGCAGCAGCGAATCGCCGCGCAAAAATCCGGTCGCGTCAATGTCGTGCGTCGACACGATCAGCCCGGCGGTGTCGACCTGCGAGCCCTTGCCGAACAGCACGCCGTTACGGTTGATGAGGACCACTTGGCCATTGGCCTTGATCGACCCCATGATCGCCGAGGGATCGCCACCGATCACGCGGTTGACGGTGATCGAACGGGCATCGGGCTGCTGGAAGACCGCGACGTCGCCCGCGCCCAGCGAGAAGCGGTCCCAGTTCAGGATCGCGCGATCGCTGGTCTGCGTGATCGTGGTCTGCGACGTGCCCTGCCCGGCGATCGTCGCCTGACCGCCGACGACCTGACCGCCCGTGACTTGCGCAAACGCCGGGGCGCTGCACACCAGCGCCCCGGCGGCCACCGTGATCGCAATCCCGCTTACGCCGCTGTGCCAGCGCTTGCCCCTGTTCGTCATCGCGTCAAACCTTGCCAGTCAGTCGTTTCATGTCTCGGCCGGAGCCTGTCCCCGGCCGGCGTTCAGAAGCGGAAGGAAACGTTGCCGAGCAGCCGCGGACTTCGATCCAGCGAACTGCCCTTCACCGTCTTGATGATCCGGCTCACCTCGATCCCACCGCTGATGTGGTCGGTCAGGCTCAATCGCAGCCCCAGCCCCGCCGAGGCTGCCGATTCCTCGCGCCGTTCGCCGGGCAGCAGGCGCCCCTGCTGCCAGACGCGCCCGGCGTCCGCGAAGCCATAAGCCTGCAATCCCACCGGCAATCCGGCGATCGACGCCGGCATGCTCCAGCGCAGCTCGATGCTGGAGAGCAGGCATTGATCGCCGACGATCGACCCGGAATCGAACCGCCGCCCGAACCGCCGGCCGCCGTAGCTGCACTCCGCCGAGCTATAGAGCGGCCCCTTGGCCGAAACCTGCCCCTGCGCGGCGATCAGCGTCGAGATCTGCCCGCTGCCCAGGCGCGCGATCGGTTGGAGCCGCTGCACCTCCAGCGTGAGCAACAGATAGTCGAGCCGCCCGTTGAAGCGGCTGTTGGCGGTCGCGCCGAACAGCTTGAAGCCCTGTTCCATTCCCAGGCGTAGCGAACTCGCCGCCAGATGCGCATCGGTGACGTCGTAGGTCAGCGCCGTGACCGTCGAGCGCAACCGGTCGCGCAACTCTGCACGCCCCAGCAACTCGGAATCGGTATGCGCCAGCGCCGCCCCGACCTCGAGCGACAGGTTCTGCGTGCGCGACCGGATCACCGGATAGCTCAGCGCGACGCGACCGGTGGTCGCGCTGCCCTGATAGCCGAGCAGGTGCAGCAGCGGCGTGGTCGGGCGGGTGTGCGCATAGCTGCCCGACACCGACAGCGAGAGCCCGTCGTGGTCGAGCACGGTGGCGTAATCGCCCGCGACGTTCCAGTAGGCGTCGCTGGTGACGCTCTGGTACGCCCCGACCCGCAGCCGGTCGCCGCCGGTCAGTAGCGCATTGCCCTCCACCGTGCCGCCGACGACATGGGTGCCCAGCGACTTGGGCATGAAGCTGTTGTAGCCGACGTCCATCGAGCGTCGCTTGCGCGTGATGTCGATCGTCAGGATCGAGCCGCCGAGCACGTCGGGCGATGGCGACAGCGTCGCGCGCGCTGCCACACCGGGCACGTCGTTGATGAGCAGCAGATAACGCTCGAGATCGGCGTTGCGCAGCGGCCGCGACCGGCGGATGCGGTCGGCGATCCCCGCGACCGGACCATGCCCGAGCAGCCCGCGCGGCAATTTGTCGCCGGTGAAGTCGATCCTGTCGACGAAGCCCTCGACGACGCGGAGCGTGACCACGCCGTCCTTGATCTGCTGCTGCGGGACGACCCCGAACGACAGCGCGAAGCCCTTCTTCGCATAGACCCGCGTCACAGCATTGGCGAAGCGGAACACGTCCTCGACGCTGACCTCCTCCCCCGGCGCGTGCTTCCACTCGCGCATCAGGCGCGCCACCGGGATGACGGTCGCGCCTTCGATCCGCACCTCGGTCCACGCGAAGCGAGTGGCCGCCGCCGCCTCGGGCGCGACCTGTTCGGGAGCGGCCTGCACCACCGGCGGCGCCGCGGGCACCGGCTCGGGAGCGCGCGCGATATTGTCCTGAACCCGGTTGGGATCGAGCGTCGGCGGCACGATCTGCGGCGGCAGCGCCTGCGCCCTGGCCATCGGAACGAAGCCGAAGGCGATCGGCAGCGCCGCGCGTGCGAGACCGTCTATGGTGATCCGGCAACGGATCGATCGGGGGCGTGCCGGGCGTTGGGGAAGCATCAAAACGAAAGCCTTGGTCGATAAAGCGGAAAATGATGGTGCCGGGGCCGCGGATCGCATCACGCCCCCTGCAGACGAAGGACGACGGCGCTGTCTGGAAGCCGCCAGGGACGCTCGGCGGACGGAACACCCACCAGGAAACCCTGCTGCCAGTTCGCCTCGGTCGTTCGCACCAGTTCGGCCTGCATCGGCGTCTCGACGCCCTCGACCACGACCTCGGCCCCGAAGGACCGGGCGAGTCCGACGATCCGACGAAAGATCGTGCCGTCCTGCTGCGTCTCCATCGCCCGACCGAGATAAAGCTTGTCGATCTTGATGATGTCGGGCGAGAACAGCCGCAGTTGCTGGATGGACGCGAAGCCGACACCGAAGTCGTCGAGCGCCACCTTGCAGCCGCGCGACTTGAAGGTTTCGATCAGCGCGACCGCCGGAGCGAGATCAAAGACGTGCGTCGTCTCCGTAATCTCCCACACCAACCGCCGCGCGACATCCGGACGCCGCCGCAACCGCGCGTCGATCTCGCCCCACCAATGATCGCAAGCGAGGCTTTGCGCGGAAACGTTGATCGCCAGCGTGACGTCGGGCGTCGCCTCGAGCTCGTCGAGCACCGCCGAGGCGACATAGCGATCCAGCAGGCAGGCGAAGCCAAGGCGCTCGAGCGCGCGCATCAACGTTTCCGACGACTGGAAGGCACCATCGCGACCGCAGGGACGCAGCAGCGACTCATAATAGAGCGTCGAACCGGGACCACTGTCGACGATCGGCTGCCAGTAGAGGAACAGCCCTCGCCCATCCTTCATCTTCACCGTCGCGTCGGGAAGCAGCAGCGGCATCAGGTCGGCGGCGAGTTCCATGTCGGCGCGGTAGTGCGCCGCCGCCTCGATCGAATCTTCGACCGGATGCCCACCGAAGGCGAAGAGCCGGCCGTTCTGGCAGGTCGAAACGTCCCAGTCTCCGGAGAGCCAGACACAAAGCCGCCCCGCCCGGGTTTCCACCGGGCTTCCCATCACCGCCGAGCAAAAGGTCGGGAACCACGCCAGTATGAGCGCGGCAATGACGTCATCGGCAAGTTCGAGGTCATCCCCCAAGGTCGCGAGCAGAATGCCATTCGGCCGCTGCGCGATTCGCGCCGACGAGGGCAGTGCCAGACCAAGTCGCCGAGACAATTCCGCGACGACGTCCTCCGCGACATCTTCGCCATAGGCATGAGCGATATGCGCGTAATTACAGATACGTAGAGTAAGCCGGATCGGTGTCGCATTGGCATGACGGACACTCAGGCCCGGGCCGAAGGTTCGCGCCATCGCACGAACCATATTCTGCCACCCCACTTCCATCATGCCCGCTTCCCCCGCGGGATGCCTGTCAGGTCATCACGCAGACGATGACCTAGACATAATTATACTTGCGAGCAAGTTTGTAATTTTTTCAATAGCTCATTTGTGAGTAGATTTTGAAGTTGCTGGATATTTTTTTACCAGCCCCACTCAATTCAATATTCAGACACATCATATTTTAACTATGTTGTCGTAAGCGCGACCGCAGACAAAATTACCTTTGAATGTCAGTATTTTGCCGCCAGATGCCCGGCGTTGACCGGTAGATGTCACGGTGCAAGAGGACACTTTCGACGCCCCCTCCCGCAAACTTGATCGGAATCAGTTCGAGCGTCTCTAATTGCTGCCGGAAGGATTCACAAAGCAATTTCACCATGTAGGATGAATGAGCAGAACTCCGGATCCTGCGGCAATCCTGTCGATCATGCAACAGTGACTTTCAGAATCCCAAGTTGTTGCTTTGACTAAGTTTCTAGAGCGGCACGTACATCCAAGCACTTCTCGATCGCCCGCCGAACGCGGCCTTTGCCGCTGACCGCAACCTCCCTCCACCGGGCGCCGCTGAAAATCTGCACAGCGCCCTGTTGCGAATCCCTCGCATTTGTATATGCCGCCGCGACGGGGGAAATCACTATGAAGACGTTCACCGGCGGTTTGCTGGCAACCGCGGGCCTGTCGCTCGCATCGACCGTTCACGCCGCGCCGCCTGCCGCTGCGGGCCTTGCTGCCGCCTCGCCTGCGCCGGAGGCGACCGGACAGGAGGTGGTGGTCACCGGCCGCGCCTCGCCCGCCCCGAAGACCGCAGACGATCGCTACAAGCCGACCCCCGATGCCTCGACGTTGCGCAGTGCGGCCGATCCGCTCGACACGCCGCAGACGGTCAACATCGTACCCGCGCAGGTGCTGCGCGACCAGCGTCCACGCTATCTCGACGACGTGCTGACCAACGTCAGCGGCATCACGCAAGGCAATACGCTGGCGGCGACGCAGGATACCGTGCTCAAGCGCGGCTTCGGCGGCAATCGCGACGGATCGGTGATGCACAACGGGATGCCACTGGTGCAGGGCCGCGCATTCAACGCCGCCGCGCAGAGCGTCGAGGTATTGAAGGGCCCGGCATCGCTGCTCTACGGCATCATGGACCCGGGCGGCGTTATCAACATCGTCTCGAAGAAGCCGCTGCTCGATCCGCAGCTGACCGTCGCACTGACCGGGTCGAGCTATGCGGCGGCGCGTAGCGGGCTGGAGGCGATGGCCGATCTGACCGGCGCGATCAGCGGCGATCTCGCCGCGCGGCTGGTGCTCGATCACCAGGACGAGGATTACTGGCGCAACTTCGGGGTCCGCCGCGACACGTTGATCGCACCGTCGCTCGGCTGGTACGGCGGCGCGACCCAGGCAGTGCTCTGGTACGAATTCCGCCGCTTCGATTATCCGTTCGACCGCGGCACCGCGCTCGATCCGCGCACGATGCAGCCGCTGGCGGTGCCGCGCCGCCGCCGACTCGACGATCCCAACAACCGGATGACCGGCGACAGCCACCTCGTCCAGCTCGCGGTCGATCACCGGCTGGGCGGCCGGTGGGCGGCGCACCTTGCCGCCAGCCTCAACAGCGAGCGCTATGACGCCGGGCAGTTGCGCGTCACCGGCGTCACCGTCCAGCGCGGCACGTTGACGCGCAGCAACGACGCCACGATCGGCGCGCTAAGCACCGACGCCTATCTCCAGACCTATATCGACGGCGGGTTCGACGTGGCCGGGACGCGCCACGCCGTCATCTTCGGCGCGGAGGGGGAATACCGCCGTTACTACCGCCGCGACCTGATCCGCCAGGCAGTGCGCAACACGTTCAGCTACCTCGCCCCTGTCTACGGCCGCGAGCCATTCCCGACCAGCGTTTCCGCCACCGACAGCGACCAGACCGACCGGCTCTGGAACTATTCGCTGTTCGGGCAGGATTCGATCCACCTCGACGATCGCTGGATCGTCGTCGCGGGCGGGCGACTGATCGGCTTCGACCAACGCGCCGGACGCGGACGGCCGTTCGTCGCCAATACCGATCTGACCGGATGGGCGTTCGTCCCGCAGGCCGGGCTGGTGTGGCGCGCCGCGCCCGCCGTCTCGCTGTACGGCAGCTACACGCGTTCGCTCAAGCCGACCTCGACGATCGCGCCGCTGGCAAGCGGGGTGACCATCACTTCGTCGGTCGCGCCGGAACGCGGGCGTTCGTTCGAGCTTGGCGCGAAGCTCGACATGCCCGATCGCCTTTCCGCCACGCTGGCGCTTTACGACATCGACAAACGCAACGTGCTGGTGTCGCAGTTCAATCCCGCCACCTTGCTGACCGACTATCGCACCGCCGGACGCGCCACCTCGCGCGGTGTGGAGCTGGATCTCGCCGGCCAGGTGACCCGCACGCTCAGCCTGATCGCCAGCTATGCCTACACTCGCGCGCGGACGGTCGACGATCCCGTGTTCGCGGGCAAGCGATTGGCGAACGTCGCGCCGCATACTGCCTCGCTCTCGCTCGCCTATGACGTGGGTGCGCTGGCCGGCGACGATCGGCTGCGGGTCGGTGCCGGCGGCCGCTATGTCGCGCGCCGGCCCGGCGACAGCGCCAACAGTTTCTGGCTCGACGACTATGTCGTGGCCGACGCGTTCGTCACCTATGATACGCGATTGGCCGGCCGGCGTGTGACGCTCCAGTTCAACCTGAAGAACGTCTTCGACGCGACCTACTATACCTCGGCCGTGAACCAATATGGTGTCGCGATCGGCGATCCGCGCCGCGCGATCGGAACGCTGGCCTTCGCCTTCTGACGTGCCGTCCCGCGCTCCGTCTACTCCGCGGGATCGCCGTACATGATGCCGCGTCCGTCCGTGCCGACATAGACGCGCCCGAACCGCCGCGGATCGCCGCTGATGACGCGCAGCCGCAGGCCCCATTGGTGCGCGGCGTCGTTGATGCGCGTCCAGCGCGCCCCGCCGTCGATCGAGCGATAGATGCCGCGTGCATCCGCGATCGACCCGATCGCGTAGAGCGCTGGCCATGGCGCGCCCGTCGCCGCCTTGCCGACTCCATAACGCGCGATCGTGATGCCGTTGGTCGCGCGTACCCAATGCTCACCGAAGTCCGCGGATCGATAGAGGTCGCCGCCGACCAGCAGCCACAACGCCCCGGCGCGTCCCGGCACCGCGACCAGCGGATTGGCAGCCTCGCGCCCGACCGCGCGTGCTCCCGAAAGGTCGGCGGGCAGCCCCAGGCCGGCGGCCGCATGGAAGCGCGCACCGCCGTCATCGCTGCGCAACACCCGCCCAGCCTCCGCATCCACCGCGTAGAAGCGGCGAGCGTCCGCTTTGTCGGCGGTGACCCGCGTTCGCGTCGGCAAGCCCTCGACCGGGTGCCAGCTCCGTCCGCGATCGCGCGTCAGCAACGGCTGTTCGGTCTCGACCACGAAGGTCGCGCCATCGGCGGAAACCGTGATCGCCGCGCTGCCGGTCTGCGCGCGCGACGGTGTCCCGTCCTCACCGCGCTGCACCGGGACGCGCAATGGTTGCCACGTCGTGCCGCCGTCCGCCGACCACGCCAGCGACGTGTCGGGAACGACCGGCTTGTGCGTGTTGCCGCTGCGCACCATCACCTGCGGCGCGATGCCGGCGTAATCGAGCGAATTGGTGTTGGTCAGCATCGGGTTGCGGTGCACGTGCGACGGTGAGCGCGTCAGATCGTCATGCCGGAAGCCGCCGAGGTCGCCGAACCCCGACACCAAAGGCGCGCCACCGGTCGGGCTGACCAAAGTGATGATCGCGGTCTGCTCGATGTCGCGCGTCCACGGTGCCCAGCGCATCGCGTGCGACGCGGCGAAGTCGTCGGTGGCATAGACGGTCGCGCCGGTGACATAGGCGGCATGGCCGGCATCGAACGGATCGATCGCCAGCCCGGCGATCCAATGTCCGAAATCCGCCTTGCCGTCGAAATCGAGGAACGGCGTGGCGGACACATCGCGGACGCTGTCGCGCGCCAGCTCGCGCCATGTCCGCCCGCCATCTTCCGACCGCCACACCGTGTCGCCGAGGCGATAGCGATTGACCGTCGCCACCGCGATGACGCGCGGATCACGCGCGGCGACCGCGACGCCCATATAGCCGCCGGGCACCACCGCCGCGCCCTTCAACGGGGTGACATCCTGCCACGCGCCGCTGCGCGGGTCGAAGCGCCACACCGCGCCGCGCGTGATCCCGTTCGGGCCGATCGCGTCGCAATAGGTCAGCGTCAGCACGCCGTCCGCATCGATCACGCCCTTCACCGGCAACAGGTCCGCCGCCGGACCGCCCGCCACCGTCTGCCAGTGCGAACCGCCGTCATCGGAGCGGAACAAGTGTTGCGCGCCGGGGTCGGCGCTGGCGACGAAGATGCGCCCGCGCTGCGCCGGATCGAACAGCACGAACGACAGCCCGCCATGCGTCACGCGCGGCCGATCCGGCCGCCCGAGACCGGCGAGCGGAAACGAAGCGACCTTCTGCCAGTGCGCACCCGCATCGTCGCTGCGCCACAGTCCGTCGTGACGTGATCCGAAGATCAGCGTCGACGTGCGATGCGGGTCGATCGCCAGCCGTTCGCCCAGCCCGCGTCCGTCCTCGTTGCCGCCCATCGCGAACGGCACGATCGTCTTGCGCCAGTGCGCACCACGGTCAGAGGAACGAAAGATCGCCGCCGGCCCCCGCGCCGACATGCCGGCGGCCAGATAGACGACGCTCGGGTCGTGCGGATCGGGCGCGATGCTCTCGATCCCCATGAAGTTCGACTCCGCCTCGTCGTCCTGCAACGGCTGCCAGCGGCGGCTGCGCGCGTCCCAGCGATACGCGCCCCCCATGTCGGTGCGCAGATACGCCAGCCCGCGCTCGACCGGGCTGAAGACGATCCCAGGCGCAAAGCCGCCCCCGCCGACGACGACATTCTGCCAGCGATACGGCGTCGCCGGCGGCGGGGCCGCGCCGGTCGCGCCGAACAGCGCGAGCGCGACCAGGATCGGAAGCCGCATCGCCGTCATCTCCCGTGCGCGCTCGCGCAATGCCGCGCGATGAACGCGGCGTGATCTGGCATCGCCGCGGCGGTCTGCGCGATCACGCCGCGCAAATGGGTGAGGAAGCGTCCCGCCATCGCCCGCGGCAAGGCGGCGAGCAGCGGATCGAGCGCCTTGGGCGCGGCATCCTGACCCGCGAGCACCGCCACCCAGCTGTCGTCGGTGAACAATTCACCCGGCTCGGGCAACACCCGCCCGCGCGCGCGCCACAGCGCCAGTTTCCCGGCGAGCGTGTCGGGCGGCGTCATCGTGCGACAATGCTGCCAGAACGGTGAGTCGTCGCGCTCGGTCGCGTGGTAGTGGAGGATGATGAAGTCGCGGATCTGGCGATATTCGGTGTCGAGCAGCCGGTTGTAGGTGTCGCGCTCGACCACGGCGCGCGCGTCGCCGGGAAACAGGCTCATCAGCCGCGCGATCCCCGACTGGATCAGATGGATGCTGGTCGACTCGAGCGGCTCGAGGAACCCGCCCGCCAGCCCGATCGCGACGCAATTGCGCTCCCACAAGCGTTCGCGCACCCCCGCGGTGAAGCGCAGCGCGCGCGGCTCGGCCAGCGCCGCGCCATCAAGCCCGCCGAGCAGCGCGTCCGCCGCCTGCTGGTCGTCGACGAACGCGCTCGCGTAGACATGCCCGTTGCCGATGCGATGCTGGAGCGGGATTCGCCAGCGCCAGCCGGCCTGCTCGGCAGTCGCGCGGGTGTACGGCAGCAGCGGCGCGGTGGCGGCGCTCGGCACCGCCAGCGCGCGGTCGCACGGCAGCCAATGCTGCCAGCTCACGAACGGCACGCCCAGCGCCTCGCCGAGCAGCAGCGAGCGGAAGCCGCTGCAATCGACGAAGAAATCGCCCGCGATCCGTCGCCCGTCCGCCAGCACCACCGCCGCGATGTCGCCGCTCTCCGAGGCCAGTTCGACCGTGCCGATCCGTCCTTCGACGCGCGTCACGCCCTCGCCGACCGCGCGCTCGCGCAGGAACGCGGCGTACAATCCGGCATCGAAATGAAAGGCATAGCGCAACGACGACAGCACCGCCGCCGGATCGCGCGACGGTCGCGTGAAGCGCGCCTTCCGCGCCGCGACCGCGGTCAGGCAATAATCCTCCAGCGCCCCCGCCGCGTCGCCGTCGCGCTGCGCGCGCGCCCAGAGCTGGTGGAACTTCACCCCCTGCACGTCGCGGCCGAACGTGCCGAACGGGTGGAGGTAGCGTTCGCCGAGGCGCCGCCAGTCGACGAACTCGATCCCCAGCTTGAACGTCGCGCTCGTTGCGCGCACGAACGCATCTTCGTCGATGCCAAGTCGTTGATTGAAATCGTGAAGCGACGGGATCGTCGCCTCGCCGACGCCGACCGTTCCGATCTCTTCAGACTCGACCAACGTCACCGACATGCCCGCATCGGTCAATCGTGCGAGGACCGCGGCGGTCATCCACCCGGCCGTGCCGCCCCCGACGATGACGACCCGCTTCACGCCGCGCCGAACCCGCGAACACGTGCATAATCAATGAGTTGCCGGTTGCTCGGCAGGTTTGCGACCGCGAACGCCGCCTGCCGCTCGACCTCGGCAAAGGCGCGCCGCGCTTCGTCGGCGTAGCGGTAAGCCCCGGCACGCGCTGACAAATCCGTCTTCCAGCCCATGCCGTACAGCACATATTGCCAGCTGGCGTCGGTGAAGATGTCGACATTGGCGTCCATGTCGATCTCGGTCGGGGGACGGAAACGCCAGCGCTCGAGCATGTCGTGGAGGCTGTCCGGGATCGAGGACGCCGCGATATTATCCCGCCAAAAATCGGAATCGCGCCGTTCGGTGATGCAATAATGCAATTTGATGAAGTCGCGGGCGCGTTCGTACCGCTTCAGCATGTTCGCATTGAACTGCCGCGCCGACGTCTCGTAATCGCCGCCCCACGGGAACAGGTTCGCGACCATCCCCGCCGCGACTTCGGAGAAGACGATGCCTGTAGCCTCCAGCGGCTCGAAGAACCCGCTCGACAATCCGATCGCGACGCAATTGCGGTGCCAGTTGACCTCGCGATAGCCGGCCTCGAAGCGGATCTTGCGCGGCTCCAGATCCTGCCCGGTATAGCCGCGCAGCAATTCCGCCGCGCGCGCATCGTCGGTGTGGGCCGACGAATAGACGTGCCCGACCCCGCGGCGGCGATCGAGGCCGATGTCCCACATCCAGCCCGACTCCTGCGCGGTGGCGACGGTGTAACTCACGATCGGCTCGCGCTCGTCGCGATACGGCACCTGCACCGCCAGCGCGCTGTCGCAGAACAGCACGTCGCGACACGATCGGTACGGCATTCCCAGCGCCTTGCCGATCAGTTCGGCGCGGAAGCCGGTGCAGTCGATGTAGAGATCGGCGGTCAGCGTGCCGTGGCGATCAGTCACGACCCCGGCGATCGCGCCGTCCTCGCCGACGGTGACCTCATCGACACGCCCGTCGAGATGCGTCACCCCGCTCGCGACCGCCTTGTCGCGCAGCAGCGCGGCGAGCGCCACCGCGTCGAAGTGGAAGGCGTAATTGAGCGGCGCGACATAATCGGGGTGGCTGGGCAGCTTGGGCGCGCGGTGTGCGTCGGCGGCCTTTTTCTGCGGGCTGCACACCGCATCCCAATTGTCGGTGCCGCCGTGGCCGAGCAGCCAATAGGGCAACAGCTCGACGCCGTTGGCCGCCTCGGCGACCTGGAACGGGTGTGTATAATGGTCCGGCCCGGCCGTGCCGGGGGTGAAGCGCCAATGCGCGAACTTCGCGCCCTGTTTGAAGCTTGCGCCGCAATGCCGGACGAGATCGGCCTCGCTGATCCCGATCGTCGCCAGCGTGTTGCGGATCGTGGGGAAGGTCCCCTCCCCCACGCCGAGGATGCCGATGTCGGTCGACTCGATGAGCGTGATCGCCGCCCCGCCGGGCAGGTCGGCGCTCAGCCGTTTCGCGAGATAGCCAGCGGTGAGCCAGCCGGCGGTCCCGCCACCGACGATCAGGACGCGCTTCTTCATCACCGACTCCCTCGCAGGCTCGCCCGACCGGGCGAGCCTGCGCATCCTATCAGAACGACAGGTTGATGCCGGTACTGATCCGGCGATCCGCCTGGAACCAGCTCCGCCCGACCAGCTCGCCGCCGGGATAGCCGCCCATTACCGTCCGCTGCGTCGCGGCGGTCAGGTTGGTCCCCTGAATACCGAATGAGAAGTTCTCGGTCACCTTGAAGCGGACGCCGGCGTCGAGCGATCCGTAATTATCGCCATAGACCGGCAGCGCGATCTGGATCGGCGTCGAGGTGCCGGCGGCCGTGTAGTAATTGTAGGTCGGGTTGGTGCCGTTGCTGTTGGTCGACTGCAGGTAGCGCGAGCGCCACGAATAAGCGACGCGGAACGAGATCGGGTTGCGCTCGTACAACAACGTCGCGTTGAAGTTGTGCTTCGACAATCCCACCAGCGGCGCGTCGTTCTTGATGACGCCGTTGATGTCGCGATAGAGATCGCCGGGGTTCTTGCTGTCGATGAAGGTGTAATTGCCTTCGAACCCGAAGCCGCTCAACCAGCCCGGCAACATATCGAGGAAGAAGCGGCCGCCCACTTCGACACCCTTGACCGTCGCGGCTTTGGTCGCATTGCTGTAGTCGGACGCGGCGATATTGGCGAGTTCGGTGGTGCCGTCCGAGAAGACGACATTCACCTGACGCTGGGTCAGCGAGAAGATCGGCAGATCGGTCAGCCGCTTGTAGAAGGGCGCGATGTGGAACGACGTACCCGGCTTCAGATAATATTCGAACGACAGATCGACGTTGTTCGACATCGTCGGCTTGAGCAACGGATTGCCGGTTTCGGTCGTGAAGTTGGTGAAGTTCGGCAGCCCGCCCGGTGTGCTCGCCGGGGTCGTCGCCACACCGACCGTGCCCGAGGCGCGCAGCGCATTGAACGACGGAAGATCGAGCGTGATGTTATATCCGGCGCGGATCTTGCTCCGGTCGGTCGGCGCAAACTCAAGGTTGATCGACGGCAGCACGCGCGTGAACTCGGCCTTGCCGCTGCGCGGCACCGCGTCGTTGGTCAGCGTGGCGGTCGCACCGTTGCGGATGAACGTCGTGCCGTTCTGACGGATGTAGCCGCTGCCCTCGTTCGTAATGTTGACGACGCGCACGCCGACGTTGCCCGAGATACCCGGCCCGTCGCCCTGCGGGCCGAAGCGTACCAGCGCGTACGCCGCCAGATTGCGGGTCTGGTTATCGACCCGATCGTCGGGCAGGACGAAGCGGACCGGGCGGATACCCGATGCGCCGCCATAGCCGCTGCCGGCCGGCAGCGCGCCCGATGACGAGCAGTTCGACCATTGCGGGTTCGAGATGGTCGCGCCCGGATTGTTGGGATCGGCGATGGTCGCCGGGCCGCAGAAGCCGGCCGGCGGCGACTGGACCAGTCCGGTGCGATCGGTGTTGTACCGCGACGCCAGCGCCTCCGACGCAAACATCAGATTGCCGGGCAAGGTCGTCTCGCCGCGGAAGAAATCGTTGAAGGCGTGGTACGAAATGTCGCCGGGCGCCGCATTGGCATAGGTGAGCTGCGGATCGCCGTTCCAGCCTCGGCCCAGCGCGGTCCAGTTGTAGCCGTTCGCGAAATCGCGCTCGGTCCGCTTGGCGGCGCGGCCGCCGATCTTGACCGAACGGAAGAAGCTGTCGTCGAACTTGTATTCGGCATCCACCTGCGCGGTGTCGAGCCGGCCCTTGTTATCTTCGTTGTGCGGCATCGACGCCGACCAGAAGTAATTGGACGGATCGGCGAACGACGCCTGTGTCGACGGCCCGACCGTGATGCGCGGCAGGTCGCCGGTCAGGTCCATGCCGAAGCCCTGACCGAACCCGATCTCGCGGAAGATGTCGATCCGGTCGTAGATCTGCTGCGAATCGACGCGCTGCAACGCGCCCTTGATCGTCAACGGGCCGTCGTCCGGTGCCCAGACGAACGACAGCGAATAGTCGCGCGTCCGCGTGTTGCTGGTGACATAGCCCTTGTTGCCGCTGCTGTTCACCTGTCCGCTGCTCGGCAGGAAGGTGCCCGTGTCGCGGTTGAACAGCGAGTTGGTCTTGAGCAACAGGCCGTTCTCGTCGAACTCGCTGGTCGCCGGATCCACCGACAGCGTCTGCGACGACACCTGCGCGCCGTAATCGCTCGACTTGCTCTTGTAGCGCGACTGGAAGAAGCTGCCCGTGAAGGTCAACGAGTCCAACGGCGCCCATTGCACCGCACCGTAAATGCCGTAGCGGCGATACTGGAACGCCTCGTCACCGTACGTGAAGCCGCCCGGGATGTAATAGTCCTTCGAGTCGATCCGCGTCTTGAAATAGGGTTCGGTACGGATGAACTGCGACAGCGAGCTGAACTGGCTGTACGCAACATCCGCCAGCACACCGATCCGGCCGATGCCGGTGTCGAACGACTTGGTGACCAGCACCGACCCCATCGGATCGGCCTTGTTCGCCATGTCGCCGAGGCTCAACTCGCCGGTGCCCGCGACATGCCAGTCGCCGTTGAAGTCGAACGGCATCTTGGTGCGCAGGTCGATCTGGCCACCGGTGCCGCCCTCGATCAGATCGGCGGTGGACGCCTTGTAGACGTCGACCGCGGCCATCAATTCCGGCGTCACGTCGCTCCACAGGATCGCGCGGCCGTTATTGGCGCTGAAGATCTCGCGGCCGTTCAGGCGCGAGGCGACGCCGGTCAGGCCGCGCACCTGCACGCCCGAGCCCTGCACCGAATAGTGATCGGGATCGCCGAGCGCGGCGAAGCGGACGATCGACACGCCCGAGACGCGCTGCAACACTTCGGTGATCGAATTGTCGGGGAGCTTGCCGGCGTCGTCGGCGACGATCGAATCGACGATCGTCTCGCTGCGGCGCTTGCGCTCGTCGGCGGCCTGCAACGCGGCGCGGCGGCCGGTGACGACGACATCGCCCGCGCCCGTTTCCTCACCGGTCGCTTCCTGCGTGGTGCCGACCGACCCCTGCGGTTCGACCTGCGCCTGTGCCGTGGTAGCGAAAACAACCGCTGCGAGCGCGAGCGTCGATGCGCCGCGACGGAGCGCGCGTGCGTGATGATGTGACAGCATATCCCCCCCTTCAATGATCCGTGCCGCGCTTGTCGCGCTTTCGATAGCGCTCCCAATATCGCCGGGCGTTTCGAAAAACAAAGCATTTTAATCTTACATTCTCTTCCGAACCGGCGCGCAAACGTGTGCAAACCCGCCGGCCTACGGATTTGCGCGGATGGTAGCGTAACCATCTCCGAGCAATTTTTTTGCCGGCGATGCTTCATCCGGCCGACCCGATCAGCAAATGGGTCACCAAGCACTTCCCACGTTTAACTCCGACATTTAGAAGGGCGCGATAAAGTTGCAGCGAGAGGGGATGACGTGACGAGCACAGGGATCAACCGGCGCCAGGCACTGGTCGGCGCGACGGCCGCCGGCGTTGCGGCGATGACGACGACGTCCGCCACCGCGGCGCAGGGCGGCGCCACGACAGCCGACAGCGGCGCGGCGATCCTTGCCCCGCGGCCCCCGATGGGCTGGAACAGCTGGAACAGCTTCGCGACGACGATCACCGAGGCGCAGGCGCGCGAAACCGCCGCGATCATGCGCGCGAAGTTGCTGCCGTTCGGCTATGACGTCTTCACCGTCGACATCCAGTGGTACGAGCCCGAGGCGTCGAGCTACACCTACAATGCCAAGCCGACGCCGGCGATGGACGGCTATGGCCGGGTGATTCCGGCGCCGAACCGCTTCCCGTCCAGCGCGGACGGATCTGGCTTCACGAAGCTCGCCGCCGACGTTCATGCGATGGGCATGAAGTTCGGCATCCACGTCATGCGCGGCATCCCGCGGCTGGCGGTCGAGAAGAACCTGCCGATCCTCGGCACCCGTTATCGCGCCGCCGATGTCGCGGACAAGAACAGCATCTGTTCGTGGAACCCCGACATGTACGGCGTCGACATGACGAAGCCGGGCGCGCAGGCCTATTACGACAGCATCTTCCGCCTTTATGCCGATTGGGGCGTCGACTTCGTCAAGATGGACGACATGAGCCGCCCCTATGACGCGCACGCGCCGGAGATCGAGGCCGCGCACAAGGCGATCGTCAACAGCCGACGCGCGATCACGCTCAGCCTGTCGCCCGGCGAGACGCCGGTGATCCGCGGCGGGCATGTCCGCGACTATGCGCAGATGTGGCGCATCTCCGACGATTTCTGGGATGATTGGGGGATGCTGGAGGCGCAGTTCACGCGGCTCGAAAACTGGAACCCGTGGCGTCGCCCCGGCGCGTGGCCCGATGCCGACATGCTGCCGCTCGGCCGGCTCGCGCTCGGCCAACGCGACACGAAGTTCACGCCCGACGAACAGCGGACGTTGATGACCCTGTGGTCGATCGCGCGCTCGCCGCTCATCATGGGCGGCGACCTGCGCCACCTCGACGCCCCGACGTTGGCGTTGCTCACCAACCGCGCGGTGCTGGCGGTCAATCAGGCGTCGACCGGCAACCAGCCGCATTTTATCGCGGACGGCACGCGGATCTGGTCCGCGCGCCCCGAGGATGCGCCCGCCGACCGCTATGTCGCGCTGTTCAACACCACCGACCGGCCGAAGGACGTCGGCATCGCGCTGCGCGATCTGGAACTCGGCAACGCCGCGACGGCGACCGACCTGTGGAGCGGTGCGACGCTCGGACGCGTCACCGGCCGCCTCGTGCAGCGGCTGCCCGGGCATGGCGCCGGTCTGTATCGCCTGACCGCCTGAGCGACCGCCTGCCCCGGTGCGCGCGCATCGGGGCAGGCGTCACGTTGACTCGTCGGCGAAAAACCCCATATTTCCAGCATGACCGCCGCTGTCGTTCATCAGCGCTTTCGCGACCACGCGGGACAGCTCGCCGCACGCGGCTAGCCCGGACCCGGCGGCGCGCCGCCCGGGTTCGGGACGATCTCGCCGATCCGATGCGGCCGCGTCAGCCCGACGCCCGCGCCTTCGAGCCAGCGGAAGCCCTGCCATGAACAGCGACCTGTTGCCGCGCGACACCGCGCCGTCCTCCCCCGCCCGTCCGGCCGCGATCGTGCCGCCCGCCGATGCCGCGCCGCCGCCCGCCGACCGGGCGCTCGCGGTCGGACTGCTGCTCGCCATCCTCTTCTTCGGCCTTCCGCTGCTGCTCTACTGCGTGCTCACCGCCGGGTGATGCGTGCGTGGACAGCGCCCGCGTCGCTTGGCAGAAGGCGCGGGCCTTGGTCCCGGAGTCTCCGTCATGCGTTTGCGTCTTGCCGCCTTGCCCCTTCTCGCGCTCGCCGCCACCGCTCCGGCGCAGACGATCGTCGCGCCGGTCGCGCCGATTTCCGAACAGACGCTCAAGGACGTGACCAGGGAGCTGTCCTCGGACGCCTATGAGGGCCGCGCGCCGGGCACCGCGGGCGAGGAGAAGACCGTCGCCTATCTCGCGAAGCGCTTCGCCGCCGCCGGGCTGAAGCCGGGCAACAAGGGCCGCTGGTATCAGGACGTGCCGTTGGTCGAGCTGACCGCGAAGAACGTCTCGCCCTTGGTGTTCACCGGCGCGGGCGCGCCGCTCAGCCTCAACTACGGCCCCGACATGGTGGTCGGCACGTGGCGGATCACGCCGCGCGTCGAGGTCAAGGACTCGCCCGTGGTGTTCGTCGGCTACGGCATCAACGCGCCGGAGAAGGGCTGGAACGACTATGCCGGCGTCGACGTGCGCGGCAAGACGGTGCTGATCCTCGTCAACGATCCCGACTGGCGCACCCCTGATCTGGTCGGCCCGTTCGGCGGGCGCGCGATGACCTATTACGGCCGCTGGACGTACAAGTATGAGGAAGCGGCGCGACAGGGCGCGGCGGCGGCGATCATCGTCCACCAGACCGAGCCCGCCGCTTATGGCTGGAACGTCGTCCAGTCGAGCTGGACCGGCCCGCAGCAGGTCGCCGACGCCGCCGACAATCATGCCCGCGACAGCGCCGCGATCGGCTGGATGCAGGAAGCGCAGGCGCGCAAATTGTTCGAGCGCGAGGGGCTCGACTTCGACGCGCTCGCCGCCGCCGCCGCGCGCAAGGGCTTCCGCGCCCGCCCGCTGAACGGCGTCCGTGCGTCGGTGTCGTTCGACGAGAACGTTCGCCGTCACCAGTCACGCAACGTGATCGGCATTCTGCCCGGCACGACGCACCCCAATGATTACGTCCTCTATTCCGCGCATTGGGATCACCTCGGGCATTGCGAGGCCGCGCCCGACGGCGACGACATCTGCAACGGCGCGATCGACAATGCCACCGGCACCGCCGCGTTGGTCGCGCTCGCCGAAGCGAACGTGAAGGCCGGCCCGACCCCGCGCAGTCAGGTGTTCGTCGCAGTGACGGGCGAGGAGAGCGGGCTACTCGGCTCCGAATATTATGCCGCCAATCCGGTCTACCCGCTCAGCCAGACGGTCGGCGGGGTCAACATGGACGCGCTGTCGCTGGCGGGCCCGGCGAAGAACGTCGTGGTGGTCGGCAAGGGCAAGTCGGAACTCGACGCCTATCTCGACGCCGCGCTCAAGACGCAGAACCGCATCGCCAGTGCCGAGCCGACCCCGGAAAAGGGCTTCTATTATCGCTCGGACCACTTCAGCCTCGCCAAGCGCGGCGTGCCGATGATCTATTTCGACGGCGGCGACGATCTGGTCGCGGGCGGCAAGGCGGCGGGCGCGGCGGCGGCGAAGGACTATGAGGAACATCGTTACCACGGACCCAAGGACGAATATGATCCGAACTGGAACTGGGCCGGTACGGTGAAGGACGTGCAGCTCTATTACGGGATCGGCCGCGCGCTCGCGGAGAGCAGCGCGTGGCCCAATTGGGTGGCCGGCGACGAATTTCGCGCGATCCGCGACAAGAGCCGCGCCGCGGCGACCGCCAAGTAAGAGGGACGACGATGACCAAGACCCCGCCGCCCGAATGGGCTCCGCACGCCGCCGTCTGGATCGGCTATCCCAGTCATCCCGAATTGTGGCTGGAGGACCTCGACGAGGCGCGCGACGAGGTGACCGCCTTCGCTCGTGCCGTCCACGCCGATGGGCGTGGCGAGCAGGTGCTGCTGGTCGCCGCCGATGACGAGGCCGCCAGCGACGCGCGTCAGCGCGCGCCGTTCGCGGAGGTGGTCGTCGAGCCGTTCGGCGATATCTGGCTGCGCGATACCGCCCCGATCGTCGGCGGCGACGGCAAGGCGCGCGATTTCGGCTTCAACGGCTGGGGTGGCAAGTACGAGCTGGAAGGCGACGACGATATCGGCGCCCGGCTCGGGCGCGCGCGCGGGCTGACGGTCTTGCCGTGCGGCTGGATCCTCGAAGGCGGCGCGATCGATGGCGACGGCACCGGTCTGGTGGTGACGACCGAGCAATGCCTGCTCAATCCCAACCGCAACCCGCGCATGTCGAAGGCGGAGATCGAGCAGCGCCTTGCCGACGACCTCGGGCTGACGCGCGTGCTGTGGCTCGGCAACGGCCTGCTCAACGACCACACCGACGGGCACGTCGACAATCTGGCGCGGTTCGTCGCGCCGAACCGGCTCGCGCTGCCGCGCGCGGAGGAGAACGATCCGAACTGGCAGGTCTTTCAGGACGCCGCGATCCGCGCGCGCGCGATGGGGATCGAGGTGGTCGAGGTGCCCTCCCCCGGTCGCGTGCTGCGCGACGAACAGGTCGTGCCGGCCAGCTATATGAACTTCTACATCGGGAATGCCGCAGTGGTCGTGCCGGTCTATGGCACCGAATATGACGACGCCGGGGTCGCGGCGATCCGCGCCTTGTTCCCCGGTCGCGAGGTGGTCGGGCTGCGCGCCGACGCGATCCTGACCGGCGGCGGCAGCTTCCACTGCATCAGCCAGCAAATCCCGGCCTAGCCGCGCCCGCGCGGCGCTGCGCGGGCCACCGGCCCGCGCAAGGCCGGGATCGGCCGGCGCGCGGCACCGCCGCGCGTCCGACGTAAAGGCGGCGGCTTTGCCGTCGCCCTGCCCTGATCCGGCGCGCGCTTCTCCTCGGCTAATCCTAGAGTGTAATCCATCCAAGCTGAAGCGTCACCCCGGCGAAAGCCGGGGCCCAGTTGGGGGACGCTGATGATGTAGGTCGCGCCTTGATTTCGTAGACCTTCCCAACTGGGCCCCAGCCTTCGCCGGGGTGACGATGGGAAGTGGTTCAAACCGGGTGGATCACACTCTAGCTGTAACCCGTCACTGCGAGCGCAGCGAAGCAATCCAGGGCCGGATCAGGACGCCCTGGATTGCTTCGCTGCGCTCGCAGTGACGGGCAGCCAACGATGTCCCGGTTCAAGCACGGTACGACGATCCAATCGCCGGCCCGCCCCATCCCCCGTTCGTGCTGAGCTTGTCGAAGCACGCGCCCCGCAACACGCCCTTCGACAAGCTCAGGGCGAACGGAGAGATGGGGGCACGATCATGCCAAGCGAAATGCTGTATCTCTCACGTCTTACCGATACATCGCCGCCGCATCGGCCTTGAAGGACGCGCCGCTATCCGTCCGGCTGTAGAACATGTGCCCACCCGGATAGACGCGCAGTTGCACGCGCTCGGCCACGCCGAACGCCGGCATCTGGTCGACGATCAGCCGCGAGGCGAAGAACGGGCACGACAGGTCGTCCCAGCCGTGCACGATCATCACGCGCATCTTCGGATCGTTGGCGATCGCCTTGCGCAGGTCGGACACGGGCGTATCGGCGGGCTGCCCGCGATCCCATGCCGCATTCACCGCATAGGACAACGCATTGTAGCGCGCGTCGGTCTTCCAGCCGACCTCGCGCGTCACGAAATCGACCATCGCGCTGGTGGTCGGCGCGATCAGCGAGTCGAGCAGCGGATCGTTCGACTCCTGCCGCGGCGACCACGGGAAGGGATCGAACGCGGTGACGTTCGAATCATAGATGCTGCCGATCGTCGCGTCGTTCCGATGGACTTCGCGCAGGAAGGTGCGGCTGTCGACGCGCCCGCCCATCCGCTGCACCAGCGCCGGGTCGAGCCCGGTCAGCCGCGTGACGTTGCTGACGACGCGCTGTACCGCCTCGGCGTTCGCGCGGCCTAGCAACAGGTCGCGCGCGAAGTCGCCGCGCGTGTAGGCCTCGACCTCGGCCATCGCCGCCGGGGTCAGCTGCCCCTTGCGCTCCAGATTGGCCGCCGCCATCGACGGCAGGTCGATCATCCACGGCAAGGGCGACAAAGCGGTCGCGCCATCACCCGAGGCCGGATCGAGATAGGGCGACACCATGATGAGCCCGTTGATCCCGACGCCGATCTGCGATTGCAGTTCATAGGCGATGCGCGGCGCGCGATAACCGCCATAGCTTTCGCCCATCACATATTTGGGCGAGCGCAGCCGGCCTTCCTTGACCAGCCAGTCGTACACCACCTTCGACAGATATTTGATGTCGGGATCGTTGGCGTAGAACGCCTTTTTGGTCGCATCGGCATCGACCAGGCTGCGGCTGAACCCGGTGCCGATCGGATCGATGAAGACCAGATCGGTCATGTCGAGCCAGCTATTGGGATTGTCGCGCGCGATCGGCGCGTCCGATGGCGAGTCGCCCTGCGCGCCGAACTGCACGCGCTTCGGCCCGACCGCGCCCATGTTGAGGTAGACCGACGCCGCGCCGGGGCCGCCGTTGAATGCGAAGGTGACGGGGCGCGCGGCGTCGCCACCGGGCACGGTATAGGCGGTGTAGACCACCTGCCCGATCTCCTTGCCCTTCTCGTCACGCACCGCGATCGTGCCGACGGTCGCCTTGTAAGTTATCGCGCGACCGCCGATCCGCGCGGTTTGCGTGATCGTCTTGTCGGCAGGCAGCGGCGGTTGCTGCTGCTTGTCGTCCTCCTGCTTCTTCTCGACGGTAGTGGTGGTCTTGTCGGTCTGCGCCAGCGCAGGCGCGGTGGTGGCGAGCAACAGGGCGGCGAGCGACAGCGGGCGAACGATCATCGGCAGGGTGGCATCCGGGATGTGGCGGACCGGCGGGTTGCCGGTGCCTGATCCGGCCATGCTACACCCTCGACCGGCCCGCGCAATCCGCCGCTTACCCGGATTGATACGGGTGTTTCTCCAGTCGTCGCCCCGGCCGCGAGCCGGGGGCCCGCTTTTTTCGCGCATCCGAGGCAGAAGCGGGATCCCGGATCAAGTCCGGGATGACGAAGAAGGGAGGAGGCCGCCCTAGCCGCCCCGCACCACGGCGCGATAGGTCGTCACCTCATAGGTCGCTCTCTGGCACTCGGCGATCACGCGCTCCTCGGCCAGCCGGAAGCGCGCGCCATCCCAGACGAAGTCGCGTCGGACCCCACAATCCCGCCCTGCCGTCGCCGGCAACAGCACCGCATAACGTCGCCGCGCCGGCTCCCACGCGCCGGTCGCGGGCAGGTCGACGGCGGGTCGGGTGTCGCCCTTGTCCGGGGCGACATAGGGCAGCGCCCCCGCCCCACGACACGGCGACACCACTTCCAGCAGCGTGTGCGCCGCATCCAGCCGGTAACCGCGCGCATAGACCGTCGCGCAACCTTTGGCGGGCTTGCCGACCAGTTTCTCCAGCTGCTTACGCGACAGACTGCGCGGCGCGTGCGCCCCGACCGGCGGCATGTCGATCACGGTTTCCGTCGCCGGCACCGGGCGCGCGTCGGCAAGCGCGGACATTGCCGCAGTCAACCCGGTGAGCCAGACCCGCGAGCGCACCCGCCCACCCGGCTCAGCCAGCGTCAGCATCCGCCCCCGACGCAGCGCACCGGCCAGCTTGCCCGAAAACGGCAGCGACAGCCCCGTCCCGCCTCCCGGCGCAATCAACTGCGCAACCGTCCGCCCGTCGATCGCCACCGTCATCCGCGTTCCCGCCGCGACCGACGGCGGGATCGGAAGGTCGATCGCCGCGACCGCCCCGTCGCGGCGCAGCACCACCAGCGGATAGGCGTCGGGCTCGCCGCCGTTCGGCACCTGCGACAAGGCGACGCAGCGCCGGCGATCGTCGCAGATCACCCGCCAGTCGCCCGTCTCCGCCGCCCCTTGCAGCGCCAGCCACAGCGCGACGCTCACCCGCGCACCACGCGCGCGCGCCACACCGGCAGGTAATCGGGGTTGCCGCGGCATTCGCCCATGCTGCGCTGCTCGACCAGCCGCAATCGCGCGCCATCCCACACGAACGACTGCATCACGCCGCAATCGCCGAGCCCGCGCCCCTTGGCATAGCTGTGCAGCACGCCGCCCTCGACGTCGCCGTTGATGACGCTGTGCACCGGGGTCTGCGAATCCGCGCCGGTTTGCTCGAACCCGGCGGGCGCATCGATCCCGGCCGGCGTCGCCTTGCCGTCACGCACGACGAACAAGGCGTCGATCTCGTTATAGGCCCCCGCCGAACACGGCAGCAGCACCAGCGTCGCCCCGTCGGTCAGTCCATGCGCACGCGGCGCCGGCCCAGCGAACGACGGGTCGCATTCCGCCGTCCGGCGCATCCCCGCCAGCAACGCCGGCGTCAGAGTCGCCGCCTCGCCCGCGAACGCGACCGCCCGCACGCGGGGGGCGGCGTGCGCCGGTGGCACCTTCGTCGCCGGCCCGTCGCCGCGGGCGACCAGCGCGGTCACCGTCCCCGCACGCCCCTGCTGCGCATCGATATAGCGCAGCGCCGCGGACGCACCCGCCGCCGGGATCGTGCCGAGCCGCTTGCCGCTTCTGTCGAGCGCCTCGATCGTCGTCGCCTCGGCGAGCGCGCGCGCGATCGTCGCCGCCGCCGCACCGCTCAGCCCGTCCCCCGCGACCGCGAACGCCTGCCCGTCGATCCGCAGCGTCGCGGGCGCATCGCCGTCGCCCTGCGGCATGGCGAGCGCGACCTCGACCGCGCCATCCGGCCCGGCGGCGCGCGCGACCTGCATCGTCACCGCCGGAAAGTCGGCATCGGTGCCCAGCGACGCCATCGCGCAGTGCGCGACATTGTCGCACGCCACCGTCCAATCGCGGAACGTCTTCTGCTCAGCCGGCCGCGGCACCGCATGATCGTCGCCGGCCGTCGTGGCCACAGGGGTCGGGCGCCCCGCGACCGTGGAGGTAGCGGTCGGCGACGGGGCGTCGGCGGGCTGCCGCGAACAGGCGACCAGCGCCAGTACGGCCCCGAGTGCCACTCTTTTCATCGCCTTGCCCCCTGCTGCTGGCGCATCGTCACCGCGGCAGGTTAAAGGCGCGTCAACATGAATAGGAGATGGCAGATGCAGGTGGTCGGCGTAATCGGCGCGGGGCAGATGGGCGCGGGTATCGCACAGGTATCCGCCGCGGCGGGCTATCGCGTGCTGCTCAGCGACGTGGACGCGGCGCGTGCCGAGGCGGGCAAGGCCGGGATCGCCAAGCGGCTGGCGCGCGCGCTCGACAAGGGCCAGATCGACGCGGAAACGCGCGACGCCACGCTGGCGCGGATCGAGCCGGTGGCGGGCGCCAGCGACTTCGCTCCCTGCGACCTCGTGATCGAGGCCGCCACCGAGCGCGAGGAGATCAAGCGCCGGATCTTCGCCGATGTCGGCGCGGTGCTGCGCCCGGAGGCCTTGCTCGCCTCGAACACTTCGTCGATCCCGATCACGCGGCTGGCGCAGGCCGCGCCCGACGCGGCGCGCTTCATCGGCGTGCACTTCTTCAATCCGGTGCCGGTCATGGGGCTGATCGAGGTGATCCGCGGCCTTGCCACCGCCGATGCGACCGTCACCGCGATCGAGCGCTACGCCGAGCGGCTCGGCAAGGCGGTGGTGCGCGCCAACGATGCGCCGGGATTCATCGTCAACCGCGTGCTGATGCCGATGCTCAACGAGGCGATCTTCGCGCTCGGCGAGGGCGTGGCGACGATCCGCGACATCGACCTCGCCTGCCAGCTCGGGCTCAATCACCCGATGGGGCCGCTGACGCTCGCCGACTTCATCGGGCTCGACACCTGCCTCGAAATCATCCGCGTGCTCTTCGAAGGCACCGGCGACCCGAAGTTCCGCCCCGCCCCGTTGCTCGTCAAATATGTCGAGGCCGGCTGGTACGGCAAGAAGAGCGGCCGCGGCTTCTACGACTATTCGGGCGCGGAGCCGGTGCCGACGCGTTGACGCGAATTTTCCGCTGCCCCCCTCCTTTCCGGCGCGACCTTTCTTGCGCCGGGGGGTTGGGGTGCGTAACAGCCGGGGAATGAACGACAACGTGCAGCCGTCCGATCCGAACCAGCACGACGATGTCGATCCGACCGGCCTTGCCGCGGGTCGCCCGGCCGAGGGCACGATGGACGTCGGCGCGAGCGAGCCGATCGCGCGGATCGGGCTCCACCATTGGCGTGAAAGCACGATCACCAACCCGAACCTTCAGGATCGCGGCGGCGTCTTCTTCGCCGCGATCGAGATGACGCGGATGCCGATGCTGCTCACCGATCCGAGCAAGCACGACAATCCGATCGTCTTCGCCAACAAGGCATTCCTCGACCTGACGGGCTATGAGGAAGATGAAGTGCTGGGGCGCAATTGTCGCTTCCTGCAAGGCGCGCAGACCGATCGCAATGCGGTCGCCGAATTGCGCGAGGCGGTCCGCACTCGCTCGTCGGTCGCGCTGGAATTGCTCAACTATCGCCGCGACGGCTCGCCGTTCTGGAATGCGGTGTTCATCGGCCCGGTCTATGACACGCAGGGCAAGCTGCAATATTTCTTCGCCAGCCAGCTCGACGTCACCCGCCGCCGCAATTCGGAGCAATCCTATCGACAGGCGCAGAAGATGGAGTCGATCGGCCAGCTCACGGCCGGGCTCGCGCACGATTTCAACAATCTGCTGCAGGTCGTGAACGGCAATCTCGAATTGGTCACGCACACCAGCGATCCGGAACGCGTGAAGCGCTACGTCGCGGCGGCCCAGTCGGCGGCCGAGCGCGGCGCGAAGCTGACGCGGCAATTGCTCGCCTTCGCGCGCAAGACCCGGCTGGAACCACGCCCGCTCAATCTCACGCATCTCGTCTCCGAATTCAGCGACCTGATCGAAAGCTCGGTCAACAAGCAGATCGACATCCATCTCAGCCTGCGTCGCGGCTTGCAGCATGTCGTGGTCGATCCGGACCAGCTCGAAATGGCGCTGCTCAACATCGTCAACAACGCGCGCGATGCGATGCCGAATGGCGGGCTGGTGACGATCTCCACCCTTCCCCGCCACCTCAACGGCGACGCCGCCGCGCACGATCTGCCGTCGGGCGATTATGTCGTGGTGCAGGTCGAGGACAATGGCGCGGGCATGAGTCCCGAGGTGCTGGAGCGCGCCACCGAGCCATTCTTCACCACCAAGGGCACCGGCAAGGGCACCGGGCTGGGGCTGGCGATGGCCAGCGGCTTCGTCCGTCAGTCCGGCGGGCGGCTGGAGATCGAGAGCACGCCCGGCAAGGGCACGGTGGTGCGGATGCTGTTCCCGGTCATGCAGGCCGACCGCACCCCCGACACCGGGCAGGTCGAGGCGGAAGCCGCGACCAGCGCCGCGCGCGAGGGGGCCGAACATATCCTCGTCGTCGAGGACAATGACGAGGTGCTGGCGATCGCGCGCGAGATCCTCGAGGCCGCGGGCTATCGCGTGTCGACCGCGATCAGCGCCGAGGCGGGGCTGACCTTGTTCGATGCGGTCCACCCGAAGGATCGCTTCGACCTGTTGTTCACCGATCTGGTGATGCCGGGTGGAATGAACGGATTGATGCTTGCCGACGCGGTCGTCGAGCGCGACGCCGCCGTCTCGGTGCTGATGACGACGGGCTATAACGAGGAACTTGTGGTCGGCGGCCCGCGCGCGCGCGCCACCGACGTGCTGAGCAAGCCCTATCGCCGCTCCGAACTGCTCGACCGCGTCCGGCTGGCGCTCAACCGCGGCGGCGAAGGCGGCAGGCGCCGCTCGCGCTCCGACTTCGGCGCCGTAGAGGCATAACCCGCAAACTCTAAAAAGCTCCCCTCCCCTTCAGGGGCGGGGCCGGGGGTGGGGCAGTGTCTCACCGAGACCAAAAACGAAGCAAATCCGCCCCACGCCGCCCATCGCAAGCGCAGCGACGTGACGACGGATCAGTCACCTGCTCAGGCCCTGCCCCTGCGCCGTCTTCAGGACCGGCGCAGCACCCGGCGGACCGGATAGAAGACCGCGCCCGGCGCCACCGACAGCGCCAGCACGACCGCCACCGACGCGATCGATGCGCAGGTCAGCAACCGCACCCAGCGCTCACCGTCCAATGGTGTGCCGACGCGCATCAGCGCCAGGGCGATCAGCACCGCCGCGCCGCTGCGCAACGCGCGTACCGCACGCTCGCCGGAGATACCCGCCTCGCGCCGGAACTTGTACGACGCCGCGGCCAGCAACACGAACGCCAGCGCGCACAGCAAGACGCCTTCAAACATGTACAACCCCTTGTGTCCGTCGCGGCGCGCGCCCCGCCGGCCGCCGTGCCGCCCGCCATGCCGCGATGCCCAGCAGGGCGGCGACGCCCAGCATCGCTAGATCGAAACCCATGAACAGTCCGTCACCGGCGCGCCACGACGCCAGCAGCCCGCGCGACGTGGTCAGCGCGTTCGCGATCGGGATCGCCGCGAAGACCGCCGCGCCCGCGCCGAAGAGGATCGCCCATGCCTGCCTTGCCGGGCGCAGCAATTGCAGCACCGCCGCGCCGCCCCAGACGTAGAACATCGTCGCCACCTCGGTGCTCGCCCGCCCCTCGGCCGCCGCGGGGACGACCCGGTTGGCGAGCAGATAGGCACCCATGCCCAGCGGCAGTCCGGCGATCGTGGCGATGTTCAACCGCTCGACCAGCCGCAACCCGAAGAACGGCGTCGCACCCGGCTTGCGCCGCGCCGCGGTCCACAGCAGCAATCCGGTCCCGACCATCGCCGCCCCGGTCAGACCGAGCAGGAACAGCACCCAGCGCAAGGTCGGCGCCGCGAAATTGGCGAGGTGCAGCCCCAGCATCACCCCGGCGGTCGACAATGCCGGCCCACCGCCCGTTGGCGGCTGGAGCAACGCGCCGGTCGCACCCGAATAGACCACCGTCCCGGTGCGCGCGTTCAGCCGTGCTCCCGAGCTTCCGGTGACCGCGACGGTCGCGGCGGCGTCGCCGGGCTGCTGCACCACGAGGCGCGCGGCCGGCATTCCCAGCCGCGCCTCGGCGTCGCGCACCAGCGGCGCGATCGGCACCAGCCGCGCAGCCCGCCCGCTCGCCACCGCGTCGCCCGGCAGCCCGTAGGCATCGCGTCCAAAGTCGAGCGGCTGCTTGTAATTGATCGCGATCGGATACGGCAGGTACATCAGCACCAGCGTCATCAACCCGGTGTAGGTGATGACCGCGTGATACGGCAATGCGAGCACCGCCGACACGTTGTGCGCGTCGAGCCAGCTGCGCTGCCCCTTGTTCCAGCGCAAGGTGAAGAAGTCGGCGAAGATGCGCTTGTGCGTCACCACGCCCGAGATGATCGCGCCCAGCATGAACATCGCGCAGACACCCGCCAGCCAGCGACCCCAGGGATGCGGAAGCTGCAACTGGAAGTGGAAGCGATAGAAATGCTCGCCGCCGCGCGTGTCGCGCGCGTGGATCGCGGCACCGGTCGCGGGATCGAGCACCTGCTCCGCCGCGCGCTTGCGCCGCTTGCCGGGCCGCTCGTCTGTCGCCTGCGCATCGGGCTTGGGCGTCGCATAGACGTGGGTCACGACATCGCGCGCGTTGGGCAACTGGATGAACCATTGCTGGTCGCGGATGCCGTCGCGCGACAGGCTGGCGACCGCATTCTGCGCCGCATCGGCGCCCGCGGTGCGGTTCATCGGCAGCTCGGGCTGCATCCAGCGCGTGATCTCGGGACGGAAATAGCTCGCCGTGCCGGTCAGGAACATCGCGAACAGGATCCAGCCGGCCAGCAGCCCCAGCCAGCTGTGAATCCACGCCATCGACTGCCGCAGCGATCGCGTCACGGCCGCACGCCCAGCAGCCACAGCGCGACCCCCGCGACGATCGCCCCGCCCCACACCGCCGCTGCGGCACGCGCCAGCCGTGGCTCGTGGAAGCACCACAGCCCGACCGTCGCATAGAAGAGGAAGGCGGGGATCATCCCCCAAATCGTCGCCTCGACGCGGGAGATCGGCAGCACCCGCGCCACCAGCGTGGCGACGGTCGCGGTCAGCACGTATCCGCCAAGGAACGCAGTCAGGCAACGCGCCAGCATCGCCAGCGCCGCGACGCGAATGTGACGCACGCGCGGCGTCGGCGTCACGACCGAATCCGCCCGCTGCATCAGCATCCTTGACCATCCCCTTGCCCGTGAACGACCGCGGCATAGCAGCGATTGCGACTGACTAGCAATAGTGCCCGGCAAATTTCGCGACCGAATCGCATCACGGGACGGCCGACAGGCGCGCGGTGATCGGAGCGCCATCGTCTCTTGCGCCGCAGGATCGCCGCAACGCTAGGATTTTGTTCAGCATTCGCTGGGATATGGGTGTCGGGAAAGGGACATCGGACCGGCGTGTGAGGCCGCCCCGCGCTGCGGGCGCGCCTCGCACGTACCCCGTCGCCATAGCGAAACCGAGATGCTAGGCGTTGGTTCCATGACGATCACCGCAAATCCGGGTGCTGCCGGTCCGATGCGCGCGGCCTTGTCGCTGTGCCGCCGCCATATTCTGGCGGCGTTCGGCTTCAGCGCGCTGGTCAACGTCCTCTATATCGCGCCGACGCTCTACATGCTGCAGGTCTACGACCGCGTCGTGCCGACGCACGGCCGCCTGACCTTGTGGTTCCTGACCGCGGTGCTGCTGTTCGCGCTCGTCACGTTGTCGATGCTCGACCGGGTGCGGACGCGGCTGCTGGTCCGCGCCGGGGTCCGGCTCGACGCGACGCTCGCACCGCTGCTGCTCGATGCGACGATCGGCCGTCCCGACCAGCCGGTCGCGCGTCAGGCGCTGCGCGAGTTCGATAACGTCCGCCAGACGCTCAGCGGCCCCGGCGTGCTCGCACTGTTCGATGCGCCGTGGACGCCGATCTATATCGCGGTCTGCTTCCTCGTCCATCCGGTGCTCGGGGTCGTCGCGCTGGTCGGGGGCACGATCCTGCCGCTGATCGCGTGGCGCAACGAGAAGGGCACGCGCACCGCACTGGAGCGCGCGCAGATCGCCGCCACCACCAGCTACGCCAGCCAGGAAGCGATGCTCGGCGGCGCGGAGGCGGTGCGCGCGCTCGGGATGCGCCGCGCGATGGTGTCGCGGCAGCTGCGCTATCGCGAGGCGATGCTCGCGCTCCAGACCCGCGCCGGCTTCACCGGCGGCAATTACATGACCGCCACCAAGTTCGTCCGCCTCGCGCTGCAAAGCCTCGCGCTCGGGCTCGGCGCGCTGCTGGCGATCGACAACCAGATCTCCGGCGGCTCGATCTTCGCCGCCTCGTTCCTGATCTCGCGCGCGCTCGCCCCGATCGAGATGCTGATCGGCAGCTGGAAGGGGATCGCGCAGGCGCACGGCAGCTACCTGCGGCTCGACAAATTGCTGACCGAAACGCAGGCGACCGGCGCGGTGACGCAGCTCCCCGCCCCCAAGGGCACGCTGCGGCTCGAGAACGTCACCTTGTTCAACGACGCCCGCGACGGCACGATCATCAGCGACGTCTCGCTGCCGATCGCGGCGGGCGAGGTGATCGCGATCGTCGGCCCGAGCGGCGCGGGCAAGTCGACGCTCGCGCGGATCATCGCCGGCGCGATCCGCCCCGATCGCGGCCGCGTCCGCATCGACGGCGCCGACGCCACCGACTGGGATCCCGAGCTGCTCGCCGAGCATATCGGCTATCTCCCGCAAGACCCGTCGCTGTTCGCGGGCACGGTGAAGGAGAATATCGCGCGCTTCCGCACCGAGCTGTCGCACGACTCGGCCGCGATCGACGCCGCCGCGATCACCGCCGCCGAGCGCGCGCGCGCGCGCGAACTGATCCAGCGGCTGCCCGGCGGCTTCGACCATGAACTCAAGCCGGGCGGACGCGGGCTGTCGGCCGGTCAGGCGCAGCGCGTCGCGCTGGCGCGCGCGATGTTCGGCGATCCTGCGGTGCTGATCCTCGACGAGCCCAACGCGCACCTCGATGCCGAGGGCGATGGCGCGCTGCTCGCCGCGATCGACCATTACAAGAAGGCCGGGCACACGATCCTCGTCGTCAGCCACAAGCTCGGCATCCTGCCGGTCGTCGACAAATTGCTGGTGATGCGCCGCGGCCGGGTCGAGATGTTCGGCCCGCGCGACGAGATACTGCCCAAGATCGCGCCGCAACGCCCGCGCGCGGTGCCGCGCCCGACCCCCTCGATCAATGCCCCCAGCGGGAGCGCCTGAGCCATGGCCACCCTTCCCCTTGCATCCCCCCCGGCCCTGACCGGCGACGACGCGGTCCACCTGCCCGCCGATCCGCGCAGCGACATCCGCAACGGTCTGATCGTCGCGGCGCTGTTCTTCATCGGCTTTCTCGGCTGGGCGGCGTTCGCGCGGCTCGATGCCGCCGCTTATGCCGAGGGCGTGCTCGCGGTGTCCGGCCAGCGCCAGGCGGTCCAGCACCGCGACGGCGGGGTGGTCGACAAGATATTCGTCCGCGACGGTCAGCGCGTCCAGCAGGGCCAGTTGCTGATCCGCCTCGGCACGCCGGAAGTGCTTGCCAACGAGCGGGCACTGGCGTCGCAGGTCATCCGCCTGCTCGCGCAGCGTGCGCGGTTGCAGGCCGAACAGCTCGGCCAGTCGCGCATCCCCACCCCGCGCGAATTCGCGACGCTCGACGCCGAGGATCGCGCCGAGGCCGCGCTGGCGATGCGCCTCCAGCAGACCGAACTCAGCGCGCGCACCGCGACGCTGACCGCGCAACGCGACGCGCTCGGGCAGCGCGCCGCCCAGTCGAACGAGCAGGGCCGCGGCTTTGGCGAGCAGGTCGTCTCCGCGCAGGAGCAGTTGAAGCTGCTCGACGCGCAGCTCGATGCACTGCGCCCCGTCGCCGCCAAGGGCTTCGTCTCGCAGACGCGCCTGCGCGAGCTGGAGCGGATGCGCGCCGAATTGCAGGGCCAGCGCGGCCAATATTCCGCCAGCGTCGCGCAGACCCGCGAGGCCGCGCGCGAAAGCCAGATCCAGCGGCTGGAGGCCGAACGCACCTTTACCGAGCGCACCGCCGCCGATCTGCGCGACGTCGAGGTACGGCTCGGCGAGCTGATGCCGAAGCTGGGCGCGGCGCGCGAGCAACTGGCGCGCACCGAGATTCGCGCCCCCGCCACGGGCGCGGTGGTCGGGCTGACCGTCTTCACCCCCGGCGGCGTGATCCAGCCGGGGCAGAAGCTGATGGACATCGTCCCAGAAGAAGCGCCGCTGCGCATCCAGGCGCGCATCTCGCCCGACGACGCCGACGACCTCAAGGTCGGCCAGCACACCAGCGTCAAGTTCCCGAGCCTCCACGAACGCGACATCCCGCCGCTGAACGGCACGATGACGCGGCTGTCGGCGGACAGCTTCACCGACGAGAAGACCGGCGTCAGCTATTTCACCGCCGAGATCACGGTGCCCCCGGAAGAGCTGCACGTCCTCGCGCGCTTCCGTGGCGAACAGTTCAAGCTTCGCCCCGGGATGCCCGCACAGGTGCTGATCCCGCTGCGCCGCCGCACCGCGCTGGATTACGCGCTGGAACCGCTGGTGGGCGCCTTCTGGTCGTCGTTCCGCGAGCATTGATCCGTCGCCGGACCGAAGGGATTACTCGTCTTCGTCGCTCCGGACCTGATCCGGTGCCCCGCTTCTTAGAGTGTGATCCATCCAAGCTGAAGCGTCACCCCGGCGAAGGCCGGGGCTCAGTTGGGGGACGCCGATGATGTAGGTCGCGCCTTGATTTCGTAGACCTTCCCAACTGGGCCCCGGCCTTCGCCGGGGTGACGATGGAAATGGTTCAAACCGGGTGGATCACACTCTAAAACGTCTGCGAACGTCGAGACGTCGTACGATGGAAGTCGTCACCCCGGACTTGTTCCGGGGTCCACTGTTCCCCGAACTTCGAGGCTTGAGCGTTCGCGGAACGGTGGATGCCGGAACAAGCCCGGCATGACGGACATGGCGCAACGGACTCGTCCTATCACCCGGGCACGCTTCGTTAACCATCCTCCTTTACGGGGGCCACTGACGGCGGCCGTCTGCGGTCCCGCCCCGTCTCTCCTTATCGTTTCCATGAGTTGGCCATGCCCCAATCCGCCAAATGCACGTCCGCCGAACGCACCCGCTCGCCCCATGTCGTCCTCCGCGCGCTCAAGCTGCTCCGTCCGGAGCGGCTGAAAGCCGGCTCATTGCTCGCGGCCGGCGCGTTGGTGGCGTTCCTGCAGGTCGCCGAACCGTTGCTGTTCGGCAAGGCGGTCAACGGCCTCACCACCGGCGCCAACCCGATGCGCTACGTCGGCCTGTGGTGCGCGATCAGCGTCACGGTCTTTGCCGCCGGCGTCGTGATCGCGCTGCTCGCCGATCGCATGACGCACCGCCGCCGGTTGATCGCGATGTCGACCTATGTCGAGCATCTGCTCGCGCTGCCCCCGGCCTTCCATACGCAGGCGCGTTCGGGCCGGCTGATGCGGATCATGATCTCGGGGTGCGAGGGACTGTTCAACCTCTGGCTGCCGTTGCTGCGTGACCAGATCACCAATCTCGGCATCCTCGCGCTGCTGCTGCCGATCGCGATGATGACCAACTGGCGGCTCGGGCTGGTGCTGGTCGTGCTGATGCTCGTCTATTCGGCGGTCAATCTGGTGGTGATGCGCCACACCGCCACCGGGCAGGCGCGCGTCGAGGATCGCTTCACCGATATCTCGGGCAATCTCGGCGACCTGTTCGGCAACGTCACCGTGCTTCAGAGCTTCCTCGCGGTGCCCGGCGAGATGGGCAACGTCCGCCGCTCGCTCCACGATCTGCTTCACGCGCAATATCCGGTGCTCAACTGGTGGGCGGTGTCGGCGGTGCTGACGCGCGGCGCCTCGTCGATCGCGATCGTGTCGGTGTTCGGCTTCGGCGCGGCACTCATCACCCGCGGGCTGGCGACGATCGGCGACGTCGTGTCGTTCGTCGGCTTCGCGACGCTGATGATCGCGCGGCTTGAGACGGTTACCGGCTTCATCGTCAACGTCGCGCAGCGGCTCCCTGCGCTCCGCCAGTTCTTCGACGTGCTCGACCAGCAGAGCCACATCACCGAAGCCGCCGACGCGGTGCCGCTCGCGATCGGCGACGGCCGCGTCACCTTCGAGAATGTCTCGTTCCGCTATCCGACCGGCTCGGGCGCGGTCCACGACCTCAACTTCGAGGTCGCCCCCGGCGAGACGGTCGCGATCGTCGGCCCGACCGGCTCGGGCAAGTCGACCGCGCTCGGGCTGTTTCAGCGCGCTTGGGATCCGGAAAAGGGCCGCATCCTCGTCGACGGTCAGGACATCAACGGCGTCACGCTCGCCTCGCTGCGCGCCGCGACCGGCGTCGTGTTTCAGGAGGCCGGGCTCTTCAACCGCTCGATCGCCGAGAATATCGCGATGGGCAATCCCGACGCCACGATGGAGCAGATCGAGGATGCCGCGCGAATCGCGGGCGCTTATGACTTCATCATGCGCAAGCCGGACGGCTTCGCCACCGCGGTAGGCGATCGTGGCGCGGGCCTGTCGGGCGGCGAGCGGCAACGGATCGCGATCGCGCGCGCCTTGCTGAAGAACGCGCCGATCCTGTTGCTCGACGAGGCGACCAGCGCGCTCGACGTCGCGACCGAGGCGCGGCTTCAGGAAAGCCTCGAGCGGCTGCGGCAGGGCCGCACCACCTTCGTCATCGCGCACCGCCTCTCGACGGTGCGCGCGGCCGACCGGATCGTCGTGCTCGATCAGGGGCGGATCGTCGAACAGGGCGGCTTCGACGAACTGCTCGCCGCCGGCGGTGCCTTCGCGAAGCTTGCGCAGGACGGCGGACTGTCCACGCCGGCCGCCAACGACGACGCGGGATCACGCGCGGCCGCCTGACGTCATCCGGACGAAAGCCTTCTTGCCGTTCCCCGGCGAAGGCCGGGGTCCAGTTGGGAGACGCCGGCAAATGACCGACCGGCCTCCCCACCTGAACCCCGGCCTCCACCGGGGAACGCGTGCGCCAATAGCGATTGGCGGCACGAACCCGCCCCGCTACGTTGCACCGCGACAGGGGGAAGCACGCGTGACATCGACTGATTACGCCGTCATCGCCGACGGACTGGTGAAACGATACGGCGAGCGGCGCGTGGTCGACGGGGTCGGCCTCTTGGTGCCGGCCGGCATGATCTATGGCGTGCTCGGCCCCAATGGCGCGGGCAAGACGACGACGTTGCGCATGACGCTTGGCATCATCGAGCCGGACGAAGGCGCGCGGAGCCTGCTCGGCAGCGCGCACCCACGCGAGGTTGGCGACCGGGTCGGTTATCTGCCCGAGGAGCGCGGGCTGTACCCGTCGATGAAGGCGCGCGAGGCGGTCGCGTTCATGGGCGCGCTGCGCGGGCTCGACTGGCAGACCGGCCGCGCGCGCGCCGCCGAGATGCTCGAGGCCGTCGGGCTCGGTCATGCGGTCGACGAGAAGATCCGCAAGCTGTCGAAGGGCATGGCACAGCTTGTCCAGTTGCTCGGCGCGGTCGTTCATCGCCCCGATCTGCTGGTGCTCGACGAGCCCTTCTCGGGGCTCGATCCGGTCAATCAGGAACGGCTCGAAGGGCTGATCCTCGCCGAGCGCGATCGCGGCGCGACGATCCTCTTCTCGACCCACGTCATGCAACACGCGCAGCGGCTGTGCGACCGTCTGGCGGTGATCGCGGGCGGACAGCGCCGCTTCGAGGGGACGGTCGACGAAGCGCGCGCCTTGCTCCCGCAGCAGGTCCATTACGTCCCCACCCATGCCGACGCGCACCTCGCCGCGATGCTGCCGCTCAACGCGCGGCACGAAGGCGAAGCGTGGCGCTTCGCCTTGCCCGAGGAAGGCATCGAGGGGCTTCTGCGCCGCCTGATCGACGCCGGCTATGGCATCAAGGCACTTTCGATCGAACGCCCCGGCCTCCACGATGCGTTCGTGCGGATCGTCGGACAGGCCGCTGCGGAGTCGAACGCATGAGCCCGCTACGCCGCCAGATCCGCCAGACGCTGACGGTCGCCCGCCGCGATTTCACCGCGACCGTCTTTACGCCGATCTTCCTGCTCTTCCTCTTTGCGCCGGCGATCATGGGCTCGTTGAGCGTGGTCGGCGGCGTCAGCGCCGCGTCGGTCACGCAAGGGTCGTCCGACAAGGCCCGGCTGGTCGCGATGCTGCCCGCCGCTTCGGCGAAGGCGCTACGCAGCGCCGATGCGCAACTGCGGGCGCTCGTGCGGGGTGAGGCAGCCCCGCCGCCGTTGGCGCTGCACCCGTCGGTCGAAAACGCGCAGATTGTATCCCGCGCGATGCTCGATGCGCCCGGCGCCGACGTCAATGCGGTTTTATACGGCACGCTCGCGCAGCCGAGGGTGGTATTTTCGGGCGGAAATCGGGACGACGCCCGTTATCTTGCCGCCCTCGCGCGACAGGCCGCGTTGATCGAGCGCGCTGGCGTCGATGCCCCGACGGTGCGGATCGAGCGTGTCCGGACCGCCGCTCCGACGCGCGGTGATCGCCATGCCGCCGCGTTCCTTGCAGTGTTCGGTATCTTCTTCCTGACCCTGTTCCTCTCCGGTCAGGTGGTGGGCACGATGGCCGAGGAGCGCAACAACAAGGTCATTGAAATCCTTGCCGCAGCGGTGCCTCTGGAGAGCGTTTTCCTTGGCAAGCTGCTCGGCATGTACGGCGTCGCGCTGCTGTTCGTTACATTCTGGGGTACGGTGCTCAGCCAGATCGGCTTGGTCGCCGCCGGGGCCTTTGGCGACAGCTTCATACCCCCCGCCCCGGCGATCGGCTGGGTCGGCTTCGCGTGCTTGTTCGCCGCCTACTTCACGACCGCCTTCCTGCTATTAGGCTCGGTTTTTCTAGGGGTTGGCGCGCAGGCGGCGACGATGCGCGAGGTGCAGATGCTCTCGCTCCCGATCACGATCATCCAGGTCGCGATGTTCGGCCTCGCCTCCTCCGCCGTATCCCACCCGGGCAGCCTGCTGGCGACGGCGGCGGAACTTTTCCCGCTTTCCTCGCCATTTGCGATGGCCGGCCGCGCGGCATCGGGCGCGCAATGGTGGCCTCACCTCGCCGCGCTCGCCTGGCAATTGCTGTGGGTCGCGGTGTTCATCACGATCGGCGCACGACTGTTCCGACGCGGCGTGCTCCAATCCGGCAGCGCCAAGCCCGCCTGGAAACGGGTTTTTTCCCGAGGCTGACCGCTGCGGGACAAGAATGCTGTCGCTTTTTTGCAACGCCGCACGAGCTTCTTGCAGCGGTGCAGCAATCGACTCGTAAGTGTCACGCAACCTTCACATAGTGCGCCCATCGGCGCCCCAACGACGAAGCTGTCGCGGGTCGCACTGCGGCAAAAAGGGGACAATCTTTCCGATGCGCAACAATCTGTTCGTAGGCGTGGCTGCGGTCGCGCTGGTGATTCCGGCCGCCGCGATGGCGCAGGAGACCACCTCCTCGATCCGCGGCACGGTGACCGCGAACGGCGCACCCGTGGCGGGCGCGACGGTCACGATTTTGAACGTTCCGACGGGGGGCACGACGAACGTGACCACCGACGCCGCCGGCAGCTTCAACGCCACCGGCCTTCGCGTCGGCGGCCCGTACACCGTCACCATCGCCGCACCCGGCTACGCCTCGACGCAAGTCACCGACATCCAGACCGTCGTCGCGCAGAGCTTTGAGTTGCCGATCGAATTGACGGCCGAGACCGTCGGCGGTGGCGACATCGTCGTTACCGCGTCGCGCCTGCCGAACGCACGCAACCTCAGCCAGGGGCCGGCAACCGTCCTGTCGGCCGCGCAGATCGCCAGCGTTGCGTCGGTCAACCGCGACGTTCGCGATCTGATGCGTCGCGACCCGTTCGCGCGGCTCGACTATTCGGAAGGCAACGGCCGGGCGGTCAGCTTCGCGGGGCAGAACGCGCGCTACAACCGCTTCTCAATCGATGGCGTGCCGGTCACCGACAACTTCGGCTTGAACCCGGACGGCCTGCCCACGCGCCGTTCGCCCGTCCCGTTCGACGCCATCGGTCAGTTCCAGACCAAGGTCGCGCCTTATGACGTCCGCGAAGGCAATTTTCAGGGCGGCGCGATCAACGCGATCCTGAAATCGGGCACCAACGAGTTCCACGGCACCGGCTTCTATGCCTATTCGGCCGATGAGCTGACCGGCAAGCGCACGAAGGCCGGACCGGGCGTACCGACCGGTCGCGTCACGATCCCGAACTTCAAGTATGAGAATTATGGCGCCGAATTGTCGGGGCCGATCATCAAGGACAAGCTGTTCTTCATGGTCGCGGGCGAGCGCGTCCGCGCCGGAACGCCGATCGTGGAAGGCACGCCAGGCGACAACGCCGGCACCGTCATCCCGAACATCACCGACGCCGCAGTCCAGCAGATCCAGCAGATCGCGCAGAGCCGGTATGGCTACAACACCGGCGGCGTCCTGAACAACTCGGACGATCGCGACGATCGCTTGGTCGCGAAGCTGGACGCGAACCTCTCCGACACGCAGCGCGCGTCGGTGACGTACATGTACACCAAGGATCAGATCCGCTTTAACCAGAACACCCAGGTCGGCCCGGCGAGCGCCACGGCCAATGCCCCGGGCCTGGGTCTGGAGTCGAACGGCTATGTCGGATCGAACCGCCTGCATGCCGGCGTCGTCCAGTTGAACTCGGACTGGTCGGACGAATTCTCGACCGAGGTCCGTGGTTTCTACAAGGATTACAAGCGCGGGCAGGATCCGATCCTGGGTCGCGGCTTCGCGCAGTTCCAGGTCTGCACCGCGGCGCAGTCGGATCGCAGCAGCTTCGGCACTGGCGGCAGCACGGCGACGGGCATCGACTTGTCGACCAACTGCGCCAACGGCTCGGGAGTCGTGTCCTTCGGTCCGGACATCTCGCGCCAGTCGAACGAATTGACCAGCCGCACCTGGGGCGGCACGGTTCAGGCACGCCTGACCCGTGACGACCACGATCTGCGCATCTTCGGTGAAATGTCGGACACGAAGATTGTCAACCTGTTTGTGCAGCGCACGGCGGGCGACTATTATTTCGACTCGATCGCCGACTTCCAGGCAGGCAATGCCCAGCGCCTGCGTTACCAGAATGCCATCCCGTCGCTGAACCCGATCGATGGCGCAGCCCGCTTTCAGTATCAGTCCTATGCCTTCGGCATTCAGGACAATTGGCGGATCAACGATCTGCTGACGCTGTCGTACGGCATGCGGTACGACATGTACGGTGGTCACGGTCGCCCGGCGCTGAACCAGAATTTCGTCAGCCGCTACGGCTTTACGAACCAGGAGTATATCTCTGGCAAGGGCGTGTTTCAGCCGCGCATCGGCTTTGACTTCAAGGCGACACCGCAGCTCACCTTCCGCGGTGGCATCGGCATCTTCTCGGGTGGTTCGCCGGACGTCTATATTTCGAACAGCTATTCGAACACCGGCTTCCTGACCAACAGCATCGACGTTACGCAGTCGAATAACGGAAGCTATTCGGTCAGCACCGGCAATCAGATCCTGACCAACGTCAGCGGCACGACGATCCCGACGGCGGCCAACGATCTGGTGAAGAATGCGTCGACCGCCACCGGCGCGCCAACCAACGCGCTGGCACGTAACTTCCGCCTGCCGTCTCAGTGGCGCGGCACGCTGTCGGCCGACTACGACAGCGACTTCGGCGGTTTCCTGGGCGGCGGCTGGCATCTGGGTGCCGACTTCCTGTGGTCGGAAGTGCGCGATCAGGTCTATTTCGCCGATTATCGCGTCGCGCCGACCGCGCTGACCACGCCGGACGGGCGCGTTCGTTACCAGTCGGTGACGTCCTTCAGCGATCGTTTCCAGGACATCGTGTTGACCAACACGTCGCGGGGCCGCGCCTATATTGGCGTCGCACGTCTCGATAAGTCGTTCGACAACTGGCTGAACATTTCGGCCAGCTACACTTACCAGGACGTCAAGGACAAGACGCCGGCTACCTCGTCAACCGCAGGTTCCAATTATGGCAACGGCGCGTTCTTCGACGGCAGCGGCACCACTTATGGCGTGTCGAACGATCAGGTCCGCCACTTCATCAAATATGGCGCAACGTTCGACCATGCCTTCTTCGGCGACTACAAGACCAACATCGCTATCTTCGGGGAAACCCGCATCGGCAAGCCGTACAGCTATACGATGCAGGATACGTCGTCGAACCGCAGCCCGATCTTCGGCAACGTCGGTACCCAATCGCGTTACCTGCTGTACGTGCCCACCTCGACTACGGACGCACTGGTCAGCTACGGCGACACGATCGTGAACGGCGTCGTCACTCAGACCGCTGCACAGACGGCGCAGAACCTGGACGCGCTCATCAATTCGAGCGGCCTGTCCAAATTCCGTGGCAAGATCGCGCCGCGTAACGCCTTCAACTCACCGTGGTTCACGAAGGTCGACCTGCATATTTCTCAGGAAATCCCGACCGGGCTGGGCGGCAGCCGCGTCACGCTGTTCGCGGACGTCGAGAACGTCGGCAACCTCATCAACAAGAACTGGGGGCAGATCCGCGAGTATTCGTTCCCGTACACCACGGCGGCGATCCGGGTGCAGTGTCTGCAGGCGCCGGTTGCCACGGGCACGAACCCGACGAGTGCGCAGACGACGCAGAACACCGGTCAGGCCTGCGCCCAGTATCGGTACACAGCGCCGTCGGTTGCCCCGGCTCAGCAGAACGTGATCTCGTCGCGTCAGTCGCTCTACTCGGTTCGCATCGGCGCGCGCTTCACCTTCTGATCCGCACCGAACGCACCCGACAGGGCCGCCGTCTTTCGCAAGACGGCGGCCCTTCTTTTTGCGCGCGGCTGCCGGTCGGTGTAGAGAGGCCGCGATGGCGACTTCCGCGACTTCCGTCTCCGCTGCTCCTGCCTCGCCTGCCTATGCCGGCACGCCCGAGCGCCCGCTGTTCGTCCGGCCGTTCTTCGAGAACAAGGCCTCGGCCTTCTGGAAGCTCCAGGCGGTGGGCTGGACCGGCTATCTGGTGCTGCGGCTGGTGTCCTCGCTCAGCAGCAATGCCTCGTTGCAGGTGATCGGCTCGGTGCTGATCGAGTCGATCATCGGCTATTGCATTACCCTGCTGCTGTCGGTGCTCTACGGGCACTATCGCCAGTTGCCGCGCGTGACCGGAATCCTGCTCTCGATCTTCACGCTCGCGGCGGCGACGTTCCTGTACGCGACGCTCTACGCATTCTCGTTCAGCTTGATCCGGCTCGCCGCGCCGGGCGTCGACCTGACGCTGCTGCTCGCCGCGCTATTCCTCAGCTTCACGACGCTCGCCGGCTGGTCGGCGCTGTATTTCGGGATCAATTTCTACCTGATCCTTGAGGATCAGATCGACCAGATGGAGCATCTGGAAAATCAGGCGTCATCGGCGCAACTCGCGATGCTGCGCTACCAGCTCAACCCGCATTTCCTGTTCAACACGCTCAATTCGATCTCGACTTTGGTGTTGCTGAAGCAGACCGAGCGTGCGAATGCGATGCTGAGCCGATTGTCGTCGTTCCTGCGCTACACGCTCGCCAACGAACCGACCGCGCACGTCACCGTCGCGCAGGAGGTCGAGACGCTGAAGCTGTATCTCGAAATCGAGAAGATGCGTTTCGAGGACCGGCTGCGTCCGAAGTTCGACATCGACCCGGCTGCGGAAAAGGCGCGGTTGCCGTCGCTGCTGCTCCAGCCGCTGGTCGAGAATGCGATCAAATATGCCGTGACGCCGCAAGAGGATGGCGCCGAAATCTGCGTCACCATTCGGCTCGTCGGTGACAGGGTGCTGCTCGGCGTATCCGACACCGGCCCGGGTTTGATGCCGACGAAATCACGGCCAAGCCTTTCAACCGGCGTGGGCATCGCCAATATCAGGGAGCGGCTGGCACAGGCTTACGGGCCGGACCACCGCTTCGATGTGCGGGCCATGCCGACGGGCGGGTTCGGGGTCGAGATCGAGATCCCGTACCAGCTCGAAGTACCGAACAGAGAGGTGTGATGACCATTCGTACCATCCTCGTCGACGACGAGCCGCTTGCGATCCAGGGGCTCGAATTGCGGCTGCAGGCGCACGACGACGTCGAAATCATCGCCAAGTGCCAGAACGGGCGCGAGGCGATCAGCGCGATCAAGACCCACAAGCCCGACCTCGTCTTCCTCGACATCCAGATGCCGGGGTTCGACGGCTTCTCGGTCGTGCAAGGGCTGATGGACGTCGAACCACCGTTGTTCGTGTTCGTCACCGCCTATTCCGACCATGCAATCCGCGCGTTCGAGGCGCAGGCGACCGATTATCTGATGAAGCCGGTCGAGGAATCGCGGCTCGCCGACACGCTCGACCGCGTGCGCCAGCGGCTGTCCGAGCGGCAAAGCGCGGGCGAGGCCGAGAAGCTCAAGGAAGCGCTGGCCGAGCACGCACCCGAGGCGGCGGCGGAAATGGCCGATGGCGGCGACGCGGTGAACGCCAGCCGCTTCGAAAAGATGATCAACATCAAGGATCAGGGCCAGATCTTCCGCGTCGACGTCGACACGATCGAACGGATCGACGCGGCCGGCGATTACATGGTGATCTACACCGGCGACCGGAACCTGATCCTGCGCGAGACAATGAAGGACCTCGAGAAGCGGCTCGATCCGCGCCGTTTCCAGCGCATCCACCGGTCGACGATCGTCAACCTCGATCTGGTGAAGCAGGTCAAGCCGCACACCAACGGCGAATGCTTCCTCGTGCTCGATTCGGGGGCGAACGTGAAGGTCAGCCGCAGCTATCGCGACGTGGTGGCGCGCTTCGTCCATTGATCCGGGTTTCGGCGCTCTATCGCTTCGCGCGCTTCGACGATCCGCACGCGCTGCGCGAGCCGTTGCTCGCCACCGCGCGTGCCGCGGGGATCAAGGGCACGTTGCTGCTCGCGGGTGAAGGGATCAACGGTACGATCGCGGGCGCACCGGAGGCGCTCGACGCGGTGATCGCGCATCTTCGCACCCTGCCCGGCTGTGCCGAGCTGTCGCTCAAGCACAGCTGGACCGACGCGATGCCGTTCCACCGGCTCAAGGTGAAGGTAAAGCGCGAGATCGTGACGATGGGGGTGACGGTCGATCCGCTGACCGACGCGGGCACCTATGTCGCCCCGGCCGAATGGAATGCGCTGATCGCCGATCCCGAAACGTTGGTGATCGATACGCGCAACGACTATGAGGTGGCCGTCGGCACCTTCGCGGGCGCGGTCGATCCGAAGACCGCCGGTTTTGCGGACTTCCCCGACTGGTTTCGCGCCCGGCGCGAAACGTTGCTGGCCGGCAAGAAGCGGGTGGCGATGTTCTGCACGGGCGGCATCCGCTGCGAGAAGTCGACCGCCTTCCTCAAGGCGGAGGGCGTCGAGCAGGTGCATCATCTCGACGGCGGCATCCTGCGCTATCTGGAAGAAGTGCCGGCGGTCGAGAGCGCGTGGCAGGGCGAATGCTTTGTCTTCGATCAGCGCGTCGCGGTTGGCCACGGTCTCGCACCGGGAACGCATCTGCTGTGCTTCGCGTGCCGGATGCCGGTCGGCCCGGCAGATCGGGCCTCTCCCGCCTATGTGGAGGGCGTGAGTTGCCCGGCCTGCATCGGCAAGCGGACTGCGGAGGAACGCGCCGGCTATGCCGAGCGGCATCGACAGGAACAGCTTGCGATCGCACGCGGCGAGGCCCACGTCGGCCGGACGTTCGATACCGATTGACGTCCCGCTCGGCACCGTTGCGCACCGTCCTGCGGACCTAATGCAGATCGGTAGCGTTTCCCCCACGTAACAACACGACGAAACCGGGGGCTTCGTACATGGCGATCGATCGACAGCGCGTCGAGAACGGCGGGCTGATCCTGTTCCTGCTACTGATCTCGGTCGGGTTGCTGCTGGTCGTATCCGGCTTCCTCGGCGCTTTGTTGTGGGCCGCGCTGGCGGCGCTGCTGTTCCAGCCGATTTTCCAGCGCTTTTCGCGGCACTGGCCCGGACGACGCAACATGGCGGCGGCGCTGACGTTGCTGGTCATCACCTTCGCCGTCGTCATTCCGGCCCTGATCCTCGGCAGCATGATCGTCGACCAGGCCGCCGGCGTTTACGAGCAGATGCGCAATGGTCAGATCGACTTCGCGCAATATTTCAAGCAAATGCATGACGCGCTTCCCGGGCGTTTGCAGCAATTGCTCGACAGCGCCGGGCTCAACAGCCTCGAGCGCGCACAGGCGCGCGTCACGGCGACGCTGAGCAACAGCGCGAGCGTCCTCACGCGACAGGCCTTGTCGATCGGGGCGAATGCCGCGGCATTCCTGCTGGCGTTCGGTGTCGGACTGTACGTCACCTTCTTCCTGCTGCGCGATGGCGAACGGATCGGCCCGGCGGTCGTACGCGCGCTCCCGCTCGAACGACCGGTCGCCGAGCGGCTCGCGGAGAAGTTCGTGACGGTCGTCCGCGCGACCATCAAGGGATCGGGGGTTGTGGCGCTGGTGCAAGGCGCGTTGGGCGCGATCACCTTCTGGATCGTCGGCTTGCCTGCCGCCTTGCTATGGGGCGTGCTGATGGCGGTGGCGGCGCTGCTGCCCGCGATCGGGCCGGCGATCATCTGGGGACCGGTCGCAGTGTATCTGCTCGCGACCGGTGCGATCTGGCAGGCGGTCGTGGTGATCGTCTCCGGCGTGTTCGTGATCGGGCTGGCCGATAACGTGCTGCGTCCGATCCTCGTCGGCCGCGACACGGGGCTGCCCGACTGGCTGGTGCTGGTGACCACGCTCGGCGGCATCGATCTGCTGGGGCTCAGCGGGATCGTCGTCGGGCCCGTGGTCGGGGCATTGTTCCTGACCGGCTGGACGATCCTTTGCGAGCAGCGTGGCGTGGGTGCGCAAGGCGATGATCCCGTCTCCGGATCGTGAGGACGATACGCACCACTCTCGTATCCCGGCGCTGATGCCCCTCCCTTTCCCGATCCGCCGCGTTCGGCTACAGGCGCGCGCATGCTTTCTCTCAACGGCATCACCGTGCGGCTTGGCGGCCGCACGATCCTCGACCGCGCCAGCGCCGCGCTTCCTCCTGGCAGCCGTGTCGGGCTGATCGGGCGCAACGGCGCGGGCAAGTCGACGATGGTGCGCGTCATCGCCGGTCTGCTCGAACCCGACGAAGGCTCGGCCGACATGCCGCGCGGCGCACGCATCGGCTATATCGCGCAGGAGGCACCCGCCGGCGATGCCACGCCGCTCGAAACCGTGCTCGCGGCCGATACCGAGCGCGCCGCACTGCTCGCGGAAGCCGAGGCGTTCGACGGCACCGGCTGCATGGACCGGCTCGGCGAGGTCCACGACCGGCTGATCGCGATCGACGCCTATTCTGCGCCATCGCGCGCCGCGCGTATCCTGGTCGGACTGGGCTTCGATGAAGAAGCGCAGAACCAGCCGCTCGACAGCTTCTCGGGCGGATGGAAGATGCGCGTCGCGCTCGCGGCCTTGCTGTTCTCGCAGCCCGACCTGCTGCTGCTCGACGAGCCGAGCAACCACCTCGATCTCGAAGCGGTGATGTGGCTGGAGGACTTCCTCAAGAGCTATCGCGCGACGATCGTCGTGGTCAGCCACGAACGCGACTTCCTCAACAACGTCGTCGACCACATCCTGCATTTGCAGGGCGGCAAGACGACGCTCTATCCCGGCGGCTATGACGCGTTCGAGCGGCAGCGCGCCGAGCGGCTGGCGCAGCTCGCGGCGGCCAAGGCCAACCAGGACGCGCAACGCGCCAAGCTGCAGGATTATGTCGCGCGCAACTCGGCGCGCGCCTCGACCGCGAAACAGGCGCAGAGCCGCGCCAAGATGCTCGCCAAGATGCAGCCGATCGCGGAGGCGGTGAACGACCCGACGCTCAGCTTCGATTTCCCAAACCCGACCGAGTTGCGGCCGCCGCTCATCACGCTCGATCACGCCGCGGTCGGCTATGGCGAAACACCGATCCTGTCACGGCTCAACCTGCGAATGGATCCGGAGGACCGCATCGCGCTGCTCGGCCGCAACGGCAACGGCAAGACGACGCTGGCGCGGCTGCTCGCCGCGCAACTGACGCCGATGGCCGGCGACATGAGCGCCACCGGCAAGATGAAGGTCGGCTATTTCACGCAATATCAGGTCGAGGAACTCGAGGCGGACGACACCCCGCTCGCGCATATGACTCGCGTGATGCCCGGCGCGACCCCGGCGGCGGTGCGCGGACAGCTCGGGCGATTCGGCTTCTCGGGCGATCGCGCGACGGCGCGCGTCGGCAGCATGTCGGGTGGCGAACGCGCGCGGCTGGCGCTGGCGCTGGTGACGCGCGAGGCGCCGCACCTGCTGATCCTCGACGAGCCGACCAACCACCTCGACGTCGATGCGCGCGAGGCGCTGGTGCAGGCGCTCAACGCCTATACCGGCGCGGTGCTGCTGGTCAGCCACGACCGGCATATGGTGGAGCTTAGCGCCGACCGACTGGTGCTGGTCGACAATGGCACCGCGAAGGAGTTCGACGGCAGCCTCGACGACTACATCGCCTTCGTACTGGCGGGCGACGGCAAGGGCGCGGACAAGCCGAAGGGCACGAAGCAGGATCGCAAAGCCGCGGCCGCCGCGCGCGAGAACGACAAGGCGCTGAAGAAGGAGGCGCGCGATGCCGAGGCGGAGTTGGCGAAGCTGACCGCCGAACGCGCCGCGGTGGATCAGGCGATGTTCGATCCGTCAAAGGCGGAAGCGAAACTCGCCAAGCTGACGATGACCGAATTGATGAAGCGCCGCGCCGACCTGAACGACCGCATCGAGGCGGCGGAAGCGCGCTGGATGGCGGCGAGCGAGGCGCTGGAGGCGGCGTAGAACCTCAACCCACGTCATTCCCGCGTAAGCGGTAATCCAGAACCTCTGACGCTCGTACTTCTAACGACGGGCCTGCGCGTCTGGGTCCCCGCCTTCGCGGGGATGACAATAGGTGGTGGGGCGACCTTACACCTCGTCCTGATCCGCGCCCTCGGGCTCACCCGCGGCGGCATTCTCGAAATAGGCCTCGACAGGGCCGGTCAGCTTGATCGTCAGCGGGCGCCCGTGCCGGTCGACCTTCTTGCCAAGCGCGACGCGCACCCAGCCTTCTGACATGCTATATTCCTCGACGTCGCGGCGCTCGACGCCCTTGAAGCGGATGCCGACGCCGCGTTGCAGGGCGTCCTGGTCGAAGAACGGGCTCGACGGATCGATCGACAGATGGTCGGGAGGAGTATCGCTCATGCCGCGCCCTTGCCGCAAAGCGGCGCGCGCGGCCACAAAAAACGGCGCGGGGATCGTCCCCCGCGCCGCCTTTCGCATCACCAGCCGTAATAGCCTGGTGCGTCATAGCCGCGATAATAGCCGCGCGGCTCATAATAGACCCGCGGGGGCGGCGGAGCGTAATAACGCTCGCGATAATAGACCCGCGGCGGCGGCGCGTAGTAGGAACGATCGTCGTAGTAATAGCCGCGATCGTCATAGCGGCGATCGTAGTAGCGATCGCGATTGCTCGACGCGATCGCCGCACCGAGCCCCAGCCCGATCACGCCACCGATCAACGCACCGGCTGCGGTATCGCCGCCGCGATCGCGATGACGCCAGTAACGCTGCGCCTCCGCAGGCGCGGCACTGGCCAGGGCTGTCGCCATCAGGCCGGTGGCCAAGACGGTCTTCTTCAACGCAGACATAAACCGGACCTCCTGCACTCGCTCGCTGATTGAACTGAACGCATATGTGTACGAGCCTGTGCCGTGGCTATGGACCGAGGCGGCTGAACCGGTGCGGAATGGCGCATTCATCAGCGGTTTAATCGCATTCCGGAAACCGGCGAAGGCCAAGCTGACAGAAGCAACCTGCGGGAAATATTTCGCAATACTTCATCATCTCGACACATTCGCCGCCTAGCCGCCACCAACAGGAAGCCGTCAACATCGCCGGAGATCAGCGCCGCAGCAGCCGGCGTGCCGGCGGCGCGACCTTCCTGTCGTTTCTCAAGGGGTTCTCATGCGTCGTTCGTCGAAATCGATCCTGCTCGCCAGCCTTGCCGCCGGCGTGGCGCTGTCCGCCATACCCGCCGCCGCGCAGACCGGCGGCACCGTGCCCGCCGCGACCGAGGCGACGCCCGGCGAGGCGGATGCGGGGCTCGGCGAGGTGGTGGTGACGGCCGAGCGCCGGACCGAGAACCTGCGCCGCGTGCCGGTGTCGGTCGCGGTGGTCAACGGCGACGACCTGCGCACCTTTCAGGCGGGTGGCGAGGACGCGCTGGCGCTCGCCGGGCGCGTGCCGGGCCTGTATGCCGAGACGACCACCGGCCGCATCTTTCCGCGCTTCTACATCCGGGGGCTCGGCAACATCGACTTCTATCTCGGCGCCTCGCAGCCGGTGTCGATCATCCAGGACGATGTCGTGCTGGAGCATGTCGTCCTGAAGTCGAATCCGGTCTATGACGTCGCCAATGTCGAGGTGCTGCGCGGGCCGCAGGGCTCGCTGTTCGGGCGTAACACCACCGCGGGCATCATCAAGTTCGATACGATCCGTCCCGGCCAGACTTGGTCGAGCCGCTTCAATGCGTCCTATGGCTCGTACAACACCGTCACCTTCGACGCCGGCGTCGGCGGGCCGATCGTGCAGGACAAGATCGCGGTGCGGCTGTCGGGCCTGTACCAGCATCGCGACGACTGGATCGACAACAGCTACACCGGCGCCAGCCGGGACGGCACGCGCCCGGGCCGCGACGCGATGGGTGGCTTCGACGAGCGCGACGCGCGCCTGCAGGTGCTGCTGACCCCGACCGAGACGCTGTCGGTCAACCTATCGGGCCACGTCCGCTCCTATGAGGGCACGTCGACGGTGTTCCACCGCGGCGCGCTCATCAAGGGGCAGAACAACATGAACCTCGAACCGCGCGACCGCGTCGCGCTCGACGAGGGCGCGAACAACCCGCAGGCGTACAAGACCTATGGCGGGTCGGTGAACGCGGCGTGGGATTTCGGCGCGGCGACGCTGACCTCGATCACCGCCTATGAGACGACCTCGGGCTACAGCCGCGGCGACACCGACGGTGGCGCGGCGACCAATTTCGGCGGGGCGGGCTATGGCGAGAGCATGGGCCGGGTCCGCGACCTCGACCAGTGGACGCAGGAAGTCCGTCTCGCCAGCAACGGCGATGGCGCGTTCAAGTGGCAATTCGGCGGCTTCTATTTCGATAGCCGCGACGACACCGAATTCTACCAGCGCGGCTATTTCCTGTCGCCGGGCGACCCGCAGCGCAACGTCAACAACTGGGTGCGGCTGCACAACGTCAACACCAGCTGGGCGGTGTTCGGGCAGGCGAGCTACCGCCTTGCCGAGCGGCTGACGCTGACCGCCGGCGCGCGCTACACCGAGGACGACAAGGAGACGCGGCTGGTGCGCGCCGGGCGGAACGCCGCGGGCACCGTCGACACCTTCCCGGCGACCGCACCGCGAGCGATCAAGCTGACCGGCAAGGAACCGAGCTGGGATCTGTCGGCGCTGTACGAGATCGATCCGATCGCGAGCATCTATGCCCGTGTCGCACGCGGTTTCCGCGGCCCGACGATCCAGGGGCGGTCGGCGGTGTTCAACACGCCCTTCTCGACCGCGAACAGCGAGACGATCATGTCGTACGAGGCGGGCGTGAAGACCCAGCCGACCTCCAAGCTGCGCGTCAACGCCACCGCCTTCACCTACCGCGTCAACGACATCCAGTTGAACGGCAATGACGCGAACGGCAACGGCACGCTTTTCAACGCCGATCACGCAAATGCCTATGGCGTCGAGGCCGAGATGGACTGGCGGCCGATCCGCAACATCACCTTCTCGCTCGGCGGCAGCGCGATCCACACCGAGATCAAGGACAAGCGTGTCTTCGCACAGGTTTGCGCCTTCAATGGTCAGGTGACCTGTACGGTGCTCGACCCGACGGTGAGAGCGACGATCTTCGGCGCGCCGGCAGTGCTGGCGCAGATCGACGGCAATCCACTGCCGAACGCGCCGCGGTGGCAGGTCGATGCGGCGGTCCGCTACGACATTCCGCTGTCGGATCGCGGCAACTTCTTCGTAGCGAGCGACGTCAACATGCAGGGGTACACCAACTTCGTCCTGTACAAGACCCGTGAATTCTTCGCGAGCGACAATCTGGAGCTGGGGCTCAAGGCCGGCTTCACGACCGCCGACGGCCGCTATGAGATCGCGGCGTTCGCGCGCAACATCACCAACGAGAAGAACCTCAAGGGCGTGATCGAGAACTATAACGCCGCGGTGTTCAACGAACCGCGGATCGTCGGTGTCTCGCTGAGCGGCAAGTTCGACTGAGGTGACACTTGGGGGGGCTTCGGCCTCCCCACCTTTTACGTCATTCCCGCGCAGGCGGGAATCCAGACGCGCAGGTTCCCGGAAGAACCGCTACGTCAGTGGTTCTGGATTCCCGCCTGCGCGGGAATGACGAATATCAAATGCCCCCGATCTCCTCGATCCAGCCCGGCAACTCCGCCAGCCGCGACAATTGCCGGAAGCGCGGGTGGTCGGTCGGGGCCGTCGCCACCTCGTGCGCCCAGGCCAGCGGCTGCGGGATGTAGGCGCCCCATGCCCCCGCCTCCAGCGCGGGGAGCACGTCCGAGCGCATCGAATCGCCCGCCATCAGCGCGCGTTCGGGCGCGCAGCCATAGCGGTGGAAGACGCGAACGAACGTCTCGGCACGCTTGTCGCTGACGATCTCCACCCCGGTGAACAACTGCCCCAGACCTGACGCGGCAAGCTTCACTTCCTGATGGAGCAGATCGCCCTTGGTCACCAGCACCAGTCGCCCGATTGCGGCCAACCGCTCCAGCGTCTCGCCGATGCCGTCGAGTAACTCGACCGGATGCGCGAGCAGTTCGCGGCCGATCGCGAGAATGCGGCGCACGCTCGCCGCCGGCAGGTCGTCGCCTGCCAGTTCGAGCGCGGTTTCGACCATCGAGAGCGTGAAGCTCTTCGCGCCATAGCCATAATGCCGCAGGTTGCGGATCTCGATCGCCTGCATCCGTTCGCGCGCCGCAGCATCGTCGGCATAGGGCGCGACCAGCTCGGCGAACGCCTGCTCGGCAGCGGCGAAGAAGCGCATGTTGTGCCACAAAGTGTCGTCGGCATCGAGGCAGATGAGATCGATCGGCATGGCGCGCTTCTACCGGCGTCAGAGTTCGCGCACCAGCCGCACCCCGAGCGCAGGGCGCACGCGGTGGTGGCGGTGCTTCTCGACGCCCGCCGCGGCCTGCACGTTGATCTTGTCGGCCAGCCGCTGGTGCAGCTGCGGTGCGACGCGGACCAGCCGTTCCGCACCACCTGCGACGTTCAGTTCGACACCGGCCACCGTCTTGGCACTGACGTCGTAGAAGGTCGCATGGTTGAGCAACAGCGCGTTGCGCCCGTTTCGGCGCTTGAGGGCGATGTCGTCGAGGCCGACCATGTTCATCATGCTCCAGCGCGCGTCGAAGCGATGCCCGGCCATATAGAGCAACGCATTGCTGTACCGGCCGGTGTCACGGTCGTAGATGCCGAGATATTGCACGCCATGCGCGCTGCGCCCGTCCGCCGACGCGCCGAACGCCGCCTGCAAGCCGAGCTTGAGCGCCTCCAGCCGTGCGCCGTTGAAGGGCAGCTCGAACTCGATCGCCTTCCCGTCCGCGAACGCATATTCCAGTTCGGGTGCCCACTCCGCCTCGCGCGGACGGAACGGCGAAGTGGTCATCGCCAGCGCATTGACCTCCATTTCGCCCTTCTGCGCGCCGAGCGGGCGCATCATGTCGAAGATCATCGGTTCGGGGATCGCCGGATAGGTGGTCTGTGCCGCCGCTCCGGTGGCGGTGATGAGCATGGTGGCGAGCAGGGTCGTGGCGGTGGCGATACGCATGGAGGGCTCCGCGGGAAGAGAGAGCCGTGCTCCTATCCGGGTGGCGCGGCGCAAGCATGGATGGTCGGTGAGGATATGTTGCCGCTCCAGTGTGTTGCCGGCGCGAATGTTGCGAATGTTGAGACGATGGCGGGGTGTTTTCGTGGAGCCCGATCGGGCCGAAGGTCTGACGTCGCGCGGTGGGTGAGCGAGTTGGCATCGCCGGGATGTATCATGCGACTCCGGGTGTAGGACAGGCGCGCGGCCGGCGTCGTCGGGCGTGACAGGCGATCCGACCGCCTCCCGCGTCGTCGCCCCTGCGCAGGCAGGGGCCTATCGCTGTCGCGTCGTGCGGGGCGGCTGACACAGGGGCGACATGGATGTGTCGGCGGTATCGACGCACGAGACAGACATGGGCCCCTGCCTGCGCAGGGGCGACGGGGGGTGGTCGCGTCACGCCTTGATCTCGAAGTGGCCGCGATCGTGCCATGTCGCGATGGAATGCTGACGCCTCGGAAGCGTTGGGAACGAAAATGCGCAGGGCCTTGTGGATCACCTTCGGCGTAACAGCGCTGCTGCTGACGGGCGCTATCTATCAACACCGCGGCGAGCGGATCGATGCGGTGGAGCATCCCGCGCCCGGACAGTTGATCTCGGTCGGTGACCATCGACTGCACCTATGGTGCGCCGGCGAAGGAACACCGACCGTGCTGCTGCTGTCAGGCGACGGTACACCCTCGGTGACGATGTACGCCGCGCAGCGCCGGATCGCTGCCGATACGCGCGTGTGCAGCTACGACCGCGCCGGGCTGGGGTGGAGCGATCCCGCGCCGCATGCGATGGGGCTGCGCGAGCAGGTCGACGATCTCGAACGATTGCTGGCGCGCGGCGGTGTCGACGGGCCGCTCGTGCTGGTGCCGGAGTCGGGCGGCAACGTCATCGCCCTCGCCTTCTTCCGTCGCGCGCCGCAGCGGGTGGCCGGAATGGTGACGGTCGACGGATCGGAGCCGGCGCTGTGGTTCCGCGGCATGCCGGACAAGTTTGCGATGCTGCGGCTCACCGACCCGCTGTGGCAGGCCGGCTGGCGGCTCGGCATCGTGCGTTTGATCCTGCCATATGCGGTGCCTTCGTGGGTCGAGGATCTGCCGACCGATCTGCGCGGGCAGTTCGACGCGGTCTGGTCGCGCGCGATGCCGGGACAGGCGCGCGATCCGATCGACAGCTGGGAGCGAACGCCGACGGGCGATCGACCACAGGCGATCGCGGGCATGCTGGGCAGTCGGCCGCTGATCGTGATCCGCCATGGCCTGGCTGGCGGCATGGGGGTGCCGGAGAAGTACGAACGCGAATGGCCGGCGGCGCAGGCACGGCTCGCACAGCTGTCGCGGCGCGGCGAGATGGTGGTGGCGACGCACAACCATCATCCGATCGCCGAGGAGAATCCAGCCTTGGTGAGCGCGCAGGTGCGCAGAATGGTGGCGCGGGTACGGTTGAGGGAATGAGAACGGCCACCGCCGGGTGGGCGGTGGCCGTCTTTCCGTCGCTTGACCCGCCACGGGCAAAGCTCGTGTCGTCGGACGGCGCTGTGGCGCCGCCGGCCGGGCGAGGCTTTGGCGCGCGCGCAGCGTTGCTGCCCGCTGGCCGCCTCGCCTTACGCCGCCTTGGCGCGGCTCGCGCGCTTGCGCTCGTTCGGGTCGAGGTAGCGCTTGCGCAGGCGGATCGTCTTGGGGGTCACTTCCACCATCTCATCGTCGTCGATGTACGCGATCGCCTGTTCCAGCGTCATCTTCTTCGGCGGGGTCAGGCGGATCGCATCATCCTTGCCGCCCGAGGCGCGGAAGTTGGTCAGCTGCTTCGCCTTCATCGGATTGACCTCGAGGTCATCCGTCTTGGCGTTCTCGCCGATGATCATGCCCTCGTAGAGCGCCTCGCCGTGACCGACGAACAGGATGCCGCGATCCTCGAGCGGGCCGAGCGCATAACCCTGCGCCTCGCCCGCGCCGTTCGAGATCAGCACGCCGTTCTTGCGGCCCTCGATGTTGCCCTTGTGCGGGCCGTACTTTTCGAACAGCCGGTTCATGATGCCGGTGCCGCGCGTGTCCGACAGGAACTCGCCGTGATAGCCGATCATCCCGCGCGACGGCGCCGAGAAGGTAATGCGCGTCTTGCCGCCGGTCGACGGGCGCATGTCGGTCATCTCGGCCTTGCGGAGGTTCATCTTCTCGACGACCGTGCCCGAATGCTCTTCATCGACGTCGATGATGACGGTTTCGTACGGCTCGGTCTTCTTGCCGTCCTCATCCTCGCCGAACAGCACGCGCGGGCGGCTGATCCCCAGCTCGAAGCCTTCGCGGCGCATCGTCTCGATCAGCACGCCGAGCTGAAGCTCGCCGCGGCCGGCGACCTCGAAGCTGTCGCGGTCGGCGGCCTCGGTCACCTTGATCGCGACGTTGGTCTCGGCTTCGCGCATCAGGCGGTCGCGGATCATCCGGCTGGTCACCTTGCTGCCCTCACGCCCCGCCATCGGCGAATCGTTGACCGCGAAGCGCATCGACAGCGTCGGCGGATCGATCGGCTGCGCCTGGATCGGGGTCGACACGGTGGTGTCGCAGATCGTGTTGGCGACGGTCGCCACCGCCAGACCGGCCAGCGAGATGATGTCGCCGGCACGCGCCTCTTCGACCGGCACGCGCTCCAGCCCGCGGAAGCTCATCAGCTTCGACGCGCGGCCGGTCTCGATCACATTGCCCTGATTGTCGAGCGCGTGGATCGGCTGGTTGAGCTTGACGACGCCCGACTGGACGCGGCCGGTGAGGATACGGCCGAGGAAGTTGTCGCGGTCGAGCAGCGTAACGAGGAAGCTGAACGGTGCGTCCTGATCGAGCGACGGCGGCGGCACGTGATCGACGATCTTCTGGAACAGCGGGGTCAGCGTGCCCTCGCGACGGTCCATGTCCTCCGAGGCATAGCCGTTGCGGCCCGAGGCATAGAGCACCGGGAAGTCGAGCTGCTCGTCATTCGCCTCCAGCGCGACGAACAGGTCGAACACCTCGTCGAGCACCTCCTGGATGCGCGCGTCCGAACGGTCGACCTTGTTGACGACGACGATCGGGCGCAGGCCCAGCGCCAGCGCCTTGCCGGTGACGAACTTGGTCTGCGGCATCGCGCCCTCGGCGGCGTCGACCAGCAGGATCACGCCGTCGACCATCGAGAGAATGCGCTCCACCTCGCCGCCGAAATCGGCGTGGCCGGGCGTATCGACGATGTTGATGCGCGTGCCTTCCCACTCGATCGAGGTCGGCTTGGCGAGAATGGTGATCCCGCGCTCCTTTTCGAGGTCGTTCGAGTCCATCGCGCGTTCCTCGACGCGCTGGTTGTCGCGGAAGGTACCGGACTGGCGGAACAACTGATCGACGAGGGTGGTCTTGCCATGATCGACGTGCGCGATGATGGCGATATTGCGCAGGTTCATACGGGTTCCTGAGGGTGGCCCGCTTGTCCGCAGGCAGTTTCGCCGCGGCGCATAGCGGAAAGTTCCGTCGGATGCCAGTGCCTCGACAGCCGCCACTTGGCGTATTACATGAACAACACAGTTGAAAGCCGGGCGCGGACGAAGGACAAGGGCCGCGCAAGAGAAGGATGACGTGACGATGGCGACCGCTCCGAACGACGCGACCGAGCCGACGTTGGTGCTCACCCCGCCCGATCCGGTGCCCGAGGTCCGCGCCGAAAAGGCCGCCGGGTTGGTGCCGGTCGACGACACCAAGCGCAGTGAGCTGGAGCGGCGCGTCGACGCGTTTGTCGAGCAACTCGTCAACGAGGACGTCAACTCGCCCGAGTTCGGCAGGCGCGTCGATGCGATCACTGCGATGGGGCAGAAAGAGATCCGCGATGCGGCGGGGCAGTCGAACCGCTTCCTCGACCGTCCGGTGCGCGCGATGGATCAGGAGGCCGGGGTCGGCAAGGACCTCGCCGAGCTGCGCCGCGTCGTCGAGGACCTCGATCCGGGCAAGCGCGGCAAGCTGACCGCGCCGCAGAAGCTGTTCGGGGTGATCCCGTTCGGCAACAAGGTCCGCAATTATTTCGACGGCTACAAATCCTCGCAGACTCATATCGCCTCGATCCTGAAGAGCCTGGGCAGCGGCAAGGACGAGCTGCTGATGGACAATGCCGCGATCGATACCGAGCGCGCCAATCTGTGGTCGGCGATGGGGCGGCTGGAGCAGATGATCCATCTGTCGCGCACGATGGACGCGCGGCTGGAGGACAAGGCCAACGAGCTGGATCACACCGACCCCGCCAAGGCCAAGGCGATTCGCGAGAGCGCTTTGTTCTACGCACGGCAGCGGACACAGGACCTGCTGACGCAGATGGCGGTGACGGTGCAGGGTTATCTGGCGCTCGATCTGGTCAAGAAGAACAATGTCGAGCTGATCAAGGGCGTCGATCGCGCGAGCACCACGACGGTCGCGGCGCTGCGCACCGCGGTGACGGTGGCGCAGGCGTTGACCAACCAGAAGCTGGTGCTGGAGCAGATCACGCAGCTCAACACCACCACCGCCGGGCTGATCGATTCGACCGGCAACCTGCTGCGCCAGAATACCGCGCGGGTGCATGAGCAGGCGGCGGCGTCGACGATCCCGCTGGAGACGCTGCAGCGCGCGTTCCAGAACATCTACGACACGATGGACGCGATCGACACGTTCAAGCTGAAGGCGCTCGACACGATGAAGGTGACGGTCGACACGCTCGGCAACGAGGTCGAGAAGTCGCGCGGCTATATCGCGCGCGCCGAGGGGGCGACGCAGAAGCGCGTCGCGGGCGGGGCCGAGCAGTTCAAGCTGGAGTCGCTGTGACAGACGTCGACGACGCGATCGCCGAAGCGCAGGTCGCGCGCGAGCGGCGGCGCGGCGGTGCGGTGATCCCGCTCCAGCGCCGCCCGCGGCGCGGGCGTGGCGGGCGGCGCAAGCGCGCGGCCGCGGTGGTGATCGGCGCGGGCGTGATCCTGACGGTCGCGATGCTGATGGGGCTGGGCGCGTTCGGGATGGTCGCGGTGGCGGCGCTGATCGCAGCGCTGACCCTGCTGGTGCTGTTCGCCCCCGCCACGCCGGTGCCGACGCCCGAGCGGATCGTGAAATCGGAGGTCAAGGCGGTGCCCGCGCAGGCGGCGCGCTGGCTGGATGCGCGACGTTCTGCGCTGCCGGCACCCGCGCAGGGGGTGCTCGACCAGCTCGACGTGCGGCTCGATACGCTGGGCGTGCAGGTCGCGGCACTGGACGAGGACAGTCCGCTGGCGGCGGAGCTGCGACGGCTGGTCGGCGAGCAACTGCCGAGCTTCGTCGCGGACTATACGCGCGTGCCCCCCGCGATGCGCAACAGCCCCCGCAACGGCATGACCCCGGACCAGCAACTGGTCGAGGGATTGGGCGTGATCGAACGCGAGCTGGGCGAGATCAGCGAGCGGCTGGCGCAGGGCGATCTCGACGCGCTGGAAACGAAGCGCCGCTATCTGCAGGTCAAGTACGAAGAGGGCGCGGCGTCGGGGGAGTGACACCGCTCGATCCGTCCTTGCGAGCGTAGCGAAGCAATCCGGAACGTCTTGGTCCGGCGCTGGATTGCTTCGCGACGCGCGCAAGGACGGAGGAAGGACTCCAGCCCACGTCATCCCGGATCAGGTCCGGGACGACGCATAAGGGCAAGCGATCAATGAATGTCGATCGGCGCCAGCGGGACCGCGCCCCCTTGATCCTCGACCGGACGACTGTATGGAGAGCGTTCCGACGGGGCAGCACCAAGTGCCCCGCATCGGGCGCTTAGCTCAGCTGGTAGAGCGGCTCGTTTACACCGAGTAGGTCGGCGGTTCGAACCCGTCAGCGCCCACCATCCCCTCACACGAACGGCAGCCGCGCCTCGGCCAGCGTGGTGACATAGCGGTGCATCGCATCGCTCGCCTCATCGGTCAGCGCGACGAAGGCGCGACGCCCGTCCTCGGGATCGGGCGCGCGCGCGAGCAGGCGTGCAGCGGTGAGTTTGCCGATCCAGCGCAGCGCCGTGGTCGGGGCGACCGCGGCGGCGATGCACAGGCTCGACACCGACACGCGTGTTCCCTCAAGCTGCGCGGCGAACAGATCCAGCAGCATGTCCCATGCCGGGTCCTCGAACAGCCCGCCCTCGAAGAAGCGATCGCGCAGCCGGCGTGCGCGCAGCACGTCGCGCACCGTCGTCGAGCTGATGTCGCTGGTCGAGGATGCCGGCGCGAAGGCGCGATGGCGATCCTCGGCACGCGCGCCGCCGTCGCGCTCGGTGATGCGCGTCAGCATCTCGGCGATACGCGCCACCTCGGCGCTGAGCCGCGTCAGCTGGTCGCGCTCCTCATCGGCGGCACGTACCGATCCGGGCTCGCGTGCCGCAGCGACCGCCAGCGTCCCGAGCCACTCGTGCTGGTCAGGCGCGCAAAGCAGCTGCACCGAGTCGGCGGCATCGCCGAGCGCGGCCATCACCAGATCGATCTGTACGACGTTCATCGCCACGATGCAGCGCCACGCCTGCGCCTGCGCGAGCATCCCGACGACCGCGACGACATCGTGCGCGAGTTCGTCGGATGCTCCCTCCAGATCGAGCACCACTACCGGGACGGGATCGGGCGTCGCGACCAGCGCCGCCGGCGCCTCCTGCAACGCGACATGCGCGCGCAACGCGCCACCGATCAGGGCGATCGCCTCCAGCGCCGCGGCACCGCCGCGCGCGTCCATCGACGCCAGCACGAACGACGTCGTGCGGGCGCCGGCA